>LNDR01000385.1 GCA_001464755.1 Rhizobiales bacterium Ga0077524
CGCAACGAGCACCTGTTGCGCCGAGTGGATCGAATTTGGGAGAGCCGCGACAGCCTCGGCCTCGACGCCGAGCAGATGCGCGTCCTCGAGCGCACCCACACCAGCTTCATCCGGTCCGGCGCCAATCTCGGCCCCGAGGCCAAGGAACGCATCGCCGCCATCAACCAGCGCCTCGCCACCATCGGCACTCAGTTCGCCCAGAACGTGCTCGCCGAGGAGCAGGCCTATCGCCTGGTGCTCGACGGCGAGGCCGACCTCGCCGGTTTGCCCGAGTTCGTCCGCCAGACGGCCGCCCAGACCGCCAATGATCTCGGCCTCGCCGGCAAGCACGTGATCACGCTGTCGCGCTCGTCGATCGAGCCGTTCCTGCAGTTTTCCGCCCGCCGCGACCTGCGCGAGGCCGCCTTCAAGGCCTGGAGCCGCCGCGGCGAGAACGGTAACGACCACGACAACCGCGCCATCGCCGCCGAGACCATCCGTCTCCGCGCCGAGCGCGCCCGCCTGCTCGGCTTCGACACCTTCTCGGCCTTCCGCCTCGACGACGCTATGGCCAAGACGCCGGACGCCGTCCGCACGCTGCTCGACGAGGTCTGGGCCGCCGCCACCAAACGCGCCGACGGCGAGCGCCAGCTCCTGGGACAGCTCGCCCGCTCCGAGGGCCAGAACATCGACATCGAGCCCTGGGACTGGCGCTATTACTCCGAGAAGGTGCGCAAGGCCGAGCACGACCTCGACGAGGCCGAGATCAAGCCCTACCTGCAGCTCGACCGCATGATCGAGGCAGCCTTCGACACCGCTGGCCGCCTGTTCGGCCTCACCTTCGCCGAGCGCCACGACCTCCCGCGCTACCACCCCGACGTCCGCAGCTTCGAGGTGACGGATAAGACGGGCGCGCACGTCGGCGTCTTTCTCGGCGACTACTTCGCGCGCCCCTCGAAGCGCTCCGGCGCCTGGATGAGCGCTTTTCGCGGCCAGCGCCGTCTCGGTGGCGCCGAGCGGCCGATCATCGTCAACGTGCTGAACCTCAACCGCGGCGCCGACGGCCAACCGACTCTGCTCTCGTTCGACGACGCGCGCACGCTGTTCCACGAATTCGGCCACGCGCTGCACGGCCTCCTCTCGGACGTCACCTACCCATCACTGGCCGGCACCGCCGTCTCCACCGACTTCGTCGAGTTGCCGTCACAGCTCTACGAGCACTGGCTGACGACGCCCGACGTGCTCGGCCGCTATGCCCGCCACTACGAGACCGGCAAACCCATGCCCGACGACCTCGTCCGGCGCATCAAGGCCGCCCAGACCTTCAACCAGGGTTTCGCCACCTGCGAGTACGTCGCCTCGGCCTTGGCGGACCTCGAGTTGCATTCACTACCCGACCCGTCGGCCCTCGACATCTCCAGCTTCGAGACCGAGTTCCTGGCGCGCCGCGGCATGCCGAAAGGCGTCGTCATGCGCCACCGCCTGCCGCACTTCGCCCACGTCTTCTCGGGCGGTGGCTACGCCTCGGCCTACTACAGCTACATGTGGTCGGAGGTGCTCGACGCCGACGCGTTCGATGCCTTCGCCGAGACCGGCAACGTCTTCGATCCGGAGACCGCGCGGCGCCTCAAGGAGTTCGTCTACTCGGCCGGCAACCGTCGCGATCCGCGCGAAGCCTACACCGCCTTCCGTGGCCGCCTCCCCACCAGCGCCTCCATGCTCAAGAAGCGCGGCCTCGCGGCATAAGCAGTCTGTCAGGCCGCCCGTTGAAAACGGACGGTCATTTCGGCATCCACTGCCGGGCAGACTCCCACCTCGCCTCCTGACGGCACCCCGCGCGATGCCTCGCGCAGCGGAAACAAAAGCGGCGCCCGTTTCCGGACGCCGCCAGTTCTCTCATCGATGTCGACCGCCTCAACGGAAGCGGGCGTTGACGCCCTCGAGCGCCTTGGAGCCGGGGCACAACTCGGCGACGGGAATCTCGTTCAGCGGCCGATCTGTCGTGTCGAGCGCGTCATGAAGGTCCTCGCCGGCCTCGTTAACGTAGAGCAGGCCGGTCGCGACTTGGCCTTTCGAGGCATTCCGGCGGATGGTCAGGATGGCCTCGTCCGGATCGCGGAAGTCGTGGCCGCCGTCGAGCTTGTTCAAGAGCAGCTTCGAGCCGTCATGCAAGGTCACCGCGGCTGTCTCGCCTTCGGCGTAGGAGACAGTGATCTCCTCCTTGGGCTCGACGTAGTCGAGCTTGTTCTCGGAGGCGAGGTTGTGGGCGCGGACGTAATCAAAGCTCTTGGTCGACGTGGGGTGGTTGTTGAACGTGACACAGGGGCTGATGACGTCGAGGAAAGCAAAACCCTTGTAGCTGATCGCGGCCTTGATCAGCGGGATCAGCTGCTTCTTGTCGCCGGAGAAGGAGCGACCGACGAAGCCCGCGCCGAGCTGGATCGCCATCTGGCAGAGGTCGATCGCGTCGAACGGGTTGGCCTCGCCCTTCTTCGACGGTGAGTTCTTGTCGTTGGTGGCCGAGAACTGGCCTTTGGTAAGGCCGTAGCAGCCGTTATTCATGACGATGTAGCTCATGTTCAGCTTGCGCCGTACAGCGTGCGCGAACTGTCCGAGGCCGATAGAGGCCGTATCGCCGTCGCCCGAGACGCCGATGTAGACGAGATCCTTGTTTGCCATGTTGGCCCCGGTCGTGACCGAGGGCATGCGGCCGTGCACGGAATTGAAGCCGTGGCTGCGGCCAAGGAAGTAGGTCGGGGTCTTCGACGAGCAGCCGATACCAGACAACTTGGCAATGCGATGGGCCGGCAGGTCCATCTCGTAGCAGGCCTCGATGATAGCCGCCGTGATGCTGTCGTGACCGCAGCCCGCGCAGAGCGTCGACATGGAGCCTTCGTAGTCACGATGCGTCAGCCCGAGCGCATTGCGAGGCAGCGCAGGGTGATGGGCAAGGGGCTTGGTGATGTAGGTCATTGGGCGATCCTCGCTTATTCCGCAGCCTGCGCCTTGGCGGGCTGGAGCTGTTTAAGAACTGCCTGACGCACGAAGTCTGCGGTCATTGGCGTGCCGTCGTAATTGAGCGTTGCGATCAACTTTTCCTGCGGCACCTCGGCCTCGACCATGAGGAGCTGGCGCATCTGCGCGTCGCGGTTCTGCTCGATGACGAAGATCCGGTCGTGGGCAGCGCAGAAGGCTTTGACCTCCTCGGTGAAGGGGAAGGCCTTCAGGCGCAAGGCGTTCAACTTGAAGCCATCGCGATCGAGGTAGTCGAGCGCCTCGAGGACGGCAGGACGGGTGGCGCCGAAGTAGATCAGGCCCGTCCTACTGCCCGCGTCGCGGATGTTGACCTCGGGTTTCGGGACGAGGGTCGCGGCCGTATCGAACTTCCTGCGGATGCGATCGACGATGCGCGCATGGATGGTGCCGTCCTCGGTGTAGCGCGCATTCTCGTCGTGGCTGGTTCCGCGCGTGAAGTAGGCTCCCATCGTCTCGTGGGTGCCAGGGAGCGTGCGGTAAGGGATCGCATCACCGTCGACATCCTGGTAGCGGCCCCAGGGGCGTCCTTTGGCCTTGGCGAAGCCCTCGAGCTCCTCGCGGGACAAGACCTTGCCGCGGTCGGCGACCCAATTGTCGTCCCAGGTGAAGGGATCCGTCATCCAGTCGTTCATGCCGATATCGAGATCCGACATGACCATCACCGGCGTCTGCAGGCGCTCGGCGAGATCGAACGCGTCGGTGCTCATGGAGAAGCACTCGGTCGGGCTCGAGGGGAAGAGGAGCACGTGCTTGGTGTCGCCATGGCTGGCGTAGGCACACGAAATGATGTCGGGCTGTCCAGTACGGGTCGGCATGCCGGTCGAGGGGCCGCCGCGCTGGATGTTGTAGAGAACGACTGGAATCTCGGCGAAGTAGGCCAGCCCCAGGAACTCGCTCATCAGGGAGATACCGGGGCCGGAGGTCGCCGTGAACGAGCGCGCGCCGTTCCAGCCGCCGCCGATGGCGATACCGATAGCGGCGAGCTCATCCTCGGCCTGGACGATGGCGTAGTTGCGCTTGCCGTCCTTTGTGACGCGGAAACGCCGGGCGTGCTTCTCGAAGCCCTCGGCCAACGAGGTGGACGGGGTGATCGGATACCAGGCGCAGACGCTCGCGCCAGCGTAGACAGCGCCGAGGCCCGCGGCCTCGTTGCCGGTGACCATGATCTTGCCCTTGGCGCCCTCGGCATGACGCACCTTGATCGGCAACGGGCACTCGAAGTGGGCTTCCGCATACTCCCGGCCGATGGCAACGGCCTGCATGTTGGCGGCGAGCAACTTCTCCTTGCCCTTCAACTGATCCCCGACGACGCCCTCGAGCACCTTGACGTCCATATCGAGTAGTGCGGTCAGCGCGCCGACATAGACCATGTTCTTGAACAGCTGACGCTGGCGGGCATCCTTCCAGATCTTGGCGCAGATCTCGGCTATCGGCAGGCCCAGCACAGTGATGTCGGTGCGCTGCCAAAGGCGCGGCATCGTCGAGTCGTAAAGCAGCCACCCGCCGGAGACGACCTCGGCCACGTCATTGGCGTAGGTCTGCGGGTTCATGGCGACCATCAAGTCGATGCCATCGCGCCGGGCCATGTAGCCGGCCTCGGATACTCTCACCTCGTACCAAGTGGGAAGACCTTGGATATTCGAAGGGAAGATGTTCTTCGGCGAGACCGGAATCCCCATCCGAAACAGCGTCTTGGCGAATATGGTGTTCGCCGAAGCCGAGCCGGAGCCGTTGACGGTTGCGAACTTGATGACGAAGTCGTTGGTGCCGCTCATTCGAATTGGACCCTGGCTTTGCCGGGGTTACGGGGCGGAGCCCCGCGTTACCGGCGATGCGTCACGATCTCAGAGACTTTCGGTGGGGTATGCCCCCACCCTTTATCCAAGATAGGCGTTGTGGTGCGAAAGGCACGCCTTTGCGCTTTGCGCCTCGACGTAGAAGAACTTCTGCATATCCCACGCTCCGGTAGGACAGCGTTCGGCGCACAGGCCGCAGTGCAGGCAGACGTCTTCGTCCTTCGCCATGATGCGACCCGTCTGGAGCGTGTCAGAGATGTAGAGATCCTGCGACGCGTTCAAGGCTGGCACGCGCAACGCTTGGCGAAGTTGCGGCTCGGCATCGTTCTCGATGAAATTAATGCAGTCCACCGGACAGATGTCCATGCAGGCATCGCACTCGATGCAGAGGGGCGCAGCGAAAACCGTCTGGACGTCGCAGTTGAGGCAGCGCTCGACCTCTTTCGCGGCCAGCTTGTCGTCATAACCGAGCTCGACCTCGAGCTTGAGATTTCTAATCGAGGTCTTGAGGTCGGCGTGGGGCACGGCAACGCGCGTCGCCGCGTCATAGTCGTTCGAGTACGACCATTCGTGGATGCCCATCTTCTGGGAGACGAGCGTGGCGCCGGGCGCCGGGCGCTCGGTGATCGGCCGACCGTTACAGTAGGCATCAATGGAGATCGCCGCCTGATGGCCGTGAGAAACGGCCCAGATGATGTTCTCGGGTCCCCAGGCTGCGTCACCACCGAAGAAAACCCCTGGGCGGGTCGACATGAACGTGTTGCGGTCGACTTTCGGCATTTCCCATTCGCCAAACTCGAGGCCGATGTCGCGCTCGATCCAAGGGAAGGCGTTGTCCTGGCCGATTGCCATGAGCACGTCGTCGCATTCGATCGTAACCAACTCGCCCGAGGCCTTGAGCTGCGGTCGGCCCTTCGCGTCGACACCTGTCTCGATCATCTTCTCGAAGACGACGCCGGCCAGCTTGCCGCCCTTGATCACGAAGGACTTCGGGGCGTGGTTTTCGAGGATCGGGATCCCCTCGTAAACCGCGTCCTTGATTTCCCATTCGGAGGCTTTCATCACCTTGCGCGGCGAACGGACCGTCACAGTCACCGCTTCGGCGCCGAGGCGCAAGGCCGTGCGGCAGCAGTCCATGGCGGTATTGCCGCCACCGATCACCACGACGCGCTTGCCGATTTTGTCGACGTGCCCGAAGGCAACCGACGTGAGGAAGTCGATACCTATGTGGATGTTGGCCGATGCTTCGGCGCGGCCTGGAACATCGAGGTCTTTGCCGCGAGGCGCTCCGGTGCCGACGAAAACAGCGTCATAGCCCTCGTCGACGATGGCCTTGAGACTTGTCACCTCGTAGCCGAACCGGGTCTCGACGCCAAAGCTCGTGATCCGCTCGACCTCCTCGTCCAAGACCTCCTCGGGGAGGCGAAACGACGGGATGTTGGTGCGCATCAGGCCGCCGCCCTTGGGGTCCTTTTCGTAGAGGACGCAGTGATAGCCGAGCGGCATCAGGTCGCGCGCAATAGTCAGGGAGGCCGGACCCGCGCCGAGCAGCGCAATCCGCTTCCCATTCTTCTGCACCGGGATCTCAGGCATGAACCCGTCGATGTCGCCTTTGTAGTCGGCTGCAACGCGCTTCAGGCGGCAGATTGCAACCGGCTCGGCGTTCTTGCGGGACGGGTCCTTGGCGTTCGGCTCGTCGCTCGTCTGGAGCCGGCCGCGCCGACACGCTGGCTCACACGGGCGATCGCAAACGCGGCCGAGGATGCCCGGAAAGACGTTCGATTCCCAATTCAGCATGTAGGCCGCCGCGTAGCGACCCTGCGCGATCAACCGGATGTATTCGGGAACCGGCGTATGAGTCGGGCACGCCCATTGGCAGTCGACGACCTTGTGGAAGTACTTGGGGTTGGAGATGTCGGTCGGGGCCATGCGTGCTTTGGCCCGCGCTGCGATCTCGCTCGCCTGCATCGCGCTCTTATCCCTGGATCGTTTCCTCGCGCCGGGTGCCGGAACCGGCCTCCTTGGCCGACTCGTCCCATCCGCGGTGCCTGATTCAGCCAATCTTCCCCGACCCGTTGTCAGGATCTGGACATGGCCGACCGCACAAAGGAACCTTCTAAAGGGCAATCGATGGCTGCTGCAACGACTTGTCGTGCGGCAGTGCACAATGAACGCTCATTTTCTCATCTGCGCGCCCATGACGTCACCGCACGGGTTGCATGAGTCGGGTGCAAGATCGGGCCACGAGGTCATCGTCCTGCCCGAAGCGTGCGCCAAAGGGTCGTGTTGCAGAGTGGCAACGCAAAGGTTAGCTGGAGAACATGGCACGCGCAGCGACATTGGCAGAGCGACTGGCGAACCCGAGCCAATTCATGTGGCTGTCAGGGCGCCTTTTGCCTTGGATTACTGGGCTTTCGGCCCTGATCATCGGCGTTGGCTTGTGGCTCAGTTTCATGGCGCCTCCAGACTACCAACAGGGCCATACCGTCAAAATAATGTTCATCCACGTGCCATGTGCCTGGCTTGCAATGGCGACCTACCTGCTCGTGGCAACTTCCAGCATGGGCCTTCTCGTGTTTAGACACCCCCTCGCCGACGTCTCGGCGAAGGCCGCAGTGCCGATTGGGGCGGTGTTCACCCTGTTGGCACTTGTGACCGGATCTCTCTGGGGAAAACCCATGTGGGGCGCCTATTGGGCGTGGGATGCGCGCCTCACATCGGTGCTGATTCTGTTTTTCCTGTATCTCGGGCTCATGGCTCTTCGGTCCTCGCTCGACGACGAAGCACTCGCGGGGCGGCTGACGGCGCTGCTTGCTTTGGTCGGCGTAATGATCCTGCCGGTTATCAAGTTCTCGGTCGATTGGTGGCACACGCTGCACCAGCCATCGACGCGCTTCACGGCTACGCTCGACCCGGTGTTTCGGACACCTCTTTTGGTGATGGCGGCGGGCTTCACGCTGCTGCTCGTTGCTTTGCATCTCAAAGCGATGCGCAACGAGATCCTGCGGCGTCGCGTCAAGGCGGCGACGATCAGGGCCGTGGAGCGCGCGAGCCGCGCCGAGACGACCAGAGCGCCGACGGCCGTCCAGTAGAGGAGCTACAAGCATGGATCTCGGTCCGCATGCGGTGTTCATCTGGCTCTGCTACGCCGCCGTGGCGAGCGCGATCGGCGCCCTGATTGTAGGGCTCTGGCTCGTTGGGCGACACCATGAGCGCGAGTTGGCCACGCTCGAAGCCAAAGGCAGCGGGCGCGGCAGCGGCAACAAGGCGAGCTGAGGCGGTCGATATGCAAAAGCTCGAAATAACTCGGCGAGCCGAGCCCACCCAGCGGCTACGCCTGTTGCCGGTGCTGGCACCGGTGATCATTTTCGCTGCCGTGGCGGGCCTCTTCCTCGCGGCCCTGCAAAAGGGCGACCCGTCGAAAATCCCGTCAGCGCTCATCGGGCGCCCGGCGCCCGTGGTCGACCTGCCGCCGGTGGCCGACCTGACGCGCGCCGGCGTCGCCGTCCCAGGCTTCGTGACCGCCGATCTCGGCAAGGGCAAACCGGCGGTCGTGAATTTCTGGGCGTCGTGGTGCGTCCCGTGCGCCGAGGAGCACCCCCAGCTGGTTGCACTGACGCAGCGCACAGGTGTGGCGCTTTACGGCATCAACAACAAGGATCAGCCGGCAAACGCCGCACGTTTCCTCGCCCTGCACGGCAACCCCTACCGCGCCATCGGCGCGGATGCCAACGGGCGGGCGGCGATCGAGTGGGGTGTCTATGGCATGCCCGAGACGTTCATCGTCGACGGCAAGGGGACGGTCGTGTTCAAGCATGTCGGGCCGATCACGGTACAGGCGCTGGAGCAGACCGTGCTGCCTGCGTTGGCGAAGGCCAGCGCCGCGCCGTAGCACGCTGATCGATCAACCTTCGACACTCGCCTCAGCGTGGCGCAGGCCTTAGGCTTGATCTCCAGCAGACTGCGGGGCCGAGCGAAATGTACGATGTCATTGTTGTGGGCGGCGGCGGGTCTGGACTGTCGGCGGCGGCCGAGGCGGCCGGTCTCGGACGGCGCGTCATTCTGCTCGAGAAAAGCCAGCGGCTGGGCGGGAGCACGGCCTGGTCGGTGGGCTCGATCTCGGCGACAAACACCCCGCAACAGCGCGCCGCCGGCATCTTCGACCACCCGGACGCGCATTTCGAGGATCTCGAGACGCTGGCCGGCGCGATGTCCAATCGCGACAACCGGGCACTGAGGCGTCTTCTCGTCGACAACATCACCGACACCATGGGCTGGCTCGAGAATGCCGGCCTCGTATTCGTCGGCCCAAACCCTGAGCCGCCGCATCGGCTCCCGCGCATGCACAACGTCCTGCCGAACTCCCGGGCTTTTCCCGAGATGCTCGGGCAGCTTTGCCGCCGGCTCGGTGTCGAGATCAAGCTCGGGATCCTTGCCGACGAGATCATCGTGGAGGGCCATCGCGCGGTCGGGGTGCGCACGCGGAGCATGGCCGGCGGAGGCACTGGGGAGGTCAGGGCACGCGGCGGCATCGTGTTGGCGGGCGGCGATTTCGCAGGCAATGCCGAGATGAAGGCCGAACTAGCAGGACCGTCGGCGGCCAATATCGACGCGGTCAATCCGGAAGCCACAGGGGATGCCATCCGCATCGCGCGCGCAATTGGCGCCGAGGTGGTCAATGGCGACATCGTGCGTGGGCCGATCATGCGCTTTGTGCCGCCAGCCCGGGAGAGCTTGTTGCGGCGGCTGCCGCCGCGCCGTTGGCTGGCGCGGAGCCTCGCCTTGGCTCACGCTTATCTGCCCGAGGCGGTGAAACGGCCGTTCGCAATGAGCTTCCTGGTGACGGCGCTCGGCCCTTCACGGGGCCTGTTCGAGGCAGGAGCCATCCTGGTCAATCGCGAGGGCCGCCGGTTTGCCGACGAACTCGTCCGTCCAGCTGAAGCCGTGTCCGAGCAGCCGGGCCGGATCGCCTACATCGTCATGGATCGAGCGATGTCAGAACGCTTCTCGGAATGGCCCAACTTCATCTCGACCGCGCCGGGGGTCGCCTATGCCTACCTCGAAGACTACAAGCGCAATCGGCGCGATATCTACCACGAGGTCGCCAACGCAACCCAGCTGGCGAACCGGCTCGGCATGTCGGAGGCTTCGCTACGTGCCGCCATCGCGGAGAGTGGAGCTGATGGACGTCCAACCATCGCCGACGGGCCGCTGGTCGCGCTTGGGCCAGTCAAAAGCTATGTCGTCTTCACCGACGGCGGACTGAGAGTGACCGAGCGGCTCGAGGTCGTTGGCCGCGATGGCGCGCCCATTGCCGGCCTCTATGCCGCCGGCTCGACAGGGCAGGGTGGCGTTCTACTCGAGGGCCACGGGCACCATCTCGGCTGGGCGTTCGTGTCGGGGCGCATCGCGGGACGCAACGCTGCACTCGAGATCGCCGCAGAGCTGGATCCGCCGAGGCCTGGGCCGCAATAGACGGAAAGGCGCTATTGGCGCACCTCCAAGCTATTGATATAGGCAACGATTTTGTCGACGTCCGAGTCGGGAAGCTTGAACTTGGGCATCTCGTCGTGCGGCGCCGCGATGCCGCGCGTCAGTGGCTCCCTCAGCGCCTGCACTGGGTGCAGCTTGTGTAGGCTGCGAAAGGCAGGCGCATTCGTGTGGGGGCTTGCTCCATCGGCACCGATCGCATGACAGCGTGCGCAATGCATCTCGACAAGTGCCTTGCCCTCAGAGATCAGACGGGCACTCTCGGAAGCAAAATCACCCAAGGCCCCGAGACGAGCCAAGCCGTCACGCGCGCCCGCTAGCGCAGGATCAACCAGCAAGGCGCTTCGGAAATCGGCGACGGCCTCCGCTTTCCTGCCGGCAGCCTCATGACTGTAAGCACGGTTGTTGTAAGCTAGTCCGTAGAGAGGATTGATCGAAATCGCCAGCGTGAAGTCCTCGATGGCACGAGGCAGATTGCCAGACGCCTTGTAGGCGAGGCCACGGTTGTTGTAGGCGACGGCGCTGCCTGGGGCGAGGCGCAAGGCCTGCGAAAAGTCGTCAACCGCCTGCTGGGGATCCCCCTTCACGAGATAGGCGTGCCCGCGACCGCTGTAGCCCAGCACAGCCTTCGGTCGGAGACGAATGACGTCGCTGTAGTCAGCGATGGCGGCATCGAGATTGCGGCGGGAGACGTTAACCTGGGCCCGATAGCCGTAGGCCTGAGCATCGGCAGGGTTGAGCTTTATTGCTTCAGTCAGATCGCTCAGTGCAGCTTCGGTCGCACCCGCTTCCGCCCGGGTGCGGCCTCGGTTGCGATAACCTAGCGCCTTCTGTTCAGCTGTGGCGGTGCTCCCGCCGATCACCTCCGTGCACGCCCTGAGGCGGATCTCGGCATTGCTGGCCGTGCGACACTCTGCGAGCGCATCGGCGGCGGCATCACGGGAAGCAACCATGAAAAGCACAAGCATCGAACCGGCTGCGAGACCCAGTTTTCGCGGTGCTACCATGTCCCCTCCGAAGCGATGAAATTCGAACGCGCTTTATAGCGAAGTCGCCCGCGGCGACCATGATCCGCGTCAACAACAGTCGGTTTCCGACCGTTTCCAGGACAAGCTATTCCCTCAGCGCCATAACGTAGGCAATCAAGTGGCGGATCTCGGAACGCGTCAATGCGATGCCGGGCATCTCGGGGTGGGGCAGAATGATCGCTGCGGCCAAGCTCTCCGGTGTCGTGCGCGGGCTCTTGGCGATGGCCATAAAACTCGGCACGTCGGCGCGCGGCGCGGCAACCCCATTGCCCTCGGTGAGATGGCAGTTGGAGCATAGCTTTGCCGCCAGCTGGCGTCCCTCGCCCGCATCGGGGGTCAATGGCTGGGCTCGGGCCGGTGTCCCCATGGGGCCCAAAGCAACCACACCCAAAGCGAAAGCTGCGGCGCATGGTGTTCGCATTCGGACGCCTCGCTGTGCTGGGCTATGCTAAGGACGAGGCCACTCTATTCAGACCTCGACAAAGGCTCCCGTACCCTCGTTGAGCACGGACAGTGCGCCGGTTGCAATGTCGAAGTGCGCCCCATAGAGGGCGATGCGCCCTCGCCCCTCGAGTATTTGAATGCAAGGGAAGGTCCGTAAATTGGCCAGCGAGGTCTTGATGCCCTCGCGCTCGAGCGCTCCGGCAAGCTCGCCGACGGGCCGGGTGGCGAGGCGGGTGCGCACCTCATCGCGCGCCACGTCGAGCATCGACATCCAGTTGGAAATGAATTTCGCCTCGGTCTGGCGTGCTGCGTCGTGCTCGAGGCAGGCACGAATACCACCACAGCCCGCGTGGCCGATGACCATGATGTGGCGGACCCGCAAGTTGAGCGCTGCAAACTCGAGCGCTGCCGAAACGCCGTGGAATTTGCCAGTCGTCTCGAAGGGCGGCACGAGGTTCGCCACGTTGCGCACAACGAACAGTTCGCCAGGCACCGCCGAGAAAATGGTCTCGGGATCGACGCGGCTATCGCAGCACGAGACCACCATGACATCCGGCGTCTGACCGCGCTCGGCCAGTTCCTCATAGCGGTGTTGATTGGGCGCGTAGTGTCGGAAGCGGAAGCGGCGATAGCGGTCGGCCAGCTGCTCGGGGAGGAGAGACATGATGTACTCTTTGTCAGTGGGCCTCCGGATGCCCACACCGCATGCGGCGCGTGACCGCGGCCGGCTCGACGCTAGGTACTGCGATCAACCTTGGATCGGCTCGATCGTCAAGCCTCCCCTCCGCCTCGATTTGCGTCGCACTCTGCTCGGCATGGGGCCTCAGCCCACGGCCTCCGCCGCGAGACGCAGTATGTCGAGATCGGCGCCGGATAGCAGCATGGTGCCAATCTTGTTGCCCTGGGCTGCCGCCTTCCACTCCTTGAGGCGGCCCTTGATGCGATCGGCGTTGCCGACCAGGAACAGCTCGTCAATCATCTTGTCTGGCACGGCGGCCATCGCATCTTTGCGGCGTCCCCCGAGGAATGCGTCCTGGATCTCGACAGCCGCGTCCTCGTAACCCAGTCGCTTGGCGTAGTCGTTGTAGAAGTTCTTCTCGCGTGCGCCCATGCCGCCCACGTAGAGCGCCACCTCGGGGCGGAGCTGGTCGCGGCACTTGTCGATGTCCGGACCCATCGCAACCTTGACGAAGGGCGTGATGTCGAATTTCTCGAGCGACTGCGGGCGGCCCGCAGCGGCCATTCCTTCGAGCACAGGCTTGACGATGATGTCCGCCTTCTCCGGGCTCATAAAGATCGGCTGGACGCCGTCCGCCACCTCGCCCGCCGTGCGCAGACCCGCAGGCGCGATCGCCGCAGTATAAATCCGGATGTCGGGATTCGGCTTCATAATCGACTTGAGAGGCTTGCCAAGGCCGCTGGCACCAGGGCCCTGATACGGGATCTGGTAGTGCTCACTCGAGTGCTGCAACGCCTCCTCCCGCGCGAAAATCTTGCGCAGAATTGCAACATACTCCTTCATGCGGGAGAGCGGTTTACCGTAGGCAACGCCATGCCACCCCTCGACGACTTGCGGCCCCGACGGCCCGAGGCCAAGCATAAAGCGCCCCTTCGACATCGCGGCGAGCGTCATCGCTGTCATGGCCGTGCAGGCCGGCGTGCGAGCCGGGATCTGCATTATACCAGTACCTGCGTTGATGCGGCTCGTGCGGGCAAGCGTCCAGGCTATCGGCGTCACGCTATCGCTACCGTAGGACTCGCCCTGCCAGACCTGATCGTAGCCGAGCTTCTCAGCCTCGAGCACAAGGTCTGTATTTGGGCCACCTTCATCACCTGCATAGCGCAACAACATTCCGAGCTTCATGTGAGCCGCTCCCTCGTTTTCGGGCCGCCGTACCCGGGACGCCCAATGGTCGTCAACCTATCGCCTGGCCACGTTGTCCGAACGCAAAGGCTAGCCGAGTGCCATACTGAATGCACGCATACTCTGACGACGACGGACGACAGCCGTCAGGTCACGACGGTGTCTGCCAGCGAAACTGCGAAGGCGTAGGCACGAGCGAGGACGTCGGTCTTGTCGGTCCGACTGCTCGGTCCACCGTGCCCCCCATGCTGCTGGGTGACGAGCAGCATCGGATTGCCGCTCGTCGATCTCTCACGCAGACGAGCAATCCATTTGGCGGGCTCCCAGTAGGTAACGCGCTGATCAGTCAGCGAAGCCACCGCCAGTACGGGGGGATAGCTCGCCGACCTCACGTTCTCGTAAGGGCTATAGGATCGGATCAGCTCGAAATCCTCTTTGCTGGCAAGTGGATTGCCGAACTCCGGCCACTCGCCCGGCGTCAGCGCCAACCCGGGATCCAGCAATGTGTTGAGCGCGTCGACGAATGGAACATCGGCAATCACGCCGAGGAAGAGATCGGGCGCCAGATTGAGGGCGGCGGCGACGAGAAGGCCGCCTGCGGACTCGCCATAGGCGACGATCCTGCCGCGCTTCGTGTAACCGGCCGCTGCGAGATAATCGGCGACGGCAATGTAGTCCCGGATCGACTGTGGCTTGCCGTGGTGGCGGCCGGCAGCGTACCAACGGTCTCCCTTTTCGTTGCCACCACGAACATGCGCCATTGCGTAGACGAATCCCCTGTCGACGAGCGACAGACGAGCAGCCTCGAACGAGGTCTCAAGACCATCGCCATAAGCCCCGTAGCCCTCCAGGAGGAGTGGCGCGCTGCCGTCGAGCGTCAGGTCGACGCGGTGCAGCAGCGTAACAGGAACGAGTTCTCCATCGCTCGACGGAACCGAGAGCCGGTGGGTTACGTAGCGGGATGACCGGAAGCCCCGGCCGGCCGACGCTGATCGCCTCAGGGCAGCCTCTCGAAGCGCGAGATCGTACTCGTAGATCCGCTCGGGCACCGCCATCGAAGACTGCGTGATCCGGATCATATCAGTGTCGAACTCGTGGCCCGTCTCGAGTTCCACCGCATGCATATCGGGATCGAGTTCGACCGGGTGCTCGCTGCCGTCACTCCAGCTCTTGGCTATGATTTCAGGTCCAGCGTCCGTCTCCTCCAAGCGCACGCAGTAGCGAGCGAGGACAACCATGTCCTTGATGCGGTGACCAGCCCGACCAGCGACCAGCACCTTCCAGGACTCCTGGGCATCAGGAGCAATCGGCCCCAGGCAGATGCGCTTGTCCTCGGCATCTCCCCAATTGGTCAGGACAACCAACCGATCGCCGAAATGCTCGACAGTGTAGGCGTGCCCCCCGGTCCTCGGCGCCACCCGCATCGGTGCAGAGCCTGGGGCGGCAGCGTCGACAAGCCAGACCTCGGTCGAAAGATGGTGATCGGAAACGATCCGGATGAACCTGCCCGATTGGGTGCGATCCACCGTGAGATCATAAGCAGCATTGCTCTCGCGGTGCACGAGTTCATCGTCCGACTGCGGAGAGCCGACGCGATGCCTCCAAACCTCAAGAGGGCGATTGTCCGCGTCGATGCGTACGTAAAAAAGTGTTTGAGAATCGAGAGCCCAAGCAAAATCGCCAGAACTGTCCTCGATCGTTGACAGGGTCTCACCTGTTTCAAGATTGCGAACGTAAAGGGTATAGCGCTCACTACCGCTGCGATCGACGGCGTAGGCGAGAAGGTTGTGGTCGGGAGAATGGATCGTGTCGGCGAGATCGTAGAACGCGGCGCCGCGAGCCTCTCGATTGCCGTCTAGAAGAACAGTGGTGGGACCACCGGTCCGTGGCTGCCTGCAGAGTTGCTCGTGATCTGCGTCGTCGGGCTGTTGCGTGAAGTAGAGCCACGGCCCGTCTGGATCGGGCAGGCTAGCCTCCTCGTCGGCTGCACGAGCTTCGACCTCCCGGGCGATCTTTCTTCGCAACGCCGTCTGGGGACGAAGCACAAGCTCAGCGTACTTGTTCTCGGCCTCCAGATGCGCCTGGATCTCACTCTCGAGTACCGACGGATCCACCAGCACATCGCGCCAGCGGGCTGTGCGAAGCCAAGCGTAATCGTCAATCACCTCGATCCCATGATGACGAATCGTAACCGGACGGCGGGCTGCAACAGGTGCGCGGGGTGGGGCAGTCAAATCAGGGATAGAGCGACGATTGCGCATTCGATTCATCGTCCAGTTGCCTAGGAAGTGATAACCCGCCCCGATCGCTGCTGCAGCTCCGACAGCAGCGACAAGCGAGCGTCGGGTCGGGCCACGAGCCATGCAACACCTTACCGCAAGTTGGTCAGCAACCGGTAGCCGCGGCGAAATGGGCCGTACCCGCCGCAATCTCCTAACATTCTTGCTCAGTCCGTAGATTACATCTCATCATCTTGAACCATTCGCGGGCAAACGCAGGCGTTACCGCCGCGCAGCCTCGACGCTTGCGCCCGACGCAATCGCATCACCCCGAGCAAACCGCCAACGAACCGTATATAAGGCTCTGGTCCCCGAGTTTCCATGTTCTGCTGCCGACCAAAAGTGCGGGTACTCGGGGTCCTGCGGGGACTTCGATGACGGTCGAAGCGACGAGATCTGTGAGACGCGACTGCAGGTCAGGCTCATCCATCCCGTCATAGATGCCTCGACCGGTCGTCTTGAGCGCTGCCTCCTTGGCGACCCAAAGGCGCAGAAACAGATCTCGAGCCGCCGGGTCCGGCTGGGCGGCCATGGCTGCTGCCTCTCCGGGCGCGAAGTGATCGTGTGCGAGTAGCACGGCTTCCGCTGACGAGACGGCGGCCTCGAACTCCAAGTCCACCCCGACGGCCCTGTCTGGTGCGAAGCCGGCCAGGATCAGCCCATTTCGGCGCGCAATCGATACGCCCAACTCGTGGTAGGGAGCGCCGAGCGAAGGTCGCCCGCTCGCGCGACGGAGCAAAGCTAAATCCGGTCGGCCAAATCCGCACCGCAACGAACATTGGAGCCACGAATCGCCCTCCTCGCCGCCCAGATCGGGATCGACAAGAATGAGCGCGGACGCGCTACCGACGTCGAGCATGCCAAGCTCGTGAGCGCCCGATGAGGGCCACATGAAGTCACGCAGCTTTCTGAGGATCGGCCTCCCCCTGCGATGAATGGCTCCCAGTCCCACTCGCGATGCCTGCATTGACCTGCGGTGAATGCTGGGCCGGAATTCCTGACCAGACCGTATGGGGCGGTATGGCCTCCCCCTTCATGACGAGTGTCAGCGGTCGCAGCTGAGCAAACTCCCCGATCGTGGCCTCGTAGAGCACCGTGGATCCCGTGCCGACCGTAGCGCCACGGCCGATGACCACGCGGCCAGCCTTCATGATGCGGTCCTCGTAAAGGTGGGTTTGCGGGCAAGCTCCCATATTGATTACGGCGTAATCGCCGATCTCCGTGCAATCGAACTCGCAGATATCCGTGGAGTTGATCCACGTACCCTTGCCGATCTTGGCGCCGAACGGCTTTAAGAGCCATGGCAGGAAAGGCGTGCCGCGCAGGTACTCGAGCAGCACCTTGCTCGCCAGGCCGCCGTAAAGAACCGCCACAGCCTCGGTCCGCATGGCCCACCACGACCACATCGGCTTCATCACGGGCCGATAAACGCCCATCATCGTCCATTTGAAGAGGACGGCCATGGTGTACATGATCGACGCCGTAACGAGACCGGCGACGAGGAAATAGGCGAACGCCACTCCCCACCGGGCCTCGTCGATCGGCTCGGCCATGATCTCCGCGGCGATGTAGACGATCGTGATCAGCACCGCGACCGGGAATGTCGTGTGCAACGCCTCGAAGGTCATTCGGCCGAGACGTGCCCAGCGGCTCGGCTCGTAGGTCGAGCGCGCATCGAGCACGACCTTCTGGCGCGTGGGCAGCTTGATCGCTGGACTGCCCAGCCATGTCTCGCCAGTTGCGATGAGGTTCGATGGCGGCACGATCGACTTAACCCCCAGCAGAGCGTCGTCCTCGATCACCGAACCTTGCGGCACGACTGCAGAATTGCCGAAGAAGCAACGATCGCCCGTTTTCAGCCGCTTCAGCGTCATCCACCCGCCATGGATCTCCTCGTCGCCAAATACGGCCTCGTCCCCGATGAAGTTGTCCCGTCCCATCTCGATCAGATCGTAGCGACCGGCAAAGCTCGCCGATATCTCGGTTCCCTTGCCGACCCGCGCGCCCATCAGGCGATACCAATTTCGCATGAAAACAGTGGCATAGAGCGAGTTCAGCGTCTCGAGCATCGCTTCGGTCGTCAACCCGACGATCCATTTGCGGAAATAGAATGCGCCGAGGATTGAATGGCGTCCGGGCGTCACTCGTAGCGGCATCAGGAGCCAGCGCAGCGCAACGACAACAGCCATCGAGACCACAATCAGCGCGAGCGCTGCAGGAAACGAAAACGCCGCCACCATTCCCCAGTGCAAATTGTAGCTCGGGTCGCTCGAGACCCAACCCTCAAGGTGGTAGAGCACGTAGAAGGCCGGGAAGATCGGCAACAACCCGATGATGAGGCTGATATTGTAGGCAGCAAAGAAGCCCAGCCCCCGCACGATGCGCATGGGAGCACTCAGTTCCGGATGCGGCGGCAGCGCGTCCATGTCAGCGGCACCCGCAGCCGCCGCCGGCGAGCCCGACCAAACCTCGCGGCTCGGAATGTCGGCCCCGCTTGCCAGTGCTGTCAGGTCGCCGATCATGGCGCCATCGCCGATGCGCACATCATGTCCGATGACCGCGCCGTTGCCGATATGCGCATCCGCACCGATCGTGATCCGACCAACATAGACCTTGTTTCCGATCACCTCGACGTTGCCGAGCCTGACCTTGGTGCCGATGCTGGCACGGTCACCAACGCTGATCAGGTCGATCGCGCCGTCCTCGAACTCGTGGATCACCGCATCTCGGCCGACATGCGCTCCGAGGGCCCGCAGATAGATGCCCATCAGCGGCGAACCCTGGAGAAATTTGTGTGCCGTTAGATGCACGATCCGCTGCATGAGCCAGATGCGGAAATAATAGCTTCCCCAGAGCGGATAGATGCCCGGCTTCGTGCGGCCGATGACCAGCCACTTCAGCGCCACGACGAGCACCTTGGCGCCAAGGTTCAGCGATACGAAGACGCCGGAGAGAATGAGCGCCTCCTGCCACATCGGAGTTTCGACCCGGACCAGGAAAATGGAAGACAGCAGCAGCCCGATCCACTGGGCGGTGACGATCATGATAATGAAGGGGAGCGCTATCGCCTGCGCAAGTCCACAAAGGAAACGGCGGCGGAGCGGCACGGGCTCAAACGAGAGATCGGCGCGTTGCCCGCCTTCCTGCTCGGCGCGTTCCTGAAGAACGGCGGCAAGTCGGCGTACCGAACGCAACGCATAGACGTCTTTCAACGCCACGCTCGCGAGATTCGGTGTCTTGCGAAGCTCCGATACGAAGCGTGCGGCAATCAGCGAATGGCCGCCAAGCTCGGTAAAGAAATCGGCGTCGAAGGGCACCACCTTCAGGCCGAGCACCTCTCGGGCTGCCTGCAGCACCTGCGCCTCAATGAGAGTGGCGGGCTGCTCTTGCTCTCCAGTTGACGGAAGCTCTGGCAAGGGCAGTGCGGCCAGCGCCTTGCGGTCGAGCTTACCCGATACCAACGTGGGGAGTGTTTTCAGCCGGTTCCAGTAGCGAGGCAGCATGTAAGATGGCAGCCTCTCGGCCAGGCGGCGCTGCACGGCGTCGAGGTCGAATCGCTCGTCGACCACGACATGACCGACGAGCACATCGCCCGCGGCGGGGTGAGGCGTAACCGCGACGGCCGCCTGAAGCACGCCCGGCTCGCGCGAGATCAGTGTCTCGATCTCGCCGAGTTCGATGCGGTAGCCCCGAATCTTGACCTGAGCATCGACGCGCCCATGAAAGACGATGTTGCCGGCGTCGTCGATGCTGACCGCGTCCCCGGTTCGGTAAAGCACTGGGTCGGTTGCGCCCTCGGCAGCAAACGGATTGGTCACGAATTTGACGGCGGTGAGTTCAGGCTGGCCGATGTAGCCCATGGCGACGCCGGGACCGCCGATCAGCAGCTCCCCCGTCCCTCCGCTCTGCACCGGTGCAAACGTCTCGTCGACGACATACGCTGTGTAGTTCGCGATCGGTCGTCCGATCGTAACCGGCTGTCCCGGTACGAGCTCGGTGGCGGTCGCGACAACGGTCGCTTCCGTTGGACCGTAGGTGTTCAGCAACCGTCGACCCTCTCCCGCATACCGATCGACGATGGAAGGCGGGCAGGCCTCCCCGCCCACGATAAACAAGCGCACAGAGGCCGGGGGCCGCTCCAGCATTCCGAGAAGTGTGGGAACCGTATCCATGACCGTGACGCCGGAGCGCTCGAGCAGATCCGGCAACCCATCCAGGTCACGTAGGGCGTCGTCCGTCGAGACGGCGAGGGTCGCACCGACGAGATATGGAACGAAGATCTCCTCGAGCGACAGATCGAAGGCCAGTGAGGCCTGTTGCAGAACGACGTCGCTCTCTTGCAAGCCGAGCGTCTCGTTGACCGATCGCACGTAGTGGCAAGCATTGCGATGGGAGACGGAAACGCCTTTCGGCTCTCCCGTAGACCCCGAGGTGTAGATGACGTAGGCGCGCGCTTCCGGCGCCACCGGGCGCGAAACGACAGCGTGCCCTTCGATCAAAAGCGCCTCGACATCCAGGGCGGGTACCCCAAGACGAGCCGGATCGACGCCCAGGTCTCGATGCGTAATCACGGCCGAAGACCCACAGTCGGCAAGGCATGTGCGAACCCGGTCGGGAGGCGCGTCGCCATCGAACGGCACGTAGGCGGCGCCCGCCCTCAGGATCCCGAGCATTGCGACGTGCATCGCGAGAGAGCGTCGAAAGTAAAGGCCTACGCTATGCCCCGGCCCAATGCCGCGGGCCGCCAAGGCTCCAGCGAGATGTCCAGCGGCGGCATCGAGTGCCGAATAGCTAAACCGCTCGTCGCAACCGAGGAGGCGCAGAGCCAGCTTGTCGGGAACCCTACGGGCCGTCTCCGCGAACAGGTCGATCAGCGTCTCGTGCCTGATCAAGTCAGGTCGTCGGGCGCCGCGGAGGCACCAGCCGGCATCTGCTGCAAGCTCGTTAGACATTCGAGCACTCCATGCCCGCACACTGCCGTTCAGCAGCAATGCTCATCCGTCGACGCGCACTTTCGACTATTCGTAGTGGCAAGAAGAGCATACATCGACCGAATCCGCGTTACCGCCCCACCACTC
Source organism: Rhizobiales bacterium Ga0077524 (assembly GCA_001464755.1). Classification (GTDB taxonomy): domain Bacteria; phylum Pseudomonadota; class Alphaproteobacteria; order Rhizobiales; family Hyphomicrobiaceae. The sequence goes on from LNDR01000385.1 coordinate 20,995, forward strand.
CCGCAGACGGCCCCGACCGACGTCGAGGCATCGTAAAACCGACTCGATCCGCGCTCATTCGTTATTGGCAGTTCTCGCGAGGAGAATTTCGAGCGGGTCGACATCGGGTGGCTCTTCCACCCCGATGTCGAGATCCCTTCTTTTGAGATCGGCCAGCGTCCACCCCATTCTCTCACCATAAGTCCTTGTGATCTGGTGACGTAGCCGGGCCTGGGCCACATACCAACTCGTTTTGACTGCATCATCGTCGCAGCTTCGCAACTCCTCGGCGGAGTCGGCGCCCCAACGGCGCTCGACGCAATGATGTGGATCGAACGACAGATTGAAGAGTCGGCGCTTGATCTCGTCGAACCCCAACCTGACCGGCTTGCCGGCACTGCTCACGTAAGTGATCTCACAGGCAGCGGCTTCCTCACGATATACTCGGAGCAGATCTGCCTTTAGGTCGTTGCCGGAATATTTGAGGACGCTGCGTCTCGCCTCGTCGTGCTCGATGAACCGCTCGATCTCGTCGCGAAGCTGCTCGAATGCCGACTTGATCCGCGCATCGCGCGACGGTGTGGAGTAGGTCTCCCAATCGCCGCTCGTCGCGTAGATGTTGCCCGGAAGACGAGGCGGCTGCGGCCGGCGATGGACGCCGTCCCGAATAGCAGCGTCAACCGAAGCCTTCCGATACGAAAGCTCCCGGCACAATTGCCGCACCCGCGTGCGCGTCTCGTCGATCGGGTCGTACTTGAAGCCGGGGAAGGCGAGCTTAAAGCGCACGTAGTCATGGAACGTATGATTTTCACCATCGATCATGAAGCCCGCGTCGGTCCAGACGGCCGGTCGGGGTTGCTGCGTGCCGAAGAATTGCTCGTCCGACCAGTCGGACAACTCACTATCTTTTGCCAGAACGAGACTTCCACCCGAGAGCGTCCCATCCGCTATCCGCCGCGCGCCGACCAGACTCTGCGGGCGCCATCGCTTGAACCCCGCTCCCATCGGGGGCGCCGCACGTGCGAATTCCCGATCGAAAAGGCCACGCGTCAGCGAGTTGTCGGGGTGGGCATCGATGTACAGAACGCGACCGTCCTCGGTCACCTTGTAGACGATCGCGACGTGGCCGTCCGGATCGAACACCACGGTGCCCGTACGAATGCTCTCCCGGGAAATCGCCACCGGATAATAATCCGACAAATGCTTACCGCGATAGGCGGGCGGCGACCTGAAGTGTTCGGAGGTTACGTGGTCGTTGAGCCCCTTTAGCACTGCCCGGACGTCCGGGCCTGGGCCAATCACGTCCTGACGAGCTGAGATCGCATTGCCGGTCAAGAACGACCGATGCCCACTCGTCGGCGCATGCGGCTCGAGCCGCAGCGAGAACGAAAATGGAAGCCCGTTATGCCAAGCGTAATAGGCGCGCAATACAAAGGGCAGATCCGCGCAATCAGCGAAGAAATGATGCGATCCAGGATGTTTATCATAGTAGAGCGGATTGGCGCTCGCGCTTGTCAGACACTGATGAACGGTCGCGCAGTCACTGTCGCCTATCGCCCGCAAAAACGTCTCGTAACCCTGCTCATCGGCTGGGGACCACTCGGCTTTTCTGATCTTCCAGGCCCAGGGACCTGCCGAGGCAGGCAAGTCCGGGCGGGCCTTGCGAGCGTTGTCGCTCTTCTTCGTTTTTGCCGCGCCAAACTGCCCATCTCGCTGGGGCGATGCCGAACTTGTGGATGAACCGCCGTGAGAGGCAGAAAGCGGGGCATTGCGAATAGATTCCGTGTAGACGGAAGAGCCGTCGGCCGCGACTGGCGCGACCTGTGCGATCGCCAGCCAAGACACGAGAGCTGCACTTGCTGCCAATCGCTGCATGACGGACGCGAATGTCTCTCTGTTGGCGTGCAGTTGACACATCAACCTCGACGTCTGCGTCATCCAGGATGCGAGCATCGACTATTCCGTTAGCGCTCGTACTCGGCGCCAACAAGAATTTTCATCTTTGGAGCTGGAGTTTGCGTTGCATCAGCGCACTTGCGTGTATTTCGCGCAACACTCGTGCGTTCAGGTAGGGTCGGATTCAAAAGCCGGCACCAGCCGGCAGCTGACGTTCATCTCTCGCGGGAACAGCCGCGGCGCCTTCGGGTTGCCGTAGATCCGACTTTGCGCTGACATCGATTTCGCTTCACCAGCCGAAAGGGCTGTCGCATTCGTCGAGCAATCTGGCCAGCCTGCTGTCGCCCGCACTCACGCTCGATGGCCAAGGCAGCACGTATTGGCGGAGAGGGAGGGATTCGAACCCCCGGTACGGTTGCCCGTACTTCGCATTTCGAGTGCGACGCGATCGACCACTCTGCCACCTCTCCAGCCGGTTCAAGTAGCACAACGTTGCAGAAGCGGCACACAAGTCCGCAGGTGCTCAGCAGGCTTCCGGAACTGGCCCGCGGCTTCTAAGCGATGCGACGCCTAGTGGCAAGACTTACGTCACGCTCGTGTCAGCCCGCGGGCCGAAAACGGACGGCTCCCGCCTTGTGAGCGAGTTGACGACCTGACAGCAAGGCGACAAAGCTCAACCGAATATCCCTGCAATCCAAAGCCTGCACAAGGATCACCCCCATGCCGACGCTCACCGGCCGTGTCGCCATCGTGACCGGGTCTGCACGCAACATCGGCCGGGCGACGACACTGATGCTCGCCCGCGAAGGGGCCGCCATAATGGTCCACTCCCGAAGCGATGCGACAGCCGTGGCCGAGACCGTGGCTCAGCTCAGGGCAATGGGCGCCACCGCCGAAAGCCATCTCGCAGATCTCTCGACCGAGCAGGGTGCCAATGGCCTCATTGCTGCGACGGTCGCCAAGCTGGGGCGGCTCGACATCCTCATCAACAACGCCGCCGTTCGCCGGAATACGCCGATTACCGAGATGACAATGGCCGAGTGGCGGGAGGTACTGGGAGCGAGCCTCGACGCCTCCTTCCTTACGACGCGGGCGGCAGTGCCGCACATGATCGCGGGCAAATGGGGGCGGATCGTCAACCTGGGCGGCATCTCGATGTTCAGCGGTCTCGCCGGACGTGCGCATGTGTCAGCGGCGAAGGCCGGCATGATCGGCATGACGAGATCTCTCGCGACGGAGCTCGGCCCGCACGGCATCACGGTCAACGTCGTGGCTCCGGGGGCCATCGCGACCGAGCGTGGTTTGGCGGCGGGTGCCCGGCCGGCAGCGTCATCGACATCGGGCATCCCAGCCGGACGCGACGGGCGGCCCGAGGAGATCGCGCATATCGTCACGATGCTGTGCTGCCCAGACGCCGGCTATACGACGGGTCAGACGATCGAGGTGAATGGCGGCCGGCACTACTCTTGAGAGCAAGTGGCGGCCGGACGCCGTAATCCGCGCAACCCGATGTCACGTTTCCTTGAGGTGCCGGCTAGGCGCTGATCGTGCCACAAGGCGCCGGTTGCTCGATATGCTGGCAATGCAGGAGCTTGCTCATGTCTCTCGCGCTATCACGTCTTGATGCCCTCTCGACCGCAGCGGTGGCTGGGGCTCTCTTCCTCAACATCAGCGTGGCGCAAGCACGCGACAACGTACGACCAGGCACTCCGGCGCCCGAATTCACCGTGACAGACACAAGCGGCAAGCCGGTATCCCTGAGCAGCTTCAAGGGCAAATCCGTCGTGCTGGAATGGACCAACCACGATTGCCCTTACGTGCGAAAGCACTACTCGACTGGAACCATGCAGCAGCTGCAGCGGGATGCGTCTGCCGACGGCGTCGTGTGGCTGTCAGTGATCTCGTCGGCGCGAGGCCAGCAGGGATACGTGGAGGCGCTCGAGGCCGAAAAGCTAACTGCCGACCGGAAAGCAGCTCCGACAGCGGTTCTGCTCGACACGAACGGGGAAGTTGGGCGACTCTATCGGGCAACGACAACGCCACACATGTTCGTCATCGACAACGCCGGCGTGCTTGCCTACATGGGCGCCATCGACGACAAGCCCTCGACTTCACCGGATACGATCAAGACGGCGCGGCCCTACGTGCGAGAGGCTCTGACAGCCTTGCGGGACGGCAAGGCTGTGGCGACCTCCTCGACGCGGCCCTACGGATGCTCGGTGAAGTACGCCGATCCGCGAAGCTAGTCGATCCAAGGGACCGAGATACGGGCGAAAGGCAAGAGCCGCCAGGGATAACCCCAGCGGCTCTGTTCAGTTCGTCGGTCGGGTTTCGCCGATCAATTCCACTTCATGACCTGCAGCACCGCAGGTCCGAGGATGACAACGAAGAGCACCGGCAAGAAGAAGATGATCATCGGGACGGTGAGCTTCGGCGGCAGCGCTGCCGCCTTCTTCTCGGCCTCGGACATCCTAGCCTCTCGATTCTCCTTGGCCATGACCCGGAGCGCTTGACCAACGGGCGTGCCGTAGCGCTCCGACTGGATCAATGCCGTAGCGACAGACTTGATGCCGGGAAGGCCAGTTCGCTTGCCAAGGTTCTCGTAGGCATTTCGGCGGTCCTGCAGATAGGAGAGTTCCGCCGTCGTCAGGCTGAGCTCCTCGGCAAGCTCGAGCGACTGGGTGGCGACCTCCTTCGAGACCTTGCCGAATGCCGCCTCGATCGACATGCCGGCCTGCACGCAGATGAGCAGCATATCGAGGGCGTCTGGGAAAGCCTGGTTGATCGAGGCCTGACGGCGTTGGACGAGATTCTCAATGATCATGTTGGGCAGGTAGAAGCCCATGTAGCCAGCACCAACGGCCATGCCGAACTTGACGATCGGCGGATATTGGACGTTCGACAGAACGAACAGATAAATGAGGGCCACGATCGCGACGATGATCGGAGCGAGCACGCGGAAGAACATATAGGCGACGAGCGGAGCTTGACCGCGTAGGCCGGCCATCTTGAGCTTGTTCTTGAGCTCGTCGGATTCGAAACTCGAGCGCAGATTGAACTGGTCGACGATCTGCTGCATGAAGCCCTTTGGCGCCTGCCTGAGACGACCCGCACCGTTCTCCTTGGCAAGGTCTGCGAGGCGTTGGGCTCGCATCTTGTCGCGCTCGGTCGCCATGACCTTCATGCGCTGGCCCATGCGGTCCTTCTGCAGCACCGGCATGGCAATGGTGAGAACGGTGACAAATGTGGCGATCGACGCCAGCAGCATCACCAGAAACTGCGGCTTCATAATTTGGTCGATCAGGTCGATCACGGCTCGCCTCGTCTTGGTCGATGGTCACGGGCGCGCTCCCAGCTGGCCGCATCGCAGCGGCCGGCTGGGGGCGGCTCAGTACTTGAAGTTGATCATCTTGCGCATCACGAGGATGCCGACGGTCATCCATAGTCCAGCGCCCATCAGCATGAACTGGCCGGTCTTCGTCGTGAAAAGCAGCATGATGTAGTTCGGTGTCGTGACGTAGACCATGGTCATCACGAGAGGTGGCAAGGAGCCCAGAACCGCGGCAGAGGCCTTCGCCTCGGCCGAGAGGGCACCGACCTTCTGGGTGAGGCGCTTTCTGTCACGCAGCACGCCCGACAGGTTGCCAAGTGCCTCGGACAGGTTGCCGCCTGCCTGTTGTTGAATGCCGATGACGATCGCAAAGAACTTCATCTCGGGGAGCGGCATGCGCTGCATGGTCCGCTCGAAACACTCCTGCAGGGGCACACCGACGCGGCTCTGCTCGACGATGTCCTGGAACTCCTCGCGGATCGGCGAAGGGCTTTCGCGCGCGATAATGCCGAGGCATTCGTTCAACGGGAGACCAGACTTGACACCGCGCACGATAACGTCGATCGCGTTCGCAAACTCGTTGGTAAACTTTGCCTGACGCTTCTTCGTCAAGAAGCCTAGCGCCCAGCGCGGCAGGCCGAACGCCCCCACGAAAACGGCAGCAACCGAAATCAAGGGCGACATTCCGGGGGTTGAGTAGAGCGTAAGTCCGCCCACGATCAAGCCGACGATGCCACTCGCAATCCAGAATGCATTCGGGGTAATCTGAAGTCCGGCGCGTTGCAGCCGCATCCGCAGCGTGATTTTCTCGCGCGCCTTCTGGCGATCCTCGATCTCCTTCAGCGAATCCGCGACCTGCCTGCGTCGACTCTGAAGCTCGTCGTCACGTGTGCGAGCGTGGCTTCGCTTTGCGCGGTTCTCGGTGACGCCTTGCATGCGCTTGTCGCGCTGCACTTCGCCGGAGAGATAGGGATTGACGAAGAGGTATATGACGGCGCCGGCCGACACCGCAATGATGGTGCCGAGCAGCAACTGCAGCATCTCGGGAGATAGCTCAGCCATGTTGCTCACCCACGGTGTTGCCGAACTCGTCGCGGACCTCGCTCGACGAGAGCGCCTGTGTCAGACGTTCAGTCTCGCCGTAGTACTGGGCGCGCTCCCAGAAGCGAGGACGCGCGATGCCGGTCGAGCGATGACGGCCTACGATCTTGCCGTTGGCATCCTCACCCGTGATCTCGAAGACCATCAGGTTCTGAAGCGTGACCACATCACCCTCCATGCCGACCACCTCGGTCACGTGCGTAATCTTGCGCGAGCCGTCGCGCAGACGGGAAGCCTGAACGATGATGTCGACGGAGCCCGTGATCATTTCGCGGATCGTCTTTGTGGGTAGCGCGAAGCCGCCCATCATGATCATGGATTCCATACGGCTGATGGCTTCGCGCGGGCTGTTGGCGTGGAGCGTGCCCATCGAGCCATCGTGACCGGTATTCATGGCCTGGAGCAGATCGAACGCCTCCGGGCCGCGGACCTCGCCGACGATGATCCGCTCGGGTCGCATACGCAGGCAGTTCTTGACCAGATCGCGCATGGTGATCTGACCTTCGCCCTCGAGGTTCGGGGGGCGAGTCTCGAGCCGGACGACGTGGGGCTGTTGGAGCTGAAGCTCGGCCGAGTCCTCGCAGGTCACGATGCGCTCGTCGCTATCGATCGAGCCCGTCAGGCAGTTGAGCAGCGTCGTCTTGCCCGAGCCCGTGCCGCCCGAGACAATGATGTTGCAGCGGACACGCCCGATGATCTCGAGCAGCGTCCTGCCCGCCGGCGTGATGGAGCCGAATTTGACGAGCTGCTCGAGGCGCAGGCGGTCCTTCTTGAACTTACGAATGGTGAGCGCAGGGCCATCGATGGCGAGCGGTGGCGCGATGACGTTGACGCGCGAGCCGTCCGGCAGACGCGCGTCGCAGATCGGGCTCGATTCGTCGACGCGGCGGCCGACCTGGCTCACGATGCGCTGGCAGATGTTCATCAGCTGGGCGTTGTCGGCAAAGCGCACGCCCGTCTTCTGCACCTTGCCGTTCACCTCGATGAAGGTCGTCTGGGCGCCGTTGACCATGATATCGGCGATGTCGTCGCGCGCCAGTAGCGGCTCGAGCGGACCGTAGCCGAGCACGTCGTTGCAGATGTCCTCGAGGAGCTCCTCCTGCTCCGCGATGGACATGACGACGTTCTTCAGCTGGATGATCTCGCTGACGATGTCGCGGATTTCCTCACGCGCGGCAGCCGCCTCGAGCTTGGCGAGCTGCGTCAGATCGATGGTATCGATCAGCGCATTGAAGACCGTCGTCTTGACGTCGTAGTACTCTTCCGAGTGCTTGCGCTGCGGTTCGACATGCTCGGGTCGCGGCGGCGGCGGCGGGGGCGCCGCCGCAGGCTGTTTCGGCTCGGCGGCCGTCTTGGCAGGTGGCTGGGTCGCCGTCTGCTGGGCCGCTGGGCGACGGGTTGCCCCGGCCTCGTTGGATCGCCTTCCGAACATCGCCAGGGCTCCTTAACGCTTGATCTTGAATCGCTCGAGAAGGGGCGCCAGCGCCGATTTCTTCTCGACCTTGTGCTCGCGGCGGCCGGAAATGGTCATGGCGATGTCGCGGAAGTTCTGCACCGCCTTCGCCTTCGCCGACATTTCCTCGACCATCTGGCCGTTGTTGGCAGCCTGGCCGAACGTCTCGGCGTCGAACTCGATGACCGCGCAAGCCTTGAGATCGAGCGCAGCCTCGAAATCCTTGATCGGAATCTCGGGCCGCTTCGGTACGCCCTGCATATTGACCACGAGATGCGGGAGACGATCGTTCTGGCGGACCTGCTTCAGGAGATCGACGAGGTTCTTGGTATTGCGCAGGCTGGCGAGGTCGGGCGTCGCGGTGACGATGATTTCGTCGGCCTGAACCAGGATGCGCTTCGACCATGAGGTCCAGACGTGGGGCAGATCGACCGTCACGTAAGGAACGTTTTGGCGCACGACATCGAGGACGATTTCGCAGCTGTCGGCAGTCAGGTCGTAGTCGCGATCGAGCGTCCCGGGCGCGGCGAAAATCGACAGGTGCTCGGAGCACTTCGTCAACAGGCGATCGAGGAGCACCTCGTCGAGGCGCTCCGGGCTGCCGAGAGCCTCGGCAATACCCTGCACCGGGTCCTGGTTGAAATCCAATCCGGCCGTGCCGAATGCGAGATCGAGATCGGCGATCACGACGCTCGCCTTCAGGAGTTCGGACATGCACCAGGAGACGTTGTGGCAAACTGTAGAGGAGCCGATGCCGCCCTTGGCACCGATGAAGGCGAAGACGTGACCCACGGGGTCGGCATTGGGATCGTTGTAGAGATTCGAGATCGATTCCATCACCTGCATCGGCGAGACGGGAGCGATCAGGTACTCGGCGACTCCGCGCTTCAGAAGCTCGCGATAGAGCAGCACATCGTTGGTCGAGCCGACCACGACGACCTTCGTGCCGGCATCACAGCTCTCGGCTAGCCGATCGAGCTGACCCAGCAGTTCGCTCGACCGCAGGGACGTTTCGATGATGATGAGGTTCGGCGTCGGGCTTTCCTGATAGTGGGCAACCCCGGCCTCGATGCCGCCCATGTGGACCGACACGTGCGCCTTTGCGAGCCGCCGATCGTCGGCGGCCACCTGCACGGACTCTGCGGTACGCGGATCCTCACAGAATGCCTGGATCGAAATACGTGGGATCGGGCGTGCCCGGTCGCCGCGAATGTCGTCTTGCCCGTCCTCGCCGATCATCGCGAGTTCGCGGCTCTTTGCCTCTGCAGCCATGGCGTGCGCTTCCTTGCTCTTCATCCAGCCCGATCAGTTCTCGCCTTTGGTCGAGGCGCGCTCGTCCTGATCCTTTTTGGCCACTGTCGTCTCGCCCTTGTTGAACTTCTCCCAACGGGCGTCGCGGCGTTCGCCGGTGGCCGGCGTCATGGTCCGAGGGCCGAGGAGATCGGCGGGATTGGCCACCTGCATGGCGAAATTCCTCTGGGTGGCACAGCCGAGGTTGGGAGACGGCAAGTTGCGGGCGTCGTCGCCGAGGTTGGTCGGCCACATGCCGCACTCAGGCGCTTCAGCGACATAGCGCGTGTAGGAGATACGCATCGCAGGATCGCGGTCGCCGCTGGTGCGATAGGGGCTCACCGAGACGCGGCTGTCGTCGAGCCCCATATCGCGTGCGATCTCTCGCGCATCGGCGACCGCCTTGAGGGCCGAGATCTCGTTGGCTGAGCCGGACGGAACAGCGATCGAGAGGCTGCCGTTGCCGGCATCGGCGCCGCGATAACGGCCGATGAAGTCGGCGACGCCAGCGCGTTGATGCGGCGACAGTCCGTCCGATCCGCGGGCGACGCGGACCGAGTGCGTCGCCGGCTGCTCCGAAACGATGATCGGATGGCGCTGATCGGGGCTGATCATCGACCAGCCGGCGACGTGGCCGCCGGGCTCCATGCCATTTGAGCAACCGGACAGGAGGAGTGCGGCGCCCATGGCGGCGAGGCTGATCGTGCGGCGGGCGACCTTATGGTGCATGCTCGAGGTGGTCATTTGTTTGTCTCCGGCTCTCTGGCCTTAGTCGACGATGAAGCCGATGGTGCCGTCCTTCAGGCCGCCCTGGACCTCGGTGGGCACGTTCTTGCCGTAGACACGGTTCATGTGGCCGAGGAGGTTCGACTTGAGGTCGGAGGCCGGGGCCAAGCCATCCGTCGGACGTGCCATATCCCGCATGGCGCTCGGCCGGGCGAGATAGGGCGTAACCATGACAACGAGTTCCGTCTCCTTCTTGATGAAGTCCTGGCTGCGGAACAGCGTGCCGAGTACCGGTAGGTCCTTCAGGCCAGGCAACCCGTCGATGTTCTTGCGCGTGTCCTCGGAGATGAGGCCAGCCATTGCGAGCGTGCCACCGGAGGGCAGCTCGACCACCGAGTTCGCCCTTCTCTTCTTTAAGCCCGGGATCGAGATGCCAGACAGCCGAAGCGAGCCTGCGTCCGAAAGCTCGGACACCTCGGTCTCGATCTTCAGGTTGATGCGGCCCTCGGAGAGCACGATCGGCGTGAAGGAAACACTGACACCGAACTCCTTGAACTGGATGCCGATCTGGCCGTTGTCGGCCGACACGGGAACGGGATACTCACCGCCAGCTAGGAACTTGGCCGCCTCGCCGGAAATCGCTGTAAGGTTCGGCTCCGCGAGGGTTTTTATCAGACCGTTGCGCTCGAGCATCCGAATAGCGTGCGTTATCTGCGCGCTTCCGGCCGAAAGCTTACCAGCGGCGCCGCTGTTACCGAAGGCACCTCCGCCGCCGGGTCCAGTATTGTAATTGCAGAGTATACCCATAGTCGCACACGTAGCTGCGCTGCCCGCCTCCAGGCCTGCTGTCCCTATGCCCGCAACGGGGAGGGCCCCAAGGCCCTGAACTGCCGTCAGGGGGAACAAATTTTCTGTCAGCACAGAGAGATTGTGGTCGCCCGCGCTGAAGCTCGCGCCGAGATTGATGCCGAACTGCTTGAGGACCGAGCGCTCGACCTCGGCCACCTTGACGCGGAGCATGACCTGCTCCTCCGCCTCGACCTGGAGAAGGTTGATGACTTTCTTGGTGTGACGGTCGTTGGACTCCGCACCCGGCGAGGTGATGAAGCGGCTCGCGATGTCGGCAGCGCGCGAGGCATCGGCCGGGTTGCGAACACTGCCGGTGAGAATCACCGTCTCGTTCAGCACCTCGGTCTTGATATTCGAACCAGGCAGGAGGCGCTTGAAGAGCGTGTCGAGAACGGTGGTGTCGTGCTCGACGATAATCTCGAAGGTGGCGATCTGCTGGCCAGTGCTGTCGAAGAAGAAGGCGTTGGCCTGGCCGAACTTCTTGCCGATCAGATAGACGCGGTTCGAGCTTTGGACGACAGCGTCGACGATGTCGGGGCTCGAGACGATGACGTCCCGCAGTTCGTGAGGCACCTCGATCATCAGGGACTTGTTGCGCCCGATCTTGATGCTGCGATGGAGCGGAAACCCGTCGCGCTCGCTCAGGCGGAGGATCGACTGATGATGGGGATCGAATGCGACTTGGGCAGCCGCCGGGCGGATGTTGCGACGAGCAGACGGATCGCTCGCCTCGACCGACGGTGCGAGAAACATATGTGCCATGAGACCGGTCAACCCGGCGATAGCGGCGCCATAAGACTTAATCGGGTAGTTGCGCATGGTTTCAAGCTTTCTGACGAGCTACCGGGAGCACGGACAGACGCGAACGCAACTTGGACAAAGCCTCAACCGAGCTTTCGCCCGGACCGGCACCTTCAATTCACACCGTAAGTGCGCGACTTGACGCCGTAGCGCAGCACTTTGACCGTGCTGGATGATTTGGCGTCCTTCTTCACGCTCTCACCGTTGTCACCCTTGTTGAAATCGGCGATCGAGCGCAGCGCCAGCGTGATCTCACCCTTCGAGCGGGCGAGGACGAGTTCCTCGGCCTCATCGGGGGACAGCTCCAGTGTCGCCGTGTTGCCTTCGGCGTTCTTCTGGCCTTCCTTGATCTCGATACGCTGACCGATGGCGAGAACGCGGATGTCACGGAAGATGGTCTCGCTCGACGTTTCCTCGCCGCCCGAACGGCTGCGTTGCTTGCGAATCAGAATTACATCGACGCGGTCGTTGGGCAGGATCAGCTTGCCGGCCGCGAGGTGCTCGTCGCGGATCATGACGGAGACCGCGCGCTTGCCCTCGGGCAGGATGGCTGCGAGAACACCACCCTCCTTGGCACTGACCAGCTTGATCTTGGTGATCGGCTCGCCTGTCAGGATGGGCGTGCGGGCAATGGCGCCCACGAAAGGCCGCATGCCGGCCGACGAGCCACCGGCGGCGCGCGTCACGGAGCCGGGCGGTACGGCGTCCTGCGGCCAGGACTGCCAGCGAAACGAAGACTCGGTGGTGATCTGGCCCAGCGAGATCCCAGCGCGGGCGACGAGCACCTCAGTGGTGTTCGTCTGGGTCTCCACCTTGATCTCCCGCGGCTTCACGACGATGCCCTTCGCGAGGAAGAAGGCGCCAAGGCCGCAGACGCCGGCGATCGCGATGCCGATGAGCTGTGCTCGCTTCATGACGCAATAGTCCTTTCAGAACCCGAATTTGGCGGGGAGCGTGAAAGGGACTGTGCGCGAGAAATGTCAATGCCCAGTTAATCGCTGCACCAACGGAGGCCGATCCGAGGCGAAAACGTGGCGAAGGCCTGCTTGTGAGGTAAAGGCGGGAGCGGGCAGCTTCCGGGGTCAGACGGCGAGGCTCTGCAGCCATGGCGTCGACG
>LNDR01000386.1 GCA_001464755.1 Rhizobiales bacterium Ga0077524
AGGGCGATGCCGTAGGGTACGCCGCCCGCCTTGGTGTGGAGGCGCATTGCCCACTCCTGGCGGCAGAGCCAGAGCGGCGGCGCGATACTGCGGTAGAAAAGAATCGCGAGAACCAGCAGGCCGCCGCAGATCGAGACAAGGACCAGATACTGCAGCAGGCCATCGAAGCCGAACCAGAGCGCCGCCGCCGCAAGCAGCTTGGCGTCACCGCCTCCGAGAAAACCAAATGCAAAGAGCGCGATACCGACCGCCAGCATGAGGAGACCGGCGCCGATATGGCTCATGAGCTCGGGCCAACCGAGTGGCGCCACGATGGCCGCGACGATGAAGGCGGCGATCAGACCGATCGAGATCCGGTTCGGGATGGTCATCGT
>LNDR01000387.1 GCA_001464755.1 Rhizobiales bacterium Ga0077524
GATGTCGTCTCGTGGAGAGCGCACCATTTTTCCTGCGGCAGATCAAAGCCGCAGGGACCGCTCGAGTGGCCACCGAAGCTCCACGTTCGCTCTTGGCCTTCGACCTCGTACTTCAGCTCGGGCCACATCCCGCGACGGACCTTGGCCTGATTGACCAGCTGGAATTGATTGTAGCCGGCCATGGCAAGAGCCCCCAGCCAGTCGACCGATATGCCTTCGACCGACACGAACGCTGGGAGACGAGCCGGATCTAGATGCAAGAGCTGCCGAACGAACTCCTGATCCGCGCCCTCGATATCGCACTTGATGTAGCGCGGGGTCCCGAAGCGCCGCAGAAGTTCATCGAGGTTGACGGTTCCGACCTTGGCCGAGCGCGGCTTGCCCTCACCCCCGACGCGCCATGCGTCCAGGCTACTGAATTCGTCGCTGACCGAGGACAGAAAGAACTCGAGCGTAGCGCCGCTGCGCTCCCAGAATGCGGCATTTATGATAGTCAGGCGTTTGGCTGCCAGAGCGTCGGCGAAGCGAGTCTCTGCCTGTCGACACAAATCGACGTTGGCCTCGACAGCCACGACACTGCAGCCACGCGCCAGATAGTGCGCCGTATCATCCCCATTATGCATGCCAATATCGACGACCAACATGCACCACCCCTGAGATCTGACCAGCCGACCGGTCGATCGCGCGCCTTGAGAAAACAGATGCTATCGAAGGCGCACCACCCGCCGTGGCAGCAGCACGTCACCCCAACACAACAGCTCCGGCGCTTCCCACCTACCAGGCTATCTGGGCGCTCTTGTAGTCAATCGCGAGCTCGTTCTGCAACAAATGTTTGAGTTCGGTCCGATCGATGAGCTCGGGGTTGAGACGGAACTGCTCGTACATGCGCATGGCCACGCGCTTGGCCGCCGCCGGGCGACCCATGACGTGATAGAAGTAGGAGATGGACGCCATCGCATAGAGCTTCGACGAGGGTGTGCCCGCGCGCTCGAGTGCTCTGTAGAGACACGAGGCGTTCTTCAGCGAGTAATAGTCGCTTTCAAGGCGCAACTCGACGTCGGCCCGCGAGATCGGCTTGCGCGGCATGAAGGTTGCCGTGCACTGCGTCGGCACCTCGTAGACGAGCTCGAAAAGATCCTCGAGTTTCTCCATCGCGATGGTGAGCCACGGCTGATACGTGAAAATGTAGTCCTGGTGCAGGACCAGGGAGCGCGGCGCGAGGCGCGGAAAGAACTCGAGCGCCATGTAGCGCATGATGTCGGCGCTTTTCGCCACGTCGATCGAGAGCACCTCGATCGGCCGCTTGTCCGTATAGCCAATCGCGGTGATGTCGCCCTTATGGATGCGCAGCAGATGTTGGTAGGGCGCCGTCGCTGAGCGGAAGTGACCTTCGAAATCATACTCGGTCGTATCGTCGGCTTTTGTTTCGCCGAACCAGCCTCTCAGGAGATTAGCGCTGTAGCCGTCGTGCGAGTCCGTGAACAGATCGTAGACGAGGATGGCTTGCGCGGGATCGGACACCATAGTGTTGGCGAGCAATCCTTCAGACAATGCCGTCGTGGTGCTGCCGACCAGGGCACCGCCGTCGACGATCGTGCCGACACCCGTGAAGAAAGATTTGGCCGCCCAATAGTAGAGGAGCCGGTCGTCTTTGGTGGTTTGCCCCCGGCTGTTCATCACCGGTGCCGGCACTTCGTCCACGAGGAGATCCAGGTCCATGTCCGTGACGACGGGCGCCGTCGAGGTGACCGAGTTGAACGGATGACCGGCCTCGGAAAGCCCGAGCAATCTGGCGAACATGTCGGCTACTCCGCTCCATCGAGCTTGGCTGTGTTTGAGCCTTCGCTGCGATCCGTTGGGCAATCACGGCGATAGACCTTGTGCGCCCCGTGGCCGCACGACGTCCCTCGAAGGCCGCCTTGTTGACACTTGGTAAATACAGACCAATTGAAGTCGACGTCAACGATCTGGCAGTCTACCCAACGCTATTCTTTAAGTTGTTTTATTGTAATTTATGCAACCATTGGTTGAATGACTGCCCGATTGTGACAGGTTACTGCGCACGCCGGAATTTACACATGGGGATATCGGCAATCTGACCTGGGGCGTGACAGGACCCCGCCGTCTCAGGTATGGGGCGTCCGTGGGAGCGCCGAGCAGGCCCGATCTCGGCTTGGGGACACGGCCTGCGTTCCGGAACGTCGACGGTTGCAGGGCTGCACGTCCCGGAATGTCCGGTGGCCTGGCCGAACGGGTTGTAGTTCATCCAAAGGACCCCGCACGAAATGAGCTTGCGTGCATCCGACCAGGGCGAGCGGCGAGCACTCACCGTCATTCACCTGGGGCGCAGCGCAGCGCTGTCTCGGTTCGCGCAACAGATGGCGGTTGCCTCCAAGACGCTCGCAAATACGTCGTTGGATTTCATCGTCGCCGACGGGACGGAGCTGGCGACTGAACTCGAAACGATCGGCGTTCCGGTCACCCGCATCAGGACGTTCTCGCACCTCACACCGTGGCACCTGGCGCGTTATTTCCCCGCGGCACGCAAAATGATCGCGCAGCACGTCGCCGAGACGCGTCCCAAGGCTGTCGTCACCCTGATGCCGCACATATGGTCGCCGTTGATCGCACCGGGCATCAAGCGCAGCGGTGTGCTTTACGCCACGATCGTGCACGATGCAGCGCCCCATCCCGGCGACTGGACGGCCTGGGTCACGAGGTGGCTCCTCAGAGACGCATCAATAGCGGATGTGGCGATTACACTGAGCCGAACGGTCGCCGATCAGCTTGCAAGCAGCGGCGTGATCGACCCCGCACGAATTGTCCGGATCTTCCATCCAGACCTGCATCCTTCCGCCGCACCTGAACCCCGCTCCCTCGCGACGGACCGCCCGTTTCGCATTCTCTTCTTCGGCCGGATCATGGCCTACAAGGGCTTGCCCCTGCTGATCGAGGCGACCGAGATGCTTCGCAATGAGGGTGTCGCCGTCTCGCTCGGCGTCGCGGGGCAGGGCGATCTCGGAGCGAGCCGGCGCCCGCTCGATGCCTTGAGTGCCGAGGTTATCAACCGGTGGATTCCCGACCAAGAAGCACCGGAGCTGCTGGCGCGCTACGATGCGATGGTCTGCTCGCACATCGAGGCGAGCCAATCCGGCGTCGCCGCGCTCGCATTCGGCCACGGCATGCCGGTGGTGGCGTTGCCGGTCGGCGGCGTCGCCGAGCAGGTCGTGGACGCCAAGACCGGCGTTCTTGCCAGGCACGTCTCGGCTCGCGGCCTTGCTGACGCGGTCAAGCGACTGATCACCGACAAGGGCCTTTACGACGGCATTTGTCGACACTTGGCGTCGACGCAGAGCGACCGTTCCATGTTGCGTTTTCTTGCTGTTCTGGAGCGCGCGGTGACGCCGGAAGGGCCGCAACCCCGGCAACATGCACCATCAGCGTGAGCGAGATGCCCGCTGACCGCCACGTCGCGCTGTTGCCAATCGGCAACCTTGCGGCATTTGATCGTGTTGCGCGACCGCTGGCTGCATGCTTCGCAAGGCTCCCGTGCCGAACGCGCGCCATTTCAGGAACTCTCTGATGTTGCCAGATGATATGATTGTCATTGTTGCACCATGTCCGGCCGGCACATCGGCCCGGGAAGGATGGATGAGCCGCGTGCAGGCCGTCGATCGGATCTTCTCGGACTGGCAACGGATCTATATCGACCCCTACACCGGCGCGAGCGAGGGTCCGCCTGCCCCGATCCGCCACGACGACCTCGTGACCGAATATCGCGTCGACCTGATGCAGCCGTCCCATCACAGGCTGATGGAGAACCTCGTTGCAAATAGCCGCCTGACCTACGTGCACACCGCACACCTCGGCCGCTACTTGCTCCCGCTCTACCCCACCGGCAAAATCGTCACGGACATGCACGGCATCGTTCCCGAGGAGGAAAGGATGCTCGGGCGGCCGGCGTTTGCCACCTACTACGAGACCGTTGAGCATTTCATCCTGGCCAACTCGCCCGTCATCGTCGTCGTGACTGAGGCGATGGCCGATCATTTTCGGGCGAAGTATCCTGGCTCCGCGGCCCAATTCATCATCTTGCCGATCATCGAGGAGTTCGACGTCGACTGGAGGCAGCGACGCAAGCGGTCGGCCGGCGACCCTTACCGCGTGATTTATGCCGGGGGCATCCAGGCTTGGCAGAACATCGACCGGATGATCGAGATCGGCAGCGCTGCGCCGGCACCGCTTCGCTTCGAGTTCCTGAGCAATCAGCACGAGACCATACGCTCCCTGGCGGAAGGGACGCAGCTCATCGAGCGTGCCGAGTTCGGTGTTGTTGCAAAGCAGGAGCTGAGCCGACGATATCTCGACGCTGACCTCGGTTTCGTGTTGCGCGACGACACGGCCGTCAATCGCGTCTCATGCCCGACGAAACTCTCTGAATATCTGGCGTTTGGCGTTATTCCAGTGGTGAGATCACCGCGGATCGGCGATTTCGAGCGGGAAGGTTTCGCCTACGTCACCGACGAGGAACTTTCGCTCGGCCTCATTCCAGACGAGCAGACGGCAAGCGAGATGCGCGAGACCAATCGCGGAGTGCTCGCGCGGCTCGCGGAGCGCTTCACGACATCCAGCGAGGAGCTGCGCTCACTGGCAAGCTCATCGTCGCGAACGCCCTCCCGCCTGGGCGGCTTGCCGATCGGACAGCGACATTTGTGCTTTCCGAGCCAGGCGGAGCTTTACATCTTTACGGACGTGATGCATCACTACACACGAGAGGTTGTGGAATTCTACAACAGCATGCTTTGGTTGCCGGATTGTGTCGAGGCTGCTCGTGCCATCAGGGTTATTCCCATGCTTGCTCACGTGACCGTCCACCTCGTGGGCCTGAAATTGAGGATTGCCGACGAGGCACCCGCCAAGCTGCAGATTTCGTGCGCGACACCGGGCGTGTTGAAAGCCGAGGGCATCTACCTTTCCAAGAGCAAGCCATACTTCGATTTCAACTTGAGCCCCTCCGTGGCGATCAATTCAGTCGAGCCCGAGTGGTCCTTCGTCGAAGTCGGAGTGCGAGATGCGTCCACAGATCGCGAGGCAAAGCCGCACGCTGTTCGCGTTGAAATCGAGCGATCAAACGGTTCCCGCGTGCTGTCGATGGACATACCGGTCTCGACCGTCGTCTAGCTTCGGTAAAATCTCTTCGGTGCCCGTGCACCTCTCCGATTGACTGTAACTGCAGACCTGCCCCGGATCGAGAGCGGAACGCTAACATGACCGACGCGCAAGACAGCCCGGCAATGAGCACGGTCGGCACGTCTCACGACCGGTTGCCCCGCGACAGCACGATGCGGAGCGCTTCCGTACCGGGCGAGGGCGATAAAGGCTTCAAGAGCAGCGATGATGAGTTGGCGGTTGCGCGCAGCGAGGCCATGCGGCTTGCCGCGGAGCTGGCGCGCTTGAAGGCCAGCATCGAGCAGCACAACGCTGCCCTGGCCGAACGCGAGAACGCGCTGCAGGCCAGCTTCGATTCCCTGCGCCAAAGCTACAATTCGATCCTCTCGATGAACTCGTTTCGCTACATGATGCGGGCTTTGGAGCGGTACGGGCGGTTCAGGGGCATACATGTCGCGCTGCCTCCCGCCCCGGAGCGGGTGCGCGTGCGCATCGGACGGCTCGATCCCTCCGGTGGCGATGCTGCGACGGCGAAGCCTGCCTACAACGGCTTGGCCTTGCAGCGCCGCGCGGACAGCGGCGTGGTCGCGGTCCAGTCGAAGGCGAAGCGAACAGACCCCTGTATCCTGCTCCAGGTGAGTTCACTCGACCGCGGTGGCGTCGAGCAGGTGGTCTACGATCAAGCCCGCGGCCTTGAAGCTCTCGGCAAGCGTGTCGTCGTCATCGTCACTGGCGCCGGAGGCGATGTCGCTTCGCGCCTGTTGCGCAATGGCGCAGAGGTCGAGATCCTTGGCGGCTTCAGCACTGATAGCTATGCCGAGATCATCGAGTCGCTGCGGATCGAGGCGGCGATCACGCACTACAGCTACGAAGGACTGCCGCTGTTGGAGCGCCGCAAGATCCCGATCGTCGAGGTCGTTCACAACTACTATCATTGGTGCCAGCACGATATTGCGGCTTTCAAGGCGAGATCGGCCCCGGCCACTCATCGCGTCGCTGTCTCGACAGGGGTCGCCGATTTCCATGCGGATGTCTTCGGCTACGCGCGCAAGGATATTCGCGTCATTCCCAATCCGATCAACCGCGAGGGGCTGGTCCGGCCGGAACGCCAGCTTCTCGACGCGGCACGCCGACGCGAGAAGGGCGTCTTCACTTTCATCAACGTCGCTCAGTTCTTCGCGGCCAAGGCACAGCTTGTGCTGGTGTCGGCTTTCGCCGCCGTGCACCGCGAATTCCCCCAGGCGCGGCTCACTCTCCTTGGCAGCTTTTCGGATGCGAAGGTTCACGCGGCGGTCCTCGAGCATATCGAGTCACTCGGCATCGCAGAGTTCGTCACAATGCCGGGCTTCGTCGACCGGCGTCAGCTCAGCCGTCATCTTTCGCTCGCCCACGTCTTCGTTCAGCCATCGGTCTACGAGGGCTACAGCGTTGCCATGACGGAGGCGGCGCACTTCGGGTTGCCGATGATCTTGACCAGCATCGGCGGCGCGCTCGACGTCGTCCAGGGCAATGACTGCGGAATACTCATTCCTCCTCATGCCGAGACCCTCAAAGGCTTGAAAGAGACCGCCGTGTTCGATCTCGGCATGCGTCGCGCGCCCCCCAATCTGCCACAACTCACCGATGCGATGCGACGCATGATTGTCGACTACGAGACTTGGTCGGACCGAGGCTACATCGGGCAGGCGCGGATCGACACAAACACGGTCGAGCACTTTTGCCGGAGCTACCTTGACGTCGTCGGCGGCAAGATCGCGACCGCAGCCTGAACTCGGCCCTGCCGCCCCGGACCGAAGAGATCCATCAGCCGTCGGCTGGCGTGGCTGTTGGCTTCGAATGCCGGCGCTCGGCCACGAGACGCAGCATGTCGTCGATTTTCCGTGCCCAAGAGTTGCTCTCGCCCTCGGCGTAGGCAAGCTCGATGAAATCCCGGTCCTTCGACAGGATCAACGCCCGATCGATCGCCTCACAGAACGGCTGCAGACCCGCAGCGGTCAACACGGACTTGTATTTTCGGCATTCGGGCAAGTCGGTGGAAACCGTTGGGCGACCCAGGCTCATGTACTCGAAAATCTTCAGCGGCGACGTGGCGAGCGTGATGTGATTGACCACGAACGGCACGAGG
Source organism: Rhizobiales bacterium Ga0077524 (assembly GCA_001464755.1). Classification (GTDB taxonomy): domain Bacteria; phylum Pseudomonadota; class Alphaproteobacteria; order Rhizobiales; family Hyphomicrobiaceae. The sequence continues at coordinate 7,295 of LNDR01000387.1, forward strand.
CACACATCGAACCATACCGCGTGCCGCGGCAGATCGCGGTACGACATCCCGCCAAGCAGCGACATGTTCGCCAGGCTGAGGTCCAGGCGATCTCGGGTGCCGTCAAGATCGGGGCCGATCATCACGAATGTGTAGTCGGGGCGCGCGCGCGCGCAGGCGTTCATCAGATCGTAGTCGAACCAGGCGGCGAACGAGCCGAAGTACCCAATGATCGGCTTGCCGCGGGCCACGACTGCCGCAAGGCGCGGATCGATGTCGTCGCTACGGGCGGCCGCACGAAACGGCGCCGGATCGACCCCGTTGGTGATGAGATCGAAGCCCATGCTGCGCGCCGCCGCAACCTCGTCCAGCAGCGCATTGGCCGTGGCCATCACAACCGTTCCGTCTTCATCCGCGAGAAGTGCGCCATGCAGGGCGTGGCGCGCGGCATCGAGTGGTCCGGAGCTGACGGCGTCGTCGAGGGCATCGATGTAGTCATAGACGATGGTCCCACCCCGCGTTCGGACCAATTGCACGAACGCGGCATCGAGACGAGCATCGGTCGATAGAACATGCACTACCGGTGCCGTCGCTGCGCTTACTGCAGCGTCCCGATGCGGCGTCAGGAGAAGTCGCGCGGAGGACTTCTGGGCTGCATAGACCCGATCATAGCCGGAAGATGGCGTGATGTAGGCAATCGGCACGCCCCGCCCGGCCAACTCCATGACCATGTGCTGCGGGCGCTGCCGGTAGGGGTAGGCGTAGTCGACACCCCCGGTAAAGATGTGCACCGGTTGATCGAGCCCCGCCGCCCAGGCCTCGATCACACGCTTGGCGCGCGCCTCGAACATCCACAAGAAGCGACTGATCACGAAGCGATGGGCAATAAAGACCACGGTCCACGCCGCACCATGCTCGCGAAGCAGCCGCCGGAGCGCCTCCAGCTTGTGCCAGATCACAGAAGCCAGCCCCCTTTTGTGAAGTGCCACGCCTAAGCCCATGGTCGCCTCGCTGGCTATCCGAATTCGGACGGCTCCAGCACCGCGCAAGCACATGCTCCGAGATCTCAAGTCGTTAATTCAGCGCGCAGTACGGCGTCAACGCGTTTTGCTGAGTTCCCAGCGCAAGCCGCCGCATCCTCGATTGCGAGCGCCCCGACCCCGCTGACCTGAGCCACCGACAGGCGCGGGCTCGACGCCTTCCGCGGCCAGCCAGTCCAGCTCGCCATAAGTCACCTCGTTGATGTGCGTGCCGCGTGCGGGGATCCAGCCCGAGTTGCTGTTGTCGACCATACGCGCGTCTCGGGAAAGTCATGTGAGATCAGTTTTGCGTTGCCCAGGCACTATTCTGCGCGACGACAGCCGAGCTCGAGGACAGCATCACGGTCACGACACGGCCACCCAGTCGACGATGCAAGTGCCGCGGAACGCGCTTCAAAGTTTTGCGTTTCACGCGATCAGACCTCAGCGCTGGGAGAGTCAGCATGAGTTATCAGATCGTCATGGATATCGATGGGGACACGCGCCACGAGTTCGACGCCGATGATCCCGTTGCACTGGCCGACGCGGCTCTTCGCTTCCGTGAGCTTACAAAAAGGGGCTATCGTGCAGTAGCCTTCAATGGGCCCGCCGGGGCTCCAGGCGAACTCACCACGGCCTTTGATCCGAAGACCCAGAAGACAATCTTCATCCCCCAGTTGGTGGGAGGGTAGCACCGTGACGTGGCACCTGTTTGGACGGGCCGACCAGCCGAAAATTCCCGCGTCCGTCCTTCGCCATGCGCGACCCGGATGGTTTGGCCGGAGGTCGCACCTTCGGTCGCTGGCCCTGCTGGTCGAACACTTGGATACACAGCAGCGCTCCGAGTTTGAGAGATGTGGCGTCATCCATGTCTTTGGATCGGATACGGGTAGGCGCTATGCGATCCGGGTCGGCAGTTCGTCGAATGTCTTCCAGTATGGCGAAGACGGACAGTACGTCAGGTCCTTCTGCTTTCTTCCCAGAGGTAACTTGCCGATCGGAGATGTGCTGCTCGCGCAAAAACTTGCGCTTGAACTTTTTGAGAGCGAGGCGCTCGGGATCGCACGGACGGCATTTCGTCGACAGTAGGTCCTGGGCGCGTCTCCCCTCTTGAGGCCGATCGAGGGCGGTCGCTGGCAAACTGGTGTGTCCGACCTCGATGCATATCGTCGAGCCACATGCATGCCTGTGCAGGCGCGATGCACTCGCCATCGAAGCGCTGTATGCTTTCAGGGGGGATGACGTCATAGAGGCACGATGAACTCGGATCTGCGCCGTTCAGCACCCGCCGCGACCCGTAATCGCGACTCGATCCTCGCGATATTGCGCCAGTATTTGCCCGAACGTGGGCTCATCCTGGAAGTCGCCAGCGGAACGGGTGAGCATGTCGTCCACTTTGCGGCGGCCATGCCCGACCTCACGTTTCAGCCGAGCGATCCTGGTCCTGAGGCACGCTCGAGCACCGATGCCTGGGTAAGCGCTATGGACAGCCGCAGCCTGGCCGATCGATGAGGCAGCGGGGATCATCTGCATCAACATGATCCACATTGCCCCATGGCCGGCTGCGGAAGGGCTACTCCGCGGCGCTTCCAGAATCCTCCCTGCAGGCGGAGCGCTCGTTCTTTACGGCCCGTTCCGCGAAGGTGGGCGCCACACTGCCGCGAGCAATCAGGCGTTTGACAGCGACCTTCGGCTGCGTAACCCGGAATGGGGCGTGCGCGACGTCGATGAGGTCGCGGAGCTTGCTTTATCAGCTGGCTTCTCGGCTCCCGTGATCGAGCGCATGCCAGCCAACAATCTGGTCCTGGTGTTCCGCAAGCGTTGATGCGGGTGGCTCCCGCAAAACTCTCGCAATAGCTGGACCGCTTGTGCAGGCAGTCAGCTAAGTGCTTGAAAGTTATGGTGCCCAGGGGCGGATTTGAACCACCGACACTGCGATTTTCAGTCGCATGCTCTACCAACTGAGCTACCTGGGCGAGCCTTGCCGGCCTTGTGGGCCGCAAGGTGAAACGCGCGCCGTTATAGGAGTCCCGCTCGGGTGTGTCCAGCAGCAATGCACGCCATGTCGAGGTCGGAGGCTAAGCTCGATTCACCCTCGTGAGAGCCACTCGGCGAGTGAGCACCGAGGTCGATCGCGGTGATCCAGCCAGATTGCCCCGCCTGGCCGATCGGCAGCTTGCCGATGGCCACAATCTCGCTATACATCTGAGAAAAGGGCTCTGGCCTCGTGCCGGGGCCTTTTTCCGTTTGCCGGGATGCCGCCCGGCCTGAACCAGCAGCCGCAGCAGGGCAGTCGCCCTCCGGCAAGCGAGGATCGAATGGCGAACGTCGTGGTGGTCGGCGCCCAATGGGGCGACGAGGGCAAGGGCAAGATTGTGGATTGGCTCTCGGAGCGAGCGGACATCGTCGTCCGCTTCCAGGGCGGGCACAACGCCGGTCATACGCTGGTCATCAACGGGGTGACCTACAAGCTCGCGCTGCTGCCCTCGGGGATCGTGCGCGGCGGCAAGCTCTCGATCATCGGCAACGGCGTGGTCGTCGACCCGTGGCATCTCGCAGCCGAGATCGACGGCATTCGCAAGCAGGGCGTCGACGTCACGCCCGACAACTTGAAGCTGGCGGAGAACGCCACGCTGATCCTGCCGCTGCACCGCGAGCTCGACCAGCTCCGCGAGGCCTCGGCTGGCGGCCAGAAGATCGGCACCACCGGACGCGGCATCGGTCCTGCCTACGAGGACAAGGTCGGCCGCCGCGCCATCCGAGCGCAGGATCTGCGAAAGCCGGAGAACCTAGGCCCGAAGGTTGATCGCCTGCTCGTTCATCACAATGCTCTGCGCAGCGGCCTTGGCCAGCCGCTCATCTCCAAGGATGCGCTGATTGCGGAGCTGACCGAGATCGGCACCAGGATCACGCCCTATATCGACTGCACCTGGGATCTGCTCGACAAGGCGCGCCGGGCGGGAAAGCGGATACTCTTCGAGGGCGCCCAGGGCGCACTGCTCGATGTCGATCACGGCACGTATCCATACGTTACCTCGTCGAACACCGTCGCGGCGCAGGCGGCAGCCGGATCGGGCGTCGGCCCGCGAGCGATCGGAACAATCCTGGGTCTCGCCAAGGCCTACACCACGCGCGTCGGCTCGGGACCATTCCCGACGGAGCTGCTCGACGAGAGCGGCGAGCCCGACGCCATCGGCCGGCTGCTCGGTGAGAGAGGCAAGGAATTCGGCGTCAACACCGGACGGCGGCGGCGCTGCGGCTGGTTCGACGCCGTGCTCGTGCGCCAAGTCGTCAAGGTCTCCGGAATCGACGGCATCGCGCTGACCAAGCTCGATATCCTCGACCCCCTCCCCGAGATCAAGATCTGCGTTGCCTACGATCTCGATGGCGAGCGCATCGACCGGCTGCCGGCGGGCATGAACCAGCAGGCTCGCGTGAAGCCGATCTACGAGACGCTTGAAGGTTGGAACGCCTCGACGGCAGGCAAGCGGAGCTGGGCCGGCCTGCCGGCCCAGGCGATCAAGTACGTGAAACGCATCGAGGAACTCATCGAGTGCCCGGTGACGCTGCTCTCGACGAGCCCGGAGCGCGACGACACGATCCTGGTCAAGGATCCATTCGCCGACTGAGCGGTTCCCTGCCGGTTCAGCGATCGCGGGGCGTCTCGGTTGGCTGTCGATCATGATTGACCGGCAGGACGATGGTGAATGTGGCACCCTCGCCCGGGACGCCGCTGGCATCGATCGTTCCCAGATGGCGCTCGACGATCTTGCGGCAGGTGGCGAGACCGACGCCGGTGCCCTCGTACTCGAGGCGGCCGTGCAGCCGCTGGAAGATCTTGAAGATCTGCTCCTTATAGGCGTTGTCGAAGCCAATGCCGTTGTCGGCGATCGTGAGAACGATCGACGGCACGATGCGGGTTCCGATCGAGACGGGCTCGCCCGGCACGGTGGCCACCTTGATAATGGGCTTCGTATCGGCCTTGCGGAACTTGAGCGCGTTGGCGAGCAGGTTCTGCAGAAGCTGGCGCATCAGCGTCGGATCGGCATCGATTGTGGCAAGCTTCTCGGCGACGATCTGGCCTTCGGTCTCGTCGAGGCGCACCTGCAGGTCGGATAGAACCTCGGCCAGGACTTTGTCGAGATCGACAGGGATCAAGGGACGGTTCTTCGACGACACGCGCGAGTAGCTCAACAGGTCGTTGATGAGGCGACGCATGCGACCTGCCGCGTCCTGCATGCGGTCGATGAACATCTTGCCCTCGTCGGGCAGCAATTCCGCATAGCGCCGGTTCAGGCGATCGCCGAATGCCTCGATCTTGCGCAGCGGCTCCTGCAGGTCGTGGCTCGCGACGTAGGCGAACTCCTGCAACTCGCTGTTCGAGCGCTCGAGCTTCGCCGTGTATTCGCGCATCCGCCGCTCGCTGGTCTCGAGTTCGGTGATGTCCTGGTAGGTCGCGATCGAGCCTCCTTCCGAAAGCGGCTCGTTCATAACCGCGATGACACGGCCATCTCTCAGATGCTGCTTGATCGTGGTGCGCTTGTTCAAACGGTTCGGATCCGGTCGCTCGGCCAGCGCGCGCTGCCCTTCCTCCTCGGTGTAATTGCCGAGGCTCACCGAGTATTTCATGATGTCGCGCAGCAGGACGCCCGGTTTCACGACGTCGGGCGAGAACCCGTACATGTCGAGGTAGCGACGATTGCAGACGATGAGACGCTGCTCCTTGTCGAACATGCACAGGCCCTGGATCATGTTGTTCAGGGCGGCATCGAAATGTCGGTTCTTCGCATGCAACTGCTGCGAGATGCGCAACAGGTCGAATTCGCGGTGCTTCATCTCGGTGATGTCGGAGCGAATACCGACAGTGCCACCATCGGCTGTGCGCTTCTCGTTGACGAGAATCCACCGGCCATCCGAAAGTTGCGTTTCGTAAGGCCCGGTCGGATTGCGGCGCTGACGGAAGCGCAGCGCGAGGAAGGCCTCCGGAGTCATGCCATTGAGCACGTACATGCCGCGCCTGACGGCCTCGCCCATCATGTCCTCGAAGGAGATGCCGGGCACGATAATGTCCGCAATCAGCGGCTTCATATCGACGTACTTGCGATTGTAGACGAGCAGGCGATCCTGTGCGTCATAGAGCGCAAAGCCGTCGGCCATGACATCGAGCGCATGCATCATTCGCGTGCGCGCCGCCTCGGCGATCTGGGCGAACTGCGTGTTCAGATCGGCTGATACCGCGGCTGCCTCGACCTGCCGCACCGTCTCGACGACAGTACCGCTCTCCAGGCGCTGGCGTCGAACCTCGACTGTCTGGCCTGATGGAGCCGAGTAGCGGAAGGTGATGCCGGACCCTGGAGTGAGGCGCTGGACGGCTGTCTCGATGGTGCGATCGATGATGGGAGCGGCCGTACCCTGTCGCTCGAGCGTGAGACGGATCAGCTGTCTCAGGTTCGCTCCCGAGACGGCCTCGCCAGGAAGATAGCCGCACAGCGTTTGGTAAAGAGCGTTGCAGGCGAGAAGGTCGAGGTCGGCGCTGAACAGTGCAAGACCGACGTCGGCGCCAGCGAAGAGGGCTGCCAGATCCGGACTCGCGATGCGCGTCATGCCGGCGCCATGCTGGACAACCTCTCCCCCGTCGAACAGCGTGACGACGTTCTTCGCGCTCGTTTCCATGCCGGACTTCTCCCCCATTCCAGGTGGTCGGCATTATCTCTGCCTACCTCTAATGCATCGTGAAGAACGATATTGGTTCTCAGAAAGTTAACAGGATGATTTTCATGGATAAAGGCAGAATTAGGAAAGTCCTGCGAGTGTACCCCGGAAGTCGTTGTGCCGACTGCTGTCGCGCGTATCTGGTTGGGGGCGAAAGTGAAGTTTTGGAAAGTTTGCTGCGAGGAGAGGACGCTCGCTGTGCTGGTCCTGGCCAGCGGAATATTCCTCGGGCTCGGTGTGCCGGCGGTCGCGGATTTCCTGCGCCCATGGGCGCTGCCTGCACTGTTTCTCGTGATTATCTTTTCGCTCGTGCCATTTGCGCGGCTACCCGCTCATCACCTCATCTCCATCGATCGGGACATGCTCCGGATCGTACTTTGGCAACAGGTTGTCCTGCCTTGCATCGTGATCGCGGCGGGCATCGTCGCCAGATTTCCGGACTCGGTCATCCTGCTGATGATCGTGACGGCATGCTCGGGGTCTCTCTTCTCATCGCCAGCACTCGCGGAAATCCTGGGCTTTGACCGCGAGCGGGCGCTGCAGGCCATGGTCCTCTCCACCCTTTTCATGCCTGTATCCCTGTTCCTCTTCTTGTCCGCATTCATCGGTGCGCAGGCGAATCTGGACCTTGGTACGTACGGCTTCAGGACGCTGATCTTTCTCGGCCTTCCGTTTGTTCTGCTGGCGCTCTACCGCCCATTGGCTCTGTCGATGTCGGATGCCGTCACGCGCAAAGTCGGGTTTGCCTCGCGGTGGGCGACCATCCTCGCGCTCCTCGTTTTCGGCACGGGGTTGATGAGCGCGGTATCGAACAGAATGGACGCCAACCCGTCCAAGGTCGTGTTCCTGTTGGCGCTGGCGACCAGCCTTTGCCTCCTCATGATGGCTCTGACCACCATCGTAATGTACCGCTTCGGCCGCCGCGAGGCTCTCACCGCGTCGATCGTGGCAGGCTTCCGAAACATTGGCCTCGGCTTTGCCCTGGTTGGTGAAATGGTGGGGCCAGATCTGGCGGTTTACGCGGGAATCTCGCTGGTGCCGGTCTTCATTGCACCCCTGCTTCTCAGGCTCACGATGTCGGCCAGCCTGGCAACGCCCGGGGAAACCGAGAAATCCCGAACAGTCGAGGCTCAAAGCCTTTTCTAGGGCGGGTAACAAATCGCTAAGGATAAATCGACTGTGTCGAGAACGATTGGAATTTCTCCGGCGCCAGCGCACCGGATTAACTCCAGTGCGACCTCCGGGAAGTTAAATAGTCTCGGGTCGGACCGAGGTAGCGTGTAGCGGGGCAGGTGGTAACGTGGACCAAACGACTGAGAGCCGCGGAGATGCCGGAGACGGCAACGGCGAGCAGAAGAAGGTGTCGAGCGCCCGGCGTTCCGCATTCTATCTGGCCACCGCATTTGCGGTTGCGGCCGGACTGCTGGGAATGATCGTCGACGCGAACCGGCGATACGCGCCGGAGATGTATCAGCCCGACTTTATGGAAACCGTAGCCGACGCTTTTGAAAGTGGCGACAACTTCACGGTTTTCGACCTCAACATCAATATCAGAAAACTCCGCGAGGAGCAGTGGAAGCGCCTCGACAGCGCACCGAGCATTCTGGTTCTGGGCGCGAGCCAGTGGCAGGAGGCGAGCGCCGACCTGATGCCTAATCGCAGCTATCTCAACGGTCACATTCACCGGGACTATTACGAGGACGTGCTCGGCATGGTCGAGCTTCTTGTGCGGCACGACAAGCTGCCGAAGGACCTCGTGATCACGGTCCGCGACAGGCTTTTCACGCCGGTGGCTCGTCGAACCGACTTTCTCTGGCTGCCGGGCATTCCGTACTACCAGGCAATGGCGAAGCGCCTGTCGCTGCCGCAACTGACGTTCCTCGAGACGCAGCCGCTTCAAAGGCCGAGGGAACTGCTCTCCCTCTCGATGCTGCTCGGCAATATGACGCGCTGGCACAATGCCGGCGACTGGCCCTATCCGACCACGCACAAGTCGCATGCCGAACTCGACGTGCTGCTTCCTGACGGATCGATCGCATGGGCCGATGCGCACCTTGCCCTTTTCACGCCGGACCGCACGAGAAAGCTTGCCCTCGCGCACGCCGATGCGAACCGCAACAATCCCCCATTGATTGACCCGAAGGGAGTCGAGGCACTCGATCGCGTGCTCTCGTTCCTCGCCGTCAAAGGCGTGCGCGTCCATCTGGCTCATCCGCCGTTCAACCCGATCTACTTCGACCGCGTGCAGGGCAGCCCCTACATGGACGGCCTGCGCCAGATCGAGGCCGTGACCCGGGAGCTCGCCGCCAAGCACAAGTTGCGAACCGTGGGGAGCTTTGATCCAGCGGCGCTGAGGTGCACTGCCGACATGTTCATCGATGCCGAGCACTCCAATGCGAGGTGCCTCAGGTCTCTCCTCTCGGACATTGCCAACAGCGTCGATCTCCCGGCTTGGCCATCCATTGCCAGCGCACCCGCGCCAACGACGCATGCCGAGCACCGCTCGCTGCAGGTTCTGCTCACCACCGGTTGGATCGCTTCGGAAAGCCTGAGGCCCACCCCCGACCAGACCGAGTCTGCCCGCACAGGAGCAGCCCGCGGCGAACCTCGCAAGAGCGAGCCAAGCATCGCGTCGGCGGTCGCACTCCAAGTCAACGCGCCGATGACGCAGGCCGAGCGAGGCGACCGTGAGAGCACCGTCAGCGACGGTGACACCAATGCCAGCCCTGTCGTGGCGCCCGTAGTGGCCGCTACCGACGTCGCTCGAAGTTCACCCAAGCCGGCATCCGCACGCCGAGCACGCCGCGAAATCAACCCACCTCAACGCCGCAAGACGATTGCTCGGAAAGCCACCGTGACCGGCGTCCAGGCAGGGCTCGTCTGGCCCGGCGACTCAGCTCCCCGGCGCAACTGATCGAGGATCAAAGGTACCGTCATGGTCTTCCATTCGTTCGAGTTCATCTTCGTCTTCCTGCCCCTTGCCTACCTCGGCTTCGTCGTGGCGCACAGGCTGGCGGGCTGGACCGGTGCCTTCCGCTTCCTCATCGCGGCATCGCTCGTCTTCTATGCGCAATGGAGCGCCGCTTTCGCGGCCATCCTGGTCGTATCGGTGGCCGCGAACTACTGGCTCGGCAATCAGATCATGTCGCATAGCGATCGGCCCGACCGGGCATGGACGCTGCTCCTGCTCGGCATCGGGATCAATCTGGCGGCACTCGGCTACTTCAAGTACTCGAACTTCCTCATCGACATCACCAATCAGTTGACCGGCGCCGGCGCATCGCACATCCGCCTGCTGTTGCCTGTCGGCATCTCGTTCTACACGTTCGTGCAGATCGGCTATCTCGTCGAAGCCTACAATGGTCGCGTCGTCAGAGTCGGGCTCGACAAATATGCATTGTTCGCAGCGTTCTTCCCGTGCGTGACCGCAGGTCCGCTCGTCCTGCAGCGCGAGATGCTCGAGCAGATGCAGGACCGACGCGATGCGGCACTCGACGTGCAGCGGCTCGCTGTCGGCCTCACCATGTTCGGCATCGGTCTCTTCAAGAAGGTGTTCCTCGCGGATTCGATCGGTCCTTTCGCGAACACCGTGTTCGACGGAGCGGCCGCGGGCGAGAGCCTGTCTGTGGCCATCGCCTGGCTCGGCGCCGTCGCCTATGCCCTGCAGCTCTACTTCGATTTCTCCGGCTACTCGGACATGGCGCTCGGGCTCGGCCTCATCTTTGGCCTGAAACTGCCACTCAACTTCGATAGCCCGTTCAAGGCGACGAGCATTTCGGACTTCTGGCGTCGTTGGCACATGACGATGACGCGGTTTTTCACCACGTACATCTTTACGCCGCTCGCAATGCGCGGCATGCGATCGGCGGGCGGGCGCAGCGCGGGGCGCTTCGAGCGCTTCATCCTGACTGGCGGCGTGCCTGCGCTCATCACGTTCCTGATCGCAGGTGTCTGGCACGGCGCGGGTTGGACGTTCGTGGTCTACGGCATCATCCATGGCGTCGCGATTGCCATCAACCTCGGTTGGCGCGAAGCGCGCCTGCCGCAACCGCCGGCAGTGGTTGGATGGCTGTTGACCATGGCCGTGGTCGTGAGCGGGCTCGTCGTATTCCGCGCCCCGACGCTGGATCTCGCGGGATCGATCCTGGCCTCCATGTGGGTTCCGTTCCTGATGGCGCCGCCGGAAGCGGCAGCGCTCGTCGCCCTCGACCAGCGGACGGCTCTCGCCACCATCGTGCTGCTCGGCGCCATCGTTCTCCTGCTGCCGAACAGCCAGCAGATCCTGCATCGCCATTGGGTCAGCTCGGACGCCATGCCCGCTACGGCACGTGTGGCCGCCGGGTTGATGGCCTGGCGCCCGAGCCTCGGGCTTTCGCTCGGCCTCGCAGCCACATTCGCGATCGCCATCGCCTCGATCGGCGCCGGCACCACCTTCGTCTACTACCAGTTCTGAGGAGCCACCCATGAACATGCACGCCAGACCCGCCAACGAGGTTCTGCTCGAGCTGCCCCGCGAGGTCGACATCGAGATCGCCGGCGATATCGAAAAGGAATCGGTCTTCGTCTCGCCCTTCATCGAGCGCATTCGCATCGAGCCTGACTTGAAGACCGCGCGGATGACGATGAAGCCCGGTGCGCCCGTCGAGGAGATCGCCGGCAAGGCCAAGCGCTTCCTCGAGGTCATGGTGCGGCAGGTTTCCGGATTCGAGATCAAGGTTTTCGTCGAGACCGCCCGGCGCGACCAGGGTCCTTACCAGATCGGCGTCAACCAGGGTCTCGTCGAGCGCGGCTGGATGCACGACTACGGCAAGGGACAAGTCGCATACTCCGGTCCGGTCCTGAAGCTCGCACGCCTCATCAACGACAAATCGGGCGAGCTTTACGCGCAGGCCTTCGGCGCCGCGGAAGCGCATTTTCCGGCCCTCGTCGATGCCGAGACGCTGCACAAGTGCGGCTACTTCGACTCGCATCCGAACGCAGTCACGTTTGTCGGAAACATGGTCGAGGACTTCGACGCGATCGAGGAATTCCGCCGCGCCAACTCCTGCTCGGAAGGTGCGCTGATGCCGCCGCACGAGCACATCCACGTCGATGGCATGTGCCTCAATCCGGCTGCGTGCTTTCCCTGCTACCCGACGCTTTCCGGCACGACCTTCGACACGGGGCGGGCGTACACGTGGCTCGGACGGGTCTTCCGCTACGAGTCGCGCAACATCTCGGGATTGGACCGGCTCTACGAGTTCAACGTGCGCGAACTCGTCTTCGTCGGCGACGACGAGTACGTGCGCGACTGCCGTCGCCGCTCGCTGAACGTGGTCGAATCTCTCGCCACCTATTTCGACATCGACTGCCGTATCCAGACCGCAACCGATCCGTTCTTCGCCACCGTCTCGGCTGCCAAGAAGTTCTGGCAGGCGGCGCAAGAGGTCAAGAACGAGATCAAGATCCCGTCGCTCGACGCCGACGGCAACGTCAAGCAGCTCGCCTGCGGCTCGATCAACCTGCACGGCAACTTCTTCGGACGCCGCTTCGACATCAAGGACGGTGCCGGCGAACCGGTCCAGACCGGCTGCGTGGGCCTCGGCATCGAGCGTTGGGTGCTGGCCACGTTCACACAACACGGCTTCGAGCCGGAACGGTGGCCTAAACCCGTGCGCGACGTGATTTTCGCTTGAGCTGAACGAAGTCAACAGGAGGGGGAAACCCATGAAGTTCTATGAGATCGTCGGAAACATCCTTGGTGTCGATGCGTCTTCGCTGAACGAGGGCTCGAATGCCTCGAACGTCCCGCAGTGGGATTCGCTCCGGCACATCGAGGTGATTTTCGCCGTTGAGAGCGCCTACCAGGTGCGTTTCACCATGCCGGAGATCGCAGGCCTGAGAGACCTCGGCGATATGCGTCAGCTTCTGCTGAGCAAGAACGTCGCTCTGACGGAAGTCAACGCCAACGCCGACCGCAAGATCGCGTGAGCAGACTGTTTGGGCTGTGGGAGCCCCGGGGATACGACAGGAAGGCCCGATGAGAGACAAAGCCTCGATATCAATTCTGATCGCCGACGACGATGCCGACGATCGGATGCTGATCGAAGACGCATTCCATGAGAGCCGGCTTTCCAATCCGCTGGCCTTCGTCGAGAACGGCGAGGAGCTGCTGCACTATCTCCGAGCGGAGGGAAAGTTCGCGTCGCGCAAGGGAGAGCGCTTGCCGCGCTTGATCCTGCTCGACCTCAACATGCCGAAGATGGACGGGCGCACCGCACTCAAGCATCTGAAGGCTGACCCCGACCTCAGGAGAATCCCCGTCGTCGTGCTCACGACGTCGAAGGCGGAGGAGGACATCCTGCGAACCTACGATCTGGGCGTCAGCTCGTTCATCACCAAGCCGGTCACATTCCAGGGGCTCGTGGACGTCGTCAAGGCGCTCAACAGCTACTGGATAGAAATCGTCGAGCTGCCGTCCTGAGGGCCTGGCTCAACGGAATACTAGTGTCGGAGTAGCTCGCGTGCGTAAGGTCGATCAGTCGAAAGACGTCTACGTTCTCCTTGTGGAGGACGACCGCGACGATTTCTTCCTTACGCAGGATCTCCTCCAGCGCATCGAACGAGAGCGTTACTGGGTGGTGTGGGCCGGCTCCTACGACCGGGCCAAGCTGGAGTTGCACGAGCGCGTCTTCGACGTCGTGCTCGTGGACTACAGGATCGGCGAGCGAACGGGGCTCGATTTCATCTCCGACGTCGGCCCCCGCTACCCGCATTGCCCGATGATCCTGCTCACGGGCTTGGCGGATCCCGACATCGATTTCGCCGCCGAGCGTGCCGGCGCAGCCGACTACCTCGTCAAGGACAGCCTGACCGAGGGCTTACTCGATCGCTCGATCCGCTATGCACGCCAGAGCGCGCAGAAGCGGGCGCTTCTCGACGGCGTGCTGAGCAATGCTGCGGCGGGCATGATCGGCCTGGACGGGCATGGCATGCCGATCATCTGGAACAGCAAGGCACTCGAAGCGCTGCAGCTCGACGCTGTCGCATCCACCGAATTGTCTGCTCAGATGATCGCGGACGCCCTTGGTCGGGTCAACAGCGGCGGCACGGGCTCCTCGGAGCTGACGCGCGCCGATGGCCGCTCGTTCGAGGTCAGCATCAGCCGCATCAAGGACGGCGGCGCGGTGGCGGTGCTGCACGACATCACGATGCGCGTGCAGGCCGAGCAGCATCTGCGCCAGGCCGTCGAGGAAGCCGAGCGCGCCAACAAGGCAAAATCGAGCTTCCTCGCCACGATGAGCCACGAGCTGCGAACGCCGCTCAACGGCATTCTCGGCATGACCCGCGTTCTCGAGGGAACGGCGCTGAGCGAGGTGCAGATCGACGGCATCGACGTTATTCGCAGTTCCGGAACGACACTGCTCAACATCATCAACGACATCCTCGATCTGTCGAAGATCGAGGCCGGGCGCATGGAGCTCGAGGATCTCGAGATCTCGATTTGCGATCTGGTCGACGATGTGGTGCGGCTGCTGGCCCCGACCGCCCTCGAGAAGGGCGTCGAGATGTCGGCCTTCGTCGATCCGCTGGTGCAGACCATGATGCGCGGCGATCCGCTGAGACTGAAGCAGGTCCTGACCAACCTCGTTGGCAACGCGGTCAAGTTCACAAGTACCGGCTCGATCCTGATCGCGGTCGACGAGACCGTAGTCGGACAAAAGCCCATGCTGCGCTTTAGCGTCGTGGATACGGGCATCGGCATCCCGGCCACGAAGCTCGACACGCTGTTCGTCAAGTTCTCCCAGGTGGACGCCTCGACGACGCGCGAGTTCGGCGGCACAGGCCTCGGCCTCGCGCTATGCAAGGAGTTGATCGGCCTGATGGGCGGCGAGATCTCCTGCTCATCGCTTCCGGACCACGGCTCGACGTTTCGCTTCCAGCTCCCGATTGCCGCTGAGCACAGCGCGATGGTGCTGGCCCGGCACGCGGGCGTGCAGTGCCCGGGCGCGCGGGTCATCGTCGCCAGTCCAAGCACGGGCATCGTCAACGCCGTCGGAGCCTATGCCCGGGCCATCAACGCCACCGTCACCACCGCGACCTCCGTCGAGGCTGCGCGCAAAGCCGGCGAAGCTGGCCGGTTCGACGCTGTGATCCTGGACGGCGGTTTCGGAGCCTTCGGGATCAACGAACTCGTCCGATCCCTCGCAGGGGCGGCAGCGCCGTCTCAACGGTTGTTCCTCCTCGAAGGAACGCCGGGGCAGGGGCGCGAGCTTGGCATCGGCGACGAGCAGATCCTGCCGCGTCCGTTCGTGCGCCAGACGTTCGACCGCATCTTGAAGCGGCTGAAGGACCGGGTCGAGCAGACCCCGGCGGCACAGCAGCCGGCAGCCAAGGCCGCGTCCGGTCGGCTGCTCCGGATCCTGATGGCCGAGGACAATCCGGCAAACCAGCGCGTGGCGACCGCATTGCTCAAAGCGGCCGGTTTTCACATCGACATCGTCGGCAACGGTCGTGCAGCCGTCGAGCGGGCCACTGCAGCCGAGTTCGATATCATCCTCATGGACGTGCAGATGCCGATCATGGACGGGCTCACCGCCACGCGGCGACTGAGGGAGATCGAGAAGCTCGCCCTGATTCCGATCGTCGGCCTGACCGCTGGCGCGATGGAGGAGGACCGCAGCAAATGCCTGGCGGCCGGCATGAGCGACTATTTGTCGAAGCCGATCGACTGGGACAAGCTGCTCTCGCTTCTCGAACGCATCGAGCGGGAGCGCTATGGCAAGGCGGCCGGCTCGAGGACGGCTGCCGCCTGAGCTCGATCCCGTACACCGAGGCGAGCAATCGAATGGGCGGCGCCTGCACAGGCGCCACCCATCCATCGTAACGCTATCTCTGAGATCGGCTCAGTTGCCGGACTGCGGTGTGCCGACGGCGCGCGACTGGGGCGCTTTGGCCGGCGCAGTGGAGCGGGCACTGGCCGATCGGGCCGGCTGACGCTGTGCCTTCGGGGCAGCCGCAACCGCATCTGCCTTCGTCAGGCCGTGTTTTGTCATCCAGGCCTGGATGCGCGCCGCAACGATATCGGAGTTGAGGTCCATCATCGGCACGTGGGTATTGCCCTTGATGCCCTCGGCGGGCAAATCCATCCAGGTAGACGGCACGCCCTTGGCACCGAGCGCCTCATGGTAAGGTTTCACGCCCTTGACGTGATCGACCCAGACAGGATTGGTATCGAGGAAATCACCCCAGACCCACAGATGCGGGGTGTTCTTGAGGCGGCTCATCTCAGGATGGTCGGGCGTCGGGGCAAAGGCCGGCTCGATCGCGATCAGGGCCTTCACCTTGTCTGGCTGGGTCAAGGCCGCACGCAGCGCGAACAGGCCGGCTTGACCATGGGCGATGATCACGCAGGGACAGACTCTCTGCACGAGATCGCCGTAGGCAGCCTGCGTCGCATCGCCGGTCACGGCCCAGCGGGGCGCCATCTGCATCTGGAAGGTGTCGAAAGCGCTGAGCGGAAATCTGACGTCGGGATTGGCCTTGCGCTCACTCGGATTGGTTCGATAGGAGCCCGGCGGGCCGATGCGGAAGATCTCCCAGCTGTCGCGCTTGTCGCGGAAGATGGGGTTGCTCATGTAGATCTCGGGGCGCGAGAATGTCGCCCGCCCACGCTCGACGGCGTCAGAGACGTAGACCGAATGCCCTTGTCGCAGGAAGAATTGCATCCAGCCCGGATTGCCGTCGGGCTTCGATTCCCAGGAGGCGCCGGTGATGCCGCCCGTGTGCCACATCAGCAGCGGATATTTCGCGGTCGGATTGGCCAGCTTCACGAACTGAACGTACATTTGGCCGGTGTGGTAGTCGCCGTTCGGATCGACCGTGATCGGCGCCCCGCCGGGCATCTGGATCTCCTGCTGCGGCAGGCCGCTCACCGTGATGGGGTGCCCGCCGATATGGAAGGAGCCGATCTCCCCCACGTCGAAGGCGAATGCGATTTGGACGCTGGCAGCGAGAGCCGCTACGGCAACCAATAGCTTGCTCGAACCTGTCCGGCGCATCGTGGTGCCCCCGTTCTGCGATGCCGAAGTATCGAGGGACGCTAGCGCCTGCATGGTAAGCAATTGGTTAACGACCGGGAGAAATGTCGCCGGAAACTGCCGGCGGATTGTCATGCTCCTTCGCTTCGAGGAGCCAGGGAACTGCGCGATCGAGCGTCACGAAAACTGCAGATCCATACTGTCGCTCCACCGTGTGCCATCACGAGGACGAGGCCGACCAGGACCAGTGGCACAGGCCACACGGCAGCGCCGAGCAGCGCTAGCACAGTGGCGATGGCCCACAGGATGGCCAGCAGATGCTCGACGAGACCGATCAGCTTCGACTGCGCATGCCGGCGCAGCATGCCGCGCCGATTGCCGGGCATGGGGTGCCAGAGATTGAGCAGGGAAGTCGATGCGCTGGCTCCCGCAGCAAAGACGAGCGTCACCATGCCGGCATGTGCCGATGCCAGCGCCAGTCCCGCAGCCGGCATCCCGGCGACGGCGATGACAGGCACGGCGATAGCCGACAGCTTGGCCAGATCGACGGAGCGTTGCGCTACCGGCGCCGACTGAATGAGTTCCGGCGCGTCCTCGCCCGAGACGGCGATCCAGGCGAGCGACGCAGCGACCTGGGCCGCGATCACGACGATGGCAGGTGCGAGGGCCACGGTCAGCGGCATCGAGCCCGAGCGCACCAGGACCACGGCGAGGGGAATGGTATAGACGATCTGCAAGCCAAGCTGGGAGAAGAGGCTCGGGTCGCGCATCAGGAGGCGCCATTCCTTGCGACGCAGCGCGCCCCAAGGGCCACTCCTGAAACGGACAGCGCGCGCCGGCCGGCCGGGCTGATTCGAAAGCGGTGATCCGCTTGCCAGAAGACTCGCAGCGGCGAATCGATCGCCGAGAGCCAGCGCCGCACCAGCGAACGCCGCAAAGCCCGCGACGGTCAGCGCGACAAGGGCGAAGGGCTCGGCGAGCATCGCATCGACGGGCAGCCACAGCAGTCGGCTGGCAAAAGTGGCGTGGCCGTCGGGTGCCGGCGCCAGCGTATCGGTGATGGACCGTCGGACGGCATCCGGCAACAGCGCCACGATCTGCGCCCCGAGAACGAAGGCGCCGCCGATCAGTGCTCCAGCGAGATGCGCATAGCGGCGGGCTCTGACCGGACCGAGCAGGTGGAACAACAGGATCGTTGCTCCGAGAGCCAGCGCAGTGGCCAGGAGCGCGACACCCGCGAGAGCCGGGTAGACGGCAAGCCAATGACTGCCGAAGCGAGCCGCACCTGCATTCGCGACGGGAAGCGCCAGCACCGCGACGGAGCCCAGGGACGACAAGGCGATCGCCACCGCCTTTGCCGCCAGAATGCGGCGCGGCGCGATCGGAGAGCCATAAAGCAGATCGAGATCGCCGCGCTCGTAGAGTGTCCGCGTCGCAGCGAAGAGCCCCTGCGCCACCATCCAGCTCGCGACGCAAATCAGCAGCGCGCCGATACCGAGGCGGCTTGCCACATCCGTGTTCGGCCCCTGCACATACTCGGCCAACATCGGCACGAGCGGCCAAGCCAGGGCATGCAGCGCCACCGCGCCGACGACCACCAGCAACAGGGCCCGCCCTTGCGTGGCGCCGCCGAAGGCATCGACGAAGCGTCGCCAGTTGAGACGCAGATCGTGAGCAACAAGCCAGACGAACGAGCCGGGACGGAGAGCGGCGCGCATCATGCGGCCTCGGCGCTGCGCGCGGTGAGGGAAAGGAACACATCCTCCAGCGTGGAGTGATCGCGCCCAGCGGCAGACTTGAGTTCGGCGAACGTGCCCTCGGCGATCAGTCGGCCGCCGGCCACGATGCCGATCCGATCGGCCATGCGCTCGGCCACCTCGAGAATGTGGGTGGTCAGCACGATCGTGGCGCCCGCACGCACGCGCTCGTTGAGCAGATCCTTCACTTGCCGGGCGATAGCAGCATCGATCCCGGTCAAGGGCTCGTCGAGCATGATCAGGCTCGGCTCGTGGACGAGGGCGCCAGCCAAAGCCACCTTCTGTTTCATGCCGCGTGAAAAGCCTTCGCACCGGACATGCGCATGAGGCCCGAGATCGAGCACATCGATCAGCTCGGCGGCGCGCTTTTCCGCTGTGAGGCGCTCGACACCCCACAGGCCGGCGATGAACTCCAGGTACTCGAGAGGGGTCAACTTGTCGTAGAGCATCGGCTCGTCGGGGAGCCAGGCCGTGATCCGACGGGCCGCGATCGGGTCGGCGAGCGCGTCGATGCCGAAAATGGAGATGGCGCCGCGGTCGGGCTTCATGAGGCCGGCGACCATGCGCAGGGTAGTGGTCTTGCCGGCTCCATTGGGCCCGAGCAGCGCATAGAGTTCCCCCCGCTTGAGCTCGAGGTCGATGCCGACGACGGCCTGCTTCGGCCCGAATGACTTGGCGACACCTTCCAGGCGTAGCGCGGGGCACCGGCCGTTCGACACGGACGTGGGGTGGAGCTGCATGAGATACGCCTCGACCACACCGGGAACGGTACGGCCCCGGCAGAGAATTCCGCCGATACCCTAGCGTCGAGCCATTGATCCCGAGTTAAGAGCCCTTAGGCGCCATCATCGCGAACGATCCGGGAACCGCTTCGCGATCATGTCCGAGCCGGCTGGGGGCCTGAGGTCCGGCCGGTCTCCCAACCGATCAAGGCGCGCTTTCGGGTGAGGCCCCAGTGGTACCCACCGAGTTGGCCGTCGCCACGCATCACCCGATGACACGGCACCACGAACGAGATCGGATTGCGACCGACGGCAGATCCCACCGCGCGTGAGGCGGTCGGC
>LNDR01000388.1 GCA_001464755.1 Rhizobiales bacterium Ga0077524
CCCGCCACGCCGCGATCCGTGGCGAGCACCAGGGCATCGCCGAAGGGCGTGTCATGAAAGCCGTAGGCGATGACGAGCCCATCCCCGCGCCGCTTGAAATCGCCCGGCGTCATGGCCTCGTGGTCGACGAACAGATCGTGCAGGCGGCCCGCACCCGAGAGGCCGACCTCGTGAGCTGCATCGAGCACGCTGGCCGAGCCCGCCAGGAGATTGCGCGCATGATCGATGGTCACCGCCTGCACGAACTCTTTTGGCGACAATCCACACCACCTCTTGAAAAGCCGCTGCGTGTGGGCAGGCGAGAGGCCGATATGCGCCGCGAGCCGCTCGAGCGTCGGCTGCTCCTCCCAATTGACGGAGAGGAAGGCAATCGCGCGGCGGACCAGATCGTAGTCCCGAACGGCGGCACCGTCTCCGGAGATGACTGGCGTGTTCATATCAAGCATGGGGGCCTCGTGAAGCGATCTCAGAACGCAAGATACGCGGCGAAGCGAGCAGACACGACCCGATTCCGGACACCCGCCCGCTGACAGCGCAACGGCGATCAGACCCGAAAGCTACGGCGGGTGTCGGCGAGTGCCCCCGTCAGCGTGCCAGCGAGATCGCGACGCTCCTCGTCGGTCAGGAAGCGGCCGAACGAGACGACGCGATCGTGAAGCCGCAGCTTCAGATCGGTGCGCCCGTCACGCCCCTCGGTGAGCTCGACACGGACCCAGTAGGGATTGAATGTGAATTGCTCGCGGTGCCCAGACGGATGAAAACGAGTGACGGTGAGGGCATCGGGGACGAGTTCGACGGTCTCGCGCAGCCGGCCCGAACGGTAATTCAGCCGAAACGCGATATAGATGACCAGAACATCGAGGCCGAAGAAGCCCACCACAGGCCAGGCACCGATCAGAAAAAACGCCAATCCAGCCACGAAGCCGACTGCGCCGACCGCCGTCATCAACGCCACGAACCCCGCCGGCGAGAGGGAGCGGTGGGGTGCCAACACGGCCCGGAAGTTACCGGGCTCTTGCACATCGAGGGTATTCTCGTCCATGTGAAGGGGTCCTGACCGAGCCTCCCCTGGATGAAATCTAGATCACGGAAAATGTCGCCCGCCAAGCCCGCGAGAAAGACCGCAGCCACCCCGAAGGCGAGGCCGCTCGAAAAGGCCGTCGCCGGTAGCGTCATGCCACGTTCCCAGAATGCGGGAAAGACCGCGGCAAAACGCAAGCCCACGCCAAAGCGTTCCGCAAAGGCGCGCATGGCACCAGACGCCGTCCGGGAGATGTTCCGACGCTTGGCCGATGCGAACCCGTCGCCGAAGGGCGAGCTTGAGCACGTCAACGCCTTCACCCTTCTCGTCGCGGTGGTTCTCTCGGCGCAGGCGACCGACGCTGGCGTCAACAAGGCGACGCGCGGCCTTTTCGCGGCAGCCGACACACCGGATAAAATGGTGGCGCTCGGCGAGGACCGCGTACGCGACCTGATCAAGACGATCGGACTGTTCCGGAACAAGGCCAAGAACGTCGTTGCCCTGTCGCAAGCCCTGATCGCCAAGCACGGCGGCGAGGTCCCCCGTGATCGCGACGCGCTCGAGGCACTCCCCGGAGTGGGACGCAAGACCGCCAATGTCGTGCTCAACAGCGCCTTCGGAGAACCGACGATCGCAGTTGACACACATCTGTTCCGCCTTGCGAACAGGCTGTCCATGGCACCGGGTAAGACGCCACTCGAGGTTGAGAACGGGCTGCTCCTGGTGATCCCGCCCGAGTACCTGCTCAACGCGCATCACTGGCTGATCCTGCACGGACGCTACATCTGCAAGGCCCAGCGCCCACAATGTGAAATCTGCCCGATCAACGATCTGTGCTCGGCGCCCGACAAGGTGACGGTGTGAGCCTGCCACCTGCCGATGCCCCGACGCTGGTGATGATCGATTGCCTGCAGGCGCTCGAGCGCATCGGGCGAGCTGTGATCATCGACGAGCGAAGCGGCCGGCTCGCTGCTGCGATGACGGCGACAGGCGCCACACCTGCGATCTGGTTGCGGCAGCTCGTGGCGGGAGCCACCACGAGATCCAGCGCGTGGCCAGACGGCGACGGCTTCGACGCGGCTCTGATCAGGCTACCGAAAGCGAAAGACGCGCTGGATCTCGCTTTGCATGCCGCGGCAAGCAAGGTTCGCCCCGGCGGAATCATCGCCGTGTTTGGCGCCAATGCCGAGGGTATTCGCTCCGCAAAGGGGCGCCTCGAAGTCGTTGCCGACGATGTCGACACAATCGCCGCGCGGCAACACGCTCGCGTCCTGACGGGCCGCCGCAAAACCACCATCGACGGCCTGAAAGCAAAACTTTCCGACTGGCGGCGAGTCGGCCAGATCACGATCGCGGGTGAAAAGCGGCCTTGGGTCAGCTATCCGGGCACCTTCGCCAAGGGCGGACTGGACGAAGGCACGGCATTCCTGCTCGAGCATTTGCCCGCACCGATCGCGGGATCAAGCGTTCTCGATTTCGCGACGGGGACGGGCGTTCTCGCAGCAGCCATCTCGGGCCAGGCGACCCTCGCCATCCACATGATCGAGGCTGATGCGATCGCGCTCGCGGCGGCCCGGGAAAACGTGGCTGACGCCCGGGCTATCGTCGGCGCAAGCCTCGCGGCAGCCGGCGACGAGCGCTACGATCTGATCGTTTCGAATCCCCCGATCCACGACGGCATTGCCGAAAGCCGGCACGTGCTCGAGCGGCTGGTCGCCGATGCTCCGAGACATCTGCGGCCGGGCGGGCGGCTCGTGCTGGTCGTCCAACGGCGGGTCGCGGTGGTCCCGCTGCTCGGCAGCGCGTTCGCCGAGGCTCGTGTCATCGCCGAAAACGGGCGGTTCACTGTCGCGATGGGAGAGGGAGCGCCACGCGGGCGCTCGTCGCCTCCCGGACGGGGCGCATCCGCGGGTCCCGCGGCGACGCCTCGCGCTTCGAGGCAGCGGTCAGGCCGGCGAAGCGATAGTGCCCGGTGATCTTGTCGACGAACAGCGCGTCCTCGAGTTCGGGCCCCCAGCCACGGTTATGCACGATCATTGGACGGCCCGACGGGGCGATCT
The DNA here is from genome assembly GCA_001464755.1 of Rhizobiales bacterium Ga0077524. Classification (GTDB taxonomy): domain Bacteria; phylum Pseudomonadota; class Alphaproteobacteria; order Rhizobiales; family Hyphomicrobiaceae. The sequence goes on from LNDR01000388.1 coordinate 3,082, forward strand.
GATCGGTGACGATAGCGATGTGAGCGGTGGAGACCCGATTCTGAGGGCGATAGTAGGTGACGATGTCTCCTGGCTGATAGTCCTCCGCAAGATCCGAGATCGGGAGCGCTACGCCGTGCCGGGCGAGGAACCGGCGCACCACCTCGACGCGACGATGATCGATGTTGCGATCGCCACGGCCGCTCCGCGTTTCCTGCACGAGGGCCTGCAGATCGATGCCGAGCGCACGGTAGGCCCGAACGACGACATCGGTGCACACGCCGAACAGCGAGGGAACATCTCCCATCGGATAGCCGATGCGAAGGTACTTGGGATTGTAGACGACGAGCTGACCAAGCTGGTCCCGCGCAGCCCTGGAAAGCGCAAGGCCGAATTCCGCGGCACCCACTGGCGGCGGGATATCCGGCCGCGCGACATGGCCCGGTTGCAGCACCTCCCGACCAGCATGACAGACCGGCGAGGCTAAACGCAGGCCATCCAGAAGAGCGAGTCCTGGAAGCACAGGCGCCGGAGGCTCAATCAGCAGCGCCAAGCTCGGAAGCACGGGAGGCGGAGGCTCAATCAGCAGCGCCAAGCCCGGCAGCACAGGCGCCGGAGGCTCAATCAGCAGCGCCAACGCCGGAAGCACGGGCGCCGGAGGCTCCATCAACAGCGCCAAGGCCGGAAGCACAGGAGGCGGAGGCTCAATCAGCAGCGCCAAGGCCGGAAGCACAGGAGGCGGCGCTATAGATTTGGTCTCAGGAATCACCGCCAGCACGGGATTCAGTGCCGCGGTACGCGCTGGCTGCGTGGCCGGAGCCGGCGGTCCCGTCGTCGAGCCCGGAGGCTTGGCCGCAGCAATGAATTGGGGAGCACGCGCCATGATCTGGCGAGCGGTGCGTTCCGCCCCGAGCGACAACGCGATGATGAGAAAAGGAGCAAGAAGCAGGGCCAGCGCGATGCGATCGTCGCGCATCGGGCCGGCAATGACCCGAGATCCAACACCGCCGCCGAACGCTCCGCGCAGGCCTGAGGGTCCAGCAGTTGCCGCGGATCGCCGAATAGCGCCAGCCTGTGCCGAGATCGCGATCGTGCCCGGCACGGCGCGGATGCGCGACTGGCCCTCCGCCCGTTGGGCAGGGCTCTTCCTGGGCTTCGGACGCCTGACCTTCCCCTGCTTCTTCACTGCAACCGCCTCGGGTCTATCCCCCAACCCGCCGCACACCACGAGGGCGCACGGGATGTCCCCTGAAGGAACAACTGCAAAGTGATTTATATCTTATTTGTCGACGGTTACGGTTACAAGCACGTAAATGGCATCATGATCTTATCCACATTCATGCCGACCATCCGGTACACATCAGAGGCTGTCAGTCCGCGTTGTCGCAGGCTCGAGAGGCTGGTGTCGGCGTCGCGTTTGGCGAGCTTGCGTCCGGTCTCGTCAACGATCAGGCGATGGTGACGATAGAGAGGTGCAGGCAGGCCCAGCAGCACCTGGAGCAGCCGGTGGATATCCGTAGCTGCACGCAGATCTGCCCCGCGCACGACGTGCGTGATGCCTTGACGCGCATCGTCCACCACGACGGCCAGATGATAGCTTGCCGAGGTCTCCTTGCGCTGAATGACGACGTCGCCCCAACGCACCGGATCGGCCGTCACGAGAGCAGGAACAAGGCAGTCGTCAAGCTCGACATACTGGAGAGGCGCGCCGCCCGCGACCTCGGTCGCCCGCGCAACCGCCCGCTTCATGTCGAGACGGAGCGCAAACGGCAGACCGGCCGCCATCCGACTCGCGATCTCGGCCCTCCCCAGTCCACGGTGGAGGCCCGAATAGATCGGGGCACCGTCAGGATCGAGCTTCCCCGGCACCGCCGCCGCCTGGATCTCCTGGCGGGTCGCGAAGCACGGATAGAGCAGATCCAGGGACGCCAGCTGCGACACCACCTCCCGGTAGACGTCCAAGTGCTCTGATTGGCGCAGCACCCGTCCGTCCGACCGGATGCCAAGCCATTCCAAATCCTCGACAATCGCATCCGCGAACTCGGGTCGGCAGCGCGCGAGGTCGGTGTCCTCGATCCGGATCAGCAGGCGGCCCCCGAGATGCCGCGCGAGCTGAAGATTGACCAGGGCCGAGAGTGCGTGCCCCAGATGCAGCCGCCCGGTCGGGCTGGGCGCAAACCGCAGCACGGGGACCGACTGGAGGGGCGAGCAGCCGTGTCTGGTCATTTCATTGCCGCCTCGACCGCACTAAGCTGCCGGACAAGCGGCCCCCGCGTCCCTGCAGCATTCGCCTCCTGGATCCATACATGGCCTCACGACCAAGGAGCACTCCGAGACTGATCGAAACCGAAGCCGACCTCCAAGATGGCATTCGGGCGCTCAGACGCAAGTGTCCCGTCACGCGTCTGATGCACGACGCCGCCGGGGTGCCTCCACTGCGGCGCCGGGCGGCGGGGTTCGAGGGGCTTGCGCGGATCATTGTCGGACAGCAACTATCAGTTGCAAGCGCAACCGCCATATGGGGGCGGACGGCCGCGATCGTGGCGCCATTCGAGGCACACGCGTTGATGGCGCTACCCGATCAGTCCCTGCGGGGAGCGGGGCTCTCCGTCGGCAAGGTCCGCACCCTCAGGGCCCTCGCGGCGGCGGTCGAGGCGGGTCTCGACCTCGAGGGCATGGACGGACACTCGGACGAGGCGGTGCACGCGGCGCTGACTGCGGTGACAGGCATTGGCCCGTGGACGGCCGACATCTACATCATGTTCTGCCTCGGTCGCGCGGACGGTTTCGCCCCGGGCGACCTGGCATTGCAGGTCGCGTTGCAGATGGCGACCGGCCTCGAGACGCGCCCGTCGTCCAAGGAACTCGCCCTGTTCGCCGAGCGGTGGCGCCCGTGGCGCGGCGTTGCAGCGCACCTGCTCTGGGCATATTACAAGGTTCGCAAGGACGGGGGAACGGCCATTCCTGTCTAGTGACCCGCCGCGCCAAAATCGCATCATGGCCCCGCAACGCTTCCGATTTTGGCGCGACGTAAGGGCCACGAGCGACATCAATTGCTTAGCGTGGTGTTCATCTCGCTTTGGTTGACGCGAGCCTTGCCCCACCACTGATCGACTTTGGTGCGACGCCACGCTGGATTTCAGGCCGATCATAGCTTTCGGAGGTCTGTCAAGTGCGGCGGTTGACGCCTCGTGACACGTTCGCTACAAGGAACCGCTTTCGCTATCGGCTCCGGATCGCGGCCGCACCCAGCGACTTTGCTGGGATTGCGCCGCCGTTGGCATTTTACATGCCGGTTCCACTGCCGAAAGAGCACGATGGCAGTTCTGGCCTCAGGGACAGGCCCCGGCAAGACGGCAAGTCCGTCGATGCCCATCGGGGTGTCTCGGCTGGAAGGGCTGGAGTGCTGGTGCGTTTGAGACAAGGCGGGACCTCCCCGAGCGGGGAGATACGAGGAGAACAACGTGGCCCGTATCGCTGGCGTGAACATCCCGACGCAGAAGCGCGTCGTCATCGGACTACAGTACATTCACGGCATCGGCGCCAAGTTCGCGCAGGAGATCTGCGACCGGGTCGGCCTTCCGGCAGCGAGAAAGGTCAACGAGTTGACTGATCTCGAGGTCGCCCAGATCCGCGAGGCAATCGATCGCGACTATACCGTCGAGGGCGATCTCCGCCGCGAAGTGGCAATGAACATCAAGCGCCTCATGGATCTCGGCTGCTACCGCGGCCTGAGACACCGGAAGGGCCTCCCCGTACGCGGTCAGCGCACGCACACGAATGCGCGGACACGCAAGGGCCCCGCCAAGGCGATCGCCGGCAAGAAGCAGGCCTCGAAATAACGTTGTGGCGACGAGCCCGGCGCCAATTGCGTCAGGCTTTCGCGCACCGTCAGAAGTGCCCCGGCGAA
>LNDR01000389.1 GCA_001464755.1 Rhizobiales bacterium Ga0077524
CCTCGAGCCCGACATCGTCTGGCGCGCTTTCGGCAACCGTGCCGAGATCAACACGCAACCGGCAGAAGCTCCCGAAGCCTTCGTCGCCGAAGGCGAGCCGGCGCTCGCCTCGCTGCGTACTCTGCTTGCGCGGTCGCGAATTGCCCTTCCGCCAGAATTGCCACCCATGGCCGCGGGTGTTTTCGGTTACATGGGGTACGATACCGTGCGTCTCGTCGAAGATCTTCCGGACGTACCGCCCGACGTGCTGGGCGTACCGGATGCGATCCTGGTGCGGCCCACGGTGATGGTCATCTTCGATGCCGTGAAAGACGAGATGACGGTGGCGACACCCGTCTTTCCTCGTGCAGGTGTCAAGGCCAACGTCGCCTACGCAGCGGCCGTCGCACGTCTCAATGGGATCGTGCGAAGCCTCGACGACCCCCTACCGCACGCAGCAATACCAACCACACCGCTCGAGACGCCGGCCCCTGTATCCAACACGCCCGCGGCCGACTATCTGGCCATGGTGGCCCGCTGCAAGGACTACATCGCGGCGGGTGACGCCTTCCAGATCGTAATCTCCCAGCGTTTTTCGGCCCCGTTCACGCTGCCGTCCTTCTCGCTCTATCGGGCGCTCCGCCGGACGAACCCGTCACCGTTCCTTTTCCATCTCGATTTCGGTGGTTTCGCGCTGGTCGGCTCGAGCCCCGAGATCCTGGTGCGCGCCCGCGACGGACGCGTCACCATACGTCCGCTGGCTGGCACGCGACGGCGCGGCACAACTGCCGAGGAGGATCGGCAGCTCGAGGCGGAACTCGTATCCGACCCGAAAGAACGTGCAGAGCATCTCATGCTGCTCGACCTCGGGCGCAACGACGTCGGCCGCGTTGCCAGAATAGGCACGGTAGAGGTGGCCTCGAGCTTCGACGTCGAGCGCTACAGTCAGGTCATGCACCTGTCCTCGACCGTCAACGGCGATCTCGACCCGCGCTACGACGCCATCGATGCCCTGCTCGCCGGCTTTCCAGCCGGCACCCTGTCAGGGGCACCTAAGGTCCGCGCCATGGAGATCATCGACGAACTCGAGAAGGAGAAGCGCGGCCCTTACGCCGGATGCGTCGGCTACTTCTCCGCCGACGGCAACATGGACACATGCATCGTCCTGCGGACGGCGCTGGTCAAGGATGGGCGAATGTACGTGCAGGCGGGGGCTGGCATCGTGGCCGACAGCGTGCCGGCCGACGAGCAACAGGAGTGCGTGATCAAGGCCCGCGCGCTGTTCCGGGCCGCCGAGGAGGCCGTGCGGTTTGCGGGGCGCACCCGTCGCGGCAACGTATAAGTTTGGCCCCGAGCCGCTCTGCGACACCCTGAGCGCTCTGCGATCCGGCTCCGTCCCCGCTGCCACTATTCAGCGGGCGCGTAACCCCTCGACGCTGTTGGCGAGGCGCACGAGGAGGCTTGGCGGTATCGATCCGACCGCCGCGCAGTCCGGGCGTCGCAAGCCGTCGAGCAGAACGCCTGGATCACCATTGAAGGCGGGCCCGAGCGCGCGGCGGACGACTCCAGTGGCGACGCCACCATCGGCCCAGCGCTGTCTGCAGGCGACGAGAACGAGATGGCGGGTCAGCCTGGCACGACGGTCGCTGAGACGTAATTGGGCTGTCAAACCGCCGCTTACGGCCTGCCGGGCTACGTCGGGCGGCTCCGGAGAGACGACGCCGCCTGTCGGCACGAGAGAACCTATGACCGTAACCGTGTCCGAGTTTGCGCGCTCGCTGGCGCGAATGAGATCGGCCCACGCAGCACTGCTGGCTCCGGAACGCTCGGCCGCGGCACTTTCGTCGCTGCCTGCCAGGGCGACGGCCAAAGCGGCGCGCAGACGCCCGACGCCCCCCCATTCGGGCAGATGTTTCAGCTCCCGATCCAGGCCCTCGAATTCCACCCTTGTCGGCGGCTCGCTCCTCAGCCCTACCAGATCGGCGAGATCGCTATCACTGTTCTCGGGGACGCTGGCCCTCCACACCCAAGCCTCGCGAAGGCTCGCTGCGCGGATGCGGGCTCCAGTCATGTCGGCACCCAGCAAGCGGGCCCGATAGAGACTCGCGCCCTCGAGATCGACCGCGCGCAGAACGGCGCCTTCAAGACTTGCGAAATCCATGACGACGGCCTGCAGGGCCGCGTTCGTCAGGTCGGCCCCCTGCATCCTGGCGCCGGTCAAGTCGGCCCCTTGAAGGTTTGCTCCCGAAAGATTGGCCCCTTGTAGCGAGACGCCTCCCGTCAAATCGGCCTTCTCGAGCCGGGCGCCGTCGAGGTTGGCTCCGACAAGATTGACGTGAGAGACGGAGGCGCCGCGTAGGTCAGCACCTTCGAGACGGGCACCGGCAAAGTCGAGACCCGTGAGCGTGGCGTCGGCCAAGCGCGCCTTGGTGAAGATGGCCCTCCGCGCGCTGGCGCAATCCGCCGCTTCTCGAGTCTCGACGAGCATTCGTCCGGAATTATGGGCACACCCGATCATGGCACCGCGAAGATCGGCACCGACCAGGCTCGCCCCGTCCAGCCTGGCGCCAGTCAGATCCGCCTGCTGCAAATCGGTCCGGTCGAGCCGAGCATAGCGGAGGTCTCGATGGCGCAGGTTGAGCGTCGGCGAGCCCGGCCTTACATCCTTGCCTGGGACGAGATTTAGGTCGGTGACGTTGAGGTTGCGCGCGAACAGCCCGAGCAGTTTGTCGTCCGCCGAGCCGGCCAGAACTGGCACCGTCGCACCATCTCGAGGAGCCGTCCCGAACGGGACAGCGTCAGACCCCGCCCACGACAACGATCGGGAGACCCGATCGAGGCGCTCGCCCGGTATGGTGGCAACCAGGAACGCAAAGCCGGTGGCACCGCCGGCAAGAGCCAATGCGACGATCACCGAGAGAGGGTGCCTGCGGCTCACCCGCGACAGTGCCGCGGCGAATGTAGGATCGGGGCGCGTCAGGAAGACGCCGATCAGCCCCAGGAAAGCGATATCCGCCGCAACAGCCGCTCGGTGCGCCAGCGTGATGGTCTCATCGTGATAGGGCAGAAACGCAACCTGAATACTCAGCAGCGCGACCACCGGCATGACGATCACCGTCAGCCACGCGAAGCCGTGCATCATTGCAGTAACGATACGGCTGTGCTGGGGGCCCGCGATGGCCTGCACGAGAAAGAAGTTACCCAACTCGAGCCTGAGCGGATGCGTTCGCCGGTCCGTCGCCTCGAGGATGCGCAGCGCCTTGTCAAACTCCAACGCCTTCCTCGCAAGCGTCACGAGCTGCAAGATGAAGCCGACATGGAACAAAACAACGACGAACGGCACGAGCAGGAAAAACCGCGGCAAGTCGATGCCTACCTGCAGGAGTGGCAGCGCAAGCTCGCCTGCGATCAGGAGGTCGCGATGGCTCACGCCCGCAACTGTAACCAGCAGATAGCTTACAACGCCGATGAAGATCAGCCAGCTGGTATGTGCCGAAGCGCTCGAAGCATTCACGGCCTCGAGAAGGCTGTAGGGATTGACAGGCGCCTCGCCCTCGACAGCTGCCCCCTGCGACACATCACTCATAACAGGACCGTTCCCGACCCGCTGTGGACCAAGGTTGCATGGCCCTACCGGTTAATCGATGACGGGCACGACTGCCGCTGCCAACTTGCCTCACCCGGCAATGAGCGGGACTTTGTCCACAGGCTGAGGGCCAAGCCACTACTGCCCGTCGCGATGCCGGCGCCCCAACGCGTGGATGCGCCGATCATTCCGAACCGATGGGCTGCCGAGGCGGAAACGTTGGCCCGCTCAGCTCCGATAGTCCTGGATGCGCGTCGCGCGAAGGCCCGCAAGGCCATGCTTGTCGATCGAGCGCTGCCAGGACAGGAACTCGTCCACGGTGAGCTTGTAACGCTCACACGCCTCCTCGAGGCTCAGGAGGCCGCCGCGTACAGCGGCAACCACCTCGGCTTTACGCCGGATAACCCATCGCTTCGTGTCCCTGGGGGGAAGGTCCGCGACAGTCAATGGACTGCCGTCGGGGCCAATCACGTAGCGGGCGCGCGATCTGAATTGTTGATCGGTCATGATACTCGGTACACTCTCTCTGACCTGGAGCCACACTACCTCGTCGCGATTAATTCGCTCTGAAGCAGCTCGGTTAACTTTCCCAGACCCAACGATCCAATTTTACATTATATATCTGATAGATAAACCATCACGCTTATAATTGGTAAACGCACGCTGCGCTTCAAGCCACAAATCATTGAGCGCAATGGACAAATTGTCGCACCCAGTGACCTCAGGAGGAATTTGCGCGCTTTTTGGCCCGAGCCGCTGCCGTTTCACCATCAAAGCAAGACGCACGGCAGCCGCCAGCGGTTCCCGACTTCCTTCCGGACGAGATCACCCAGTCGTCAATGAAGGCCGTAACGAGGGCAGTGCACGCGCCGCACGCCTGACGGCGGTCCGCTCGCGCCGCTCACCTACGACGCGCCGACCGCCTCACTGCAGCCGTGTGCTTGCGATCAGGCCACCCACGAGTCCTGAAGCCCGGCGATGCGGGCCAGCGTGTCAGCAGAGAGCGAGCCCTTGGCGATGGCGGCCGCCGCGCCCTCGAACTGCGCCGGTGTTGCGATGCCCACCTGCAACGTCGAGACGTGGGGATGGCTGGCAACGTAGCGAATAGCCAGTTCGACTTTGTCGGCCGCACCGGCAGCGGCAACGGCTTGATCGAAAGTGTGCGCGCGCGCGACATCGGCGCGGTAATCGGCACCCGAGCCGATCGGTGCAACGTCCTGCATACCGAGTGGGTGGCGCGCCTCCTCGCCCGAGAGCGCCCCGCCAGCGAGTACGCGGATAACGATTGTGCCCATTCCCGCTGCAGCCGCCCGGCCCAACAATTCGCCGTAGTCCTGCGCCGGAAAGCCTGTCGGAATCGCGCGCCCCGCGCCCGGGCTCAGCATGTTGTAGACAATCTGGGCCGTGTCGAAGGCCTTGGCGTCGACGACACGTTGGAGCGCTGCCGTATCCCCGATCGCCGTGATGCCGGCGAAGCGGATCTTGCCCGCGCGTTTCAGCTTCTCGAATGCGGGCACGACTTCGCCGAGGACAACGTCAGGATGAAGATCCCGAGGCCGTCCCTCGCCGGAGATCGAGTTGTGAAGCTGTAGCAGGTCGACGCAATCGCGCTTCAGGCGGCCCAGGCTCTCGTCGATGGACTTTTCGATCGCCGCAGCAATGTCGCTCTTGCCCTCCGGCGGCACGTTGACCTTGGTCCCGAGCACGACGTCGGGCTTCAACTCGGCGAAGATGCGACCGACATTGGTCTCGGAGGCACCATTGCCATAGAGGGGCGCTGTATCGAAGAAGTTGATGCCGATCTCGAGCGCCCGCGTGACGGCACGCATTTGGTCAGCCGGGTCACCCTTGGTCATCAGGCCGCCGACGGCGCCGCAGCCGAAGGTCAGCAGCGACACGTCGAGGCCGGTCCGTCCAAGCTTTCTTTTCTGCATGATATTCGTTCCTTTTCGCGGAGCCCGCGTCAGTCGGACTTCACTTTCGGCGGAGCAGCCCCCGCCTTGAGCGCGTCTCGCTCAGCCATCCGGGCGATGTGGAAGCGCTGGAAGTTCGGATCGGTTTCGTAGACCTTACCTCGTATCCAGGCAAACAAGTCGATGAACGTAGCGGGCCCGAAGCCGAGCGGCAGTCGCGCGACTTCGAGGGGCGGGCCCCACTTCGCCGACTGGCCAGATACGTTCTCCTTGAAGAAGACGATCGTCGGCGTGAACAACACACCCCACCGCTCAGCGAGCTTTTTTTCGGTCGCGCGAATGCCATCGAAGTCGGTGACCTCACGCGAGCCCCACAGATCGAGCTGCACAATGTTGAAATTCTCGCGCACATAGTCGTTGATGTAGCGTTGAGACAGAACCTCCGTGTGCATCTTGGTACAGTAGATGCACCCGCGTTGCTCGAAAATGACGGCAAAGCGGCGGCCCTTCGTCATGGCCTCGGCGTGATCCTCCTTCAGGTCGAGGAAGGATTGGACGAACCACGCCTGATGATAAAGCCCGTCCTCCCCCTTGAGCGGCACCACACGCGGCTCGATTTCACCCGTCACAAGCGGGAGCGCAGGCGGCTCGGCCGGATGTACTACCCCGGTTGTCGTGGCCAGCAGAGCGCCAGCGAGACACAAGCTCGACCAGAACGCCGTTCGCATGATCGTGCCATCCCGATTGTCAGAACGAGCGATCCTAGGTCGCTTCTCGGCTTGCGCCAAGCCGACCATGAATGCGCGCCCGCCACACCCTCCAATCCGACGATCCGACGATCCGACGCGTTGACCGGCGCTGAGCGCAATGTCCACATTCCCGCCGGGGACGATGCCGGGAATTGGAAGGGGTCGGACGGACATGACGGGGCAAATGGACGACGCGCCAGGCGTGACAGGCGGGCGGCCAGGTCTGCGAACGCTGATCGCGCTCACCATGCTTCTGATCGCCTCACTAGGTGCCGGTATCGCCGGCTGGGCCGCGATCAAGCAGCAGGACGCGACCAATCTCGAGCGCCGTCTCGCGCAGGCCCAGACGATGGAGCTTGCCGACCGCATGCCGTTGATAGATGCCAGCCGCTCGGCGCGCCTGCTGCAAGAACGGTTGGAGCACCACCTCGACGACGCCAATCGTCTCCAGAAATTGGCCGACGCAGCCCGGCAAGCAGATCCGGCGCGAGCGCAGCGCTATTCCCTCGATGCGCAGGAGGCACAACTGCTCGCGAATGCGCTGAGACCGTTCGTCGAGTTCCTGCCCAATATTCTCGCGCCCGCCAACTCGCTGGACGAGCGGCGCATCGGTCTCGTGGCCGTCGGCTCACTGCAAAGACGCGGATTTCAGGCCCAGTGGATCGAGGCAGCCGCCGATCCGAACTCGGGCGGACAGGCACGGATAACCTATCTCGAGAAAGAGCGTATCGAGATCTTTGACGAGCAGGTGCTCGGCCTGGCCATCGTCGTCGTTGGGCTGGTCGCATCGCTGGTCGGGCTGACTCTGGCCGACCTGAGCGGCGCACGGCCGGGTGTCGCTATCGCTCTCTACCTTCTCGCCATCGCCGGCGCTGGTGGCGCCATTGCCACGGCACTCTGGATTGACGACACACTCATCGGCATCGTCGGCGGCGTGGCGACGGCGTTTGCATTTCTGGTCGGCGTCGCTTGGCTGCTTGGTTGGCTCGGTACAGCGCGACCGACAGACGAGCCGCTGCAGCCGCAGGGCATCGATCAAGGCGGATTCGCGGGCGGCTCCGTGCAGATCCAGGAGACCCACCACGGCTTCTCGCGTCTGCTCATCGTCGCGATTGCTCTGGCTGCACTGGTCAGCTCGGTGATCGGCTACTGGTACGCCGTGTCGGGCTCGCGCGGCGACGATGCAGCGCACGAGGCCTACCAGCAGCAACTCGATGTGGTGCGGCGCTCCGGCCGGGCGAGCACGGCGGTCATCACCACCTTCGAGGGGCTCTCCGATCTCTATGAGCGGCGCGTCCGATGCCGGGCCGCACGCAATCGCTCGGCCCTGGCGGGCGAGGGACGCATCACCGAGCCCTCGGCAATCGCAAGCCTCGACGAGGTCGCCCGTTGCGGATCGCTTACCGACACGAATGGCGATCCGCGTGGACTGATCGATCTCGACCGCCGCTTCGGGCCGCAGGCAGACACGCGTTTCCCTTTACGCCTGCAGCAGCATGTGACGGGGGTCACTGAGCACGCAAACACGGCAGAGTCTCTCGCTCTGTGGGACGGCTACGGCGAGCTAGCCGCATTCTGGCACGCCAAAACCACGTCGTTTCTCGCCGGTCTGACCATCATCGCCATTGCGCTCTACGTCCTCGGGCAGGCGTTGGCCATGGTGCAACTCGGCGTCGCCCGCGCCATGGCTGCATGTGGCATCGCGATGACGCTCGGCGCCCTCGGCTGGTCGGCTCTCACCTGGGCGAGACCGTTGCCGACCGGGTCAGCGAGCACTAAAGCTGGGTGCGACGTTCCCGCCTCGCTCGACGCCGGTATGGCGGCTTTGCAGTCGACCTATCGGATGCGGGCATCTGCACACAACTACGCGCTCGGCTCGTTGAAGTTGATCGCCGCGGATTCGACAACGGACTTCGCAAGCGCCATCTCGTCGCTTGAATGTGCCGTCGAGTTCCGCGCAAGCTTGGCGCTCGCCTATCACGACCTCGCTGGCGCCGCAGCCCTGAGCCAATCCGCCCACAAGGGGCAATCCTATTACAGCCTCCCGACCAAGGAGCGGCTCGACGACATCGAGCGCAGTGCGCGTCTCGGCATCGACATCCAGAGACGCCTCGAGCTCGCCCCCAACGCTTATGCGCTCAACTCACACGCGGTGGCACTTTGGGGCCTCGGTGTTCGCGACGGCAAGATCGAGCTAATTCGGCAAGCTCTCGACCTCGTCGACCGGGCAATCGCTATCGCCGAGCGCCTCGAACGGGACCGCATCAGAGTGTCGGCCGAACCAGAGAAGAACCTCTATCCTTGGCTGTCGGTGCTGCCGCTGCTGCATCTCAACAGAAGCTTGTTCCTCATCGCTACGGACCGCCTCGACGAGGGTCGCGCTGCGGCGGAGCGCGCGCTCACCTTTGGCGTCAACCGCGACTGGTCGCTCGGGGCAACGATGATCACAGCGACTGGCCTGCTCGATGCCAATTGCGAGCGGCTGCATCCAGCGGCTCGTTGCGTCGCGATCCGTCTCGCTCTCGCAGACTACAAGCGAGCGCTGCTCGAGGGCGCATGGGAGCCAGAAGCGAAGATCAAGACGGGGCGCATTCCAGGCGCCGCACTGGTCGTCGCGCCGAGCCAGGTCTCGCTCGCGGTGCGCATCGGCGACTTCGACCCCGACAAGGATCGTCTTTCCGTGATCTGGTCCGTCACCGATCCTCAGTGGGGCGTGCAAGACGCTCTCACCAACATCGTGCCGCCTGCCACGCAGTCCGATTTGCGGGTCATCAAGGATCGCGGCGTGTACTTGAAGCGCAACGTCCTGCCGGGCGGCGGCTACAGGCGCTGCCTGTCGCCGGGGCAGTACACGGCTGAGGTTTTCCTCAATGGGCGGCTCGAGACGTCGGTAGCGGCCGAACTCAAAGGTCCTGCCCTGACCGCGGCAAGACTGGAGGTGATCAACCTTGCCTTCTGCCACCCGGTCGGCTGGACGGTGGCGCCTCCGCCGGAGGGTACCGGCTGGAGCGCCGAGCCGATGGTGAGCTTTCTCAACCAGAAGGGAGCCGCAGCGGCCTATCTGCTCGCCATTCCAATGCCGCAAACCGCGCAGGCCGACGCGGCGGCCGCAGACGACGCAGCTGTCAACAGGGCACTCGGGCTTCTCGCGCGCCGCCACCCCGACGCGGGCACGACGGAGGCGCTGAAAGCTCGCCTGAAGCCGTGTGACAAGGCCGGCACCGGCGATATCGCTCGTGGATTGGCCCGGTCGGGAAGCGGCCTGGCGCATATCGCGCTCATCCTGGTGGATGCTCTCGATGGGGTGCCCCCATGCAGTATCATGAACACCGTCACGCTCATGCATTGAACGTATTTGCAGAGCACCCCGACAGCCGAGCCTGTCCTGCCTTAAAACAAGGCAGGACATGCCAGTTCCGCAGCTTGCCCTTTTTGTGCACTGCACACTACATGCTTGGGTATGGCTCAGGCGACGCTTAACATTCTGGTCATCGACGCCAACCGCATCCGTGCCTCGATCATCGAGGAAGGCTTGCGGGAGACCGGAGGTGTGCGCGTCACGGTGCTCGACGACGTCAACGGCCTGATGCGCCGCATCGCCGAGATCGACCCCGACGTGGTGGTGATCGATCTCGAGAGCCCCAACCGCGACACCCTCGAGCACATGTTCCAGCTGTCGCGCGCCGTGAAGCGGCCCGTGGCCATGTTCGTCGACAGCACCGATCAGCGATCGATCGAGGCCGCCATCGATGCCGGCGTCGCCGCCTACGTGGTGGATGGCCTGAAGAAAGAGCGCATTCGTCCGGTGCTCGACACGGCGATCACGCGCTTCAAAGCGTTCGAGCGGTTGCGACGCGAGCTTGAGGTCGCAAAGGGCGAACTCACCGAGCGCAAGTGCATCGAGCGAGCCAAGGGCATTCTGATGCGCACGCGCGGCCTCAGCGAGGAGCAAGCCTATGCACTGCTGCGCAAGACGGCCATGAATCAGAGCCGCCGCATCGCCGAGATTGCCGAGAGCCTCGTCACGGCGGCGGGTTTGCTCGGCGGAGAGGTGGACGGATGACGCCGAGTGAACGTTCGACGGCAGGCAACGAGGTCATTCGGGCGGGGTTCATTCCACTGGTCGATGCGGCACCGCTGGTGGTGGCGAGCCGGCTCGGGTTTGCCGAGGCCGAAGGCTTGCGCATCGAACTTCTGCGCGAGACCTCCTGGGCAACGCTGCGCGACCGGCTTGCCGTGCGCCACCTCGATATCGCGCACATGCTTGGGCCTATGGCGCTCGCTGACAGCCTGGGCCTTACACCACTTCCAGTCGGCCTCATCGTGCCGATGGCACTTGGCACAGCCGGCAATACGGTCACCGTCTCGCGCGCGGTGCGGGCCGAGTTGGCGGAGCTGGGCGCGGGCACGAGCCTCGACGCATCCTCGACGGCTGAGGCCGTCGCCCGCCTGACCGCCGATCGGCAAAGGACCGGGAAACCGCCGTTGACCATTGCCATCGTCCACCCCTACTCCGCGCACCACTATCAGCTCGCCTATTGGCTCGGCTTCGCCGGTGTGCGGCCCGGTATCGATGTCGAGTTGGTGATCGTGCCTCCCTCGCTGATGACGGCTGCTCTCGAGAGCGCGCGCATAGATGGCTTTTGTGTCGGCGAGCCGTGGGGTAGTGCCGCCGTCGCACTCGGTGCAGGACATGTTCTCACGACCAGCGCGCACATCTGGCATCGCAGTCCCGACAAGGTTCTGGGTGTCCGCCACGCATTCGCCGAGGCCTCGCCCGAGCGTCTCGGCCGGCTCCTCCGCGCGATCTACAAGGCAGCTTGCTGGTGCGACGACGCCGCTAATCACCAACAGTTGGCGCGGCTCCTGTCCGCTAGCGAAATCATTGGCCAGCCGGCAGAGGTGATCACCTCGGCACTGGCTATGAGGGGAGCCGGTGGCCCCGCCGCTACGACATGCGGAGACGGATTTCTGTCGTTCGCAGCTGACGGCGCGATGCTGGCGCGTGAGTCGCACGCCGTGTGGTTCTATTCGCAGATGGTGCGTTGGGGACAGGCGACGCTCGATGCAAAGGCCATTGCCGCCATCAAGTCGGTCTATCGGCCTGATCTTTTCAGCGCGGCAGTCGAGACCAAAAGCGGCGACACAGCCTCGGACGTAGCGTTCTTCGACGGCACCAGTTTTGATGCGACCGATATTCCCGGCTATCTGCGCCGGTTCGCTATCCGCGAGGCATAGTGCTGCTGCGCTGTGGGTGCCGCATAAAATTCGTGCAACCGCCTTTCCATCAGGCGCCATCGCGCACTCCCGCCAACCTGGGGCCGCGATCGAAACCCCCGAATGCACTTGAAAATAGCACTTTCTTGCTGCTGGCACGAACTGGCACACATTCTGCAATGCATTAACCGTAGCTGGCTCCTCAGCTCCCGCAACGAGGCCCAATGACGGGCCGCCTGGCAGCGCTGCCGACTTTGGATCGACGCCCCTTCTCGCGAGGGTCGCCAGTCCTCAAGTCGCAGCGCTTTTTTTTGCTCGGAGCCCGCCCCCAACACGACGTTGCCCGGCCGCAGCCCAGGGCAACCGAAAGGAGACTGAGAGATGAGCACGAGGAAGACGACGATGAGCGCAACGATCGGGCGACGCGATTTCCTGCGCCAGTCCACTGCGGCAGCGGCGACCGCCACGCTCATCTCATCGATAAAGGCTGCATTTCCGTCCGGCGCCTTCGCGCAGGGCGCGGGGCCCGAGGTCAAGGGCACCAAGCTCGGCTACATCGCGCTGACGGACGCATCCCCTCTCATCATCGCCAAGGAAAAGGGCATCTACGCCAAGTACGGCCTACCCGACATGGAGATCCTGAAGCAGGCCTCCTGGGGCGCCACGCGGGACAACATGGCCCTCGGCACGAAAGCCAACGGCATCGACGGCGGCCACATCCTCCGCCCGAAGGCGCACCTCTACACGACCGGCAAAGTCATGCAGAACGGCCAGCCCCTGCCGATGTACACGCTGCTGAACCTCAACGAGGACGGTCAGGGCCTTTCGGTCTCCAACGAGTACAAAGACCTGCCCGTCGGCACTGACGCCACGCCGCTGAAAGAGGCCTTCGCCAAGAAGCGCGCGGCCGGCAAGGAAGTGAAGGTGGCGATGACCTTCCCCGGCGGCACGCACGACCTCTGGATTCGATACTGGCTCGCTGCCGGCGGCATCGATCCCGACAAGGACATCTCGACCATCGTCGTCCCGCCACCCCAGATGGTGGCGAACATGAAAGTCGGGAACATGGATGCCTTCTGCGTCGGCGAGCCCTGGAACGAGCAGCTCGTCAACCAGGACATCGGCTTCACCGCCGCCACAACGGGTGAGATCTGGTTCAAGCATCCCGAGAAAATCCTCGGCATGCGCGCGGATTGGGTCGACGCCAATTCCAAGGCGGCGCTCGCCATCGTAATGGCCACGATGGAGGCCCAGCAGTGGTGCGACAAGCTCGAGAACAAGGACGAGATGGCCAGCATCATCGGCCGCCGCCAATGGTTCAATGTTCCTGTTCCCGACATCGTTGGCCGCATCAAAGGTGACATCAATTACGGTCGCGGCAAGACGGTCAAAGGCTCCGATCTGCGGATGAAGTTCTGGGGCGACAAGGGCGAGGTCTCCTATCCCTGGAAAAGCCTCGACACGTGGTTCGTCACGGAGAACATCCGCTGGGGCAAGTTCGAACCGACGCTCGACGTCAAGGCCCTCGTCGACAAGACCAACCGCTCGGATCTTTGGATCGAGGCGGCAAAGGCCCTCGGGGTTGCCGGCCACCCCACCGGTGACAGCCGCGGTATCGAGAAGTTCTTCGACGGCAAGACCTTCGATCCAGCCGATCCGCAGGCTTATCTCAAATCCCTCTCGATCAAGCGCGCTGCGGTCTGATCGCCGAAGCGCCGCCCATCCCACAGCAGAGAGAAGCTCACCATGTCTGCCAACGCCAACCGGCCTCAGTTGGTCGTCGCCTCGGGAGCGCGCCTCGGCGCTTCCAAGCCGGCCCCGTCTGTGATCGTACCGCTGAAGCGCCCGAAAGACTCACGCTGGGCCTTCCTGCGACCGATGTTTGTGAGCTGGCTCACCAACATCCTGCCACCGCTCATCGTGCTGGCGGCAGGCTTGATCGTGTGGGAACTCGCCTGCTCCAGCCCGAAATCCAGCCTGCCCGCACCGTCGAAGATCTGGACGGATTCGCGCGACTTGATCGTCGATCCGTTCTTCGTCGCCGGGCCGCAGGACATCGGCCTTGGACTGCGCGTGCTCACGTCGCTCGAGCGCGTCGCGATCGGCTTCGGCCTCTCGGCGGTCGCTGGCGTCCTGCTCGGCGCCCTGGTCGGACAGAGCGTGTGGGCCATGCGCGGGCTCGATCCGATCTTCCAGATCCTGCGCACAGTGCCGCCGCTCGCCTGGCTTCCGATCTCGCTGGCCGCATTCCGCGACGCCAATCCCTCGGCGATCTTCGTGATCTTCATCACAGCGATCTGGCCGATCATCATCAATACGGCCGTCGGCATCCGCAACATTCCGCAGGATTACCGCAACGTCGCGGCTGTCCTGCGCCTCAATCCGATCGAGTTCTTCTGGCGGATCATGATTCCATCGGCAGCGCCCTACATCTTCACGGGCTTGCGGATTGGCATCGGCCTTTCGTGGCTCGCGATCGTCGCGGCGGAGATGCTTACCGGCGGCGTCGGCATCGGCTTCTTCATCTGGGACGCGTGGAATTCCTCGCGCCTCTCCGACATCGTCGTCGCCCTCGCCTACATCGGCATCGTCGGCTTCATCCTCGACCGCATCGTCGCGGCCGTCGGCCACGTCGCGACGCGCGGCACCCAAGCCTCCTGAGGAGACTGCTCATGATCGCCCCCGTAGAGCCCCGCTCGCACACCCTCGAGATGCCATTCGCTGCCGGCCGCTCATTCCTGAAGGTCGACCGGATCTCTAAGTCCTTCAGCCGCGGATCGGCAACCACCGAGGTGCTCCGCGAGGTGAGCCTCGGCATCGAAAAAGGCGAGTTCGTCTCGATCATCGGCCACTCCGGCTGCGGAAAATCGACGTTGCTGAACCTCGTCGCCGGTCTCACGCAGGTATCGCACGGGGCCATCCTCCTCGAGGATCACGAGGTGAACGCGCCCGGGCCCGAACGGGCCGTCGTTTTCCAGAACCACTCACTTCTGCCGTGGCTGACGGTCTACGAGAACGTGGCGCTCGCCGTCGACAAAGTGTTCGGCTCGAGGAAGCCAAGAGCCGAGCGCAGAGCATGGGTGATGCACAATCTCGAACTCGTGCAGATGGCTCACGCCAAGGACAAGCGCCCGGCGGAGATCTCAGGCGGGATGAAGCAACGGGTCGGCATCGCGCGCGCTCTGTCCATGGAGCCGAAAGTGCTGCTGCTCGACGAGCCATTCGGCGCGCTCGATGCCCTGACCCGCGCGCACTTGCAGGACAGCGTCATGCAGATCCATGCACGCCTCGGCAACACCGTGATCATGATCACGCACGACGTGGACGAGGCCGTGCTGCTGTCCGATCGCATCGTCATGATGACCAACGGTCCGGCTGCGACCATCGGCGAGATCCTCGATGTCCAGCTGCCGCGTCCACGCCGGCGGCTCGAACTCGTCGCACATCCCATTTACCTCGCGATGCGGGAGGCCGTGCTCAAGTTTCTCTACGAGCGCCATGCCCAGCCCGCCCTTCTGGCAGCCGAGTAACCGGGCCAGCTACCGACGGAGATCCCGACATGGGCAAAGAGAAGCTGGTCGTGGTCGGCAACGGCATGGCGCCGGGCCGCGCGCTGGAGAAACTGTTCGAGCTGGCGCCCGACGCCTACGACGTCACGATCTTCAACGCCGAGCCGCGCGTGAATTACGACCGCATCATGCTGTCGCCCGTGCTCTCCGGCGAGAAGACGTTCGAGGAGATCGTGATCCACGGCGACGGCTGGTACGTGAAGCACGACGTCACGCTCTACAAGGGACACAAGGTCGTCGAGATCGATCGGAACGCGCGAACCGTGACCTCGGCGGAGGGCGTGACGGCGGCTTACGACAAGCTGATCATCGCGACGGGCTCGATGCCGATCGTAATCCCGGTGCCGGGCCACGATCTGGCGGGCGTTCTCACCTACCGCGACCTCGACGACGTGCACGCCATGCTGCTCGCCGCCAAGCGCGGCGGTCGTGCCGTCGTCATCGGTGGCGGCCTGCTCGGGCTCGAAGCCGCGGCCGGTCTGCGCGAGCAGGGTATGGATGTGACGGTCCTGCACCTCATGCCGACGCTGATGGAGCGCCAGCTCGATCCGGCAGCCGGTCATCTGCTGCAGAAAGCCGTAGAGGCGCGCGGCATCCGCGTCATCACCAGGGCCAACACCAAGGCGATCGCCGGTTCGGACATCCGCCTGGGACCGGCCCGCGTCACTGCGGTCGAGCTGGAGGACGGCACCACGCTCGCGGCCGACATCGTCGTGATGGCCGTCGGCATCCGACCGAATGCGGGCCTTGCCAAGGCGGCGGGGCTCGAGGTCAAGCGCGGCGTCGTCGTCGATGAAACCATGCGCACCTGCGATCCGGCAATTTTCGCGCTCGGCGAATGCGCCGAGGCCGAGGGGCAGGTATTCGGCCTCGTCGCTCCGCTCTACGAGATGGCGAACGTGGTGGCCGCCCAGCTCGCCGGCGAGAATGGCGCCGAGTTCCGAGGCAGCGCCACGGCGACAAAGCTGAAAGTGACGGGCATCAACCTCTTCTCGGCGGGCGATTTCGCCGATGCCAAGGATCGCGAGGAGATCGTGCTCCGCGACGCGGCGCGCAACGTCTACAAGCGGCTCGTCCTGAAAGACGACAAGCTGATCGGGGCCGTTCTCTTCGGCGACACCGGCGACGGTGCCTGGTTCTTCGATCACATCCGGCGCGGCACGGACATTGCGGCTCTCCGCGAGACCCTCATCTTTGGTCCAGCCTTTGCGGGAGGCGCCAACGCGGACCCTACGGCGGCCGTTGCAGCGCTTCCTGACGATGCCGAGATCTGCGGCTGCAACGGCGTGTGCAAGGGACGGATCACGGGCGCCATCGAAACGCTCGGTCTCAAGACGCTGGACGATGTGCGCGCGCACACGAAGGCCTCGGCGAGCTGCGGGTCCTGCACAGGGCTCGTCGAGTTGCTGCTCAAATCCAAGCACGGCGACGCCTACAATCCTGCCGCCGTGCAACCGATGTGCCCGTGCACCGACCACGGCCACGACGACGTGCGCCGATACATCGTCGCAAAGGGGGTCAAATCGATCCCGGCGCTGATGCAAGCGCTCGAGTGGAAGACCTCATCGGGCTGCGCGAAGTGCCGGCCGGCGCTCAACTACTACCTGCTCGCCACATGGCCCGGCGAGTACGTGGACGACAATCAATCCCGCTACATCAACGAACGCGTGCACGCCAACATCCAGAAGGACGGCACCTTCTCGGTGGTGCCGCGCATGTGGGGCGGCATGACCAGCGCGAGCGAGCTGCGCGCCATCGCCGACGTCGTCGACAAGTTCAAGATCCCCTCGGTGAAGGTTACGGGCGGTCAACGCATCGACATGCTGGGCGTCAGGAAGCAGGACCTGCCCGCCGTGTGGGCGGACCTCAACAAGGCCGGCATGGTATCGGGAGCCGCCTACGCCAAGGGCCTGCGCACGGTAAAGACCTGCGTTGGCACGGACTGGTGCCGGTTCGGCACGCAGGATTCCACCGGCCTCGGCATCAAGATCGAGAAGTTCATGTGGGGCTCGTGGACTCCGGCCAAGGTCAAGATGGCGGTATCGGGCTGTCCGCGGAACTGTGCCGAGGCGACGTGCAAGGACGTCGGCGTGATCTGCGTAGAGTCGGGCTACGACATTCACTTCGCCGGCGCAGCTGGCCTCGACATCAAAGGGACGGAAGTGCTCGGTCACGTCTCCACCGAGGCCGAGACGATCGAGGTGATCGCCGCGCTGGTCCAGCTCTATCGCGAGCAGGGGCGATATCTCGAGCGCATCTACAAATGGGCCAAGCGCGTCGGCATCGACACGATCCGCGCACAGGTTCTCGACGACGTCGAGCGCCGCCGCGTCCTCTATGACCGCTTCGTACACTCGCAGAAGTTCACGCAGATCGACCCATGGGCCGAGCGGGCTGCAGGCAAGGACGCCCACGAGTTCCGCCCGCTTGCAGACCTCGCACGGGCGGAGGCAGCGGAATGACTATGATGGATACCGCCTGGATCGACATCGGCGAGCTCGATGACATTCCTCGCGAAGGCGCGCGCATCGTTCGCACCGCTGCGGGTTGCCTCGCAGTGTTCCGCACCGCGGACGACGCCATCTTCGCGATCGACGACAAATGCCCGCACAAGGGCGGACCGCTCAGCGAAGGCATCGTGCATGGCCACTCGGTGACCTGCCCGCTGCACAACTGGGTGATCTCGCTCGACACCGGCAAGGCCCAAGGCGCCGACGTCGGCGCGACGCGATCTCACCGGATCAAGGTCGAGGCGGGCCGCATCTTGTTGGATG
Source organism: Rhizobiales bacterium Ga0077524 (assembly GCA_001464755.1). Taxonomy (GTDB): domain Bacteria; phylum Pseudomonadota; class Alphaproteobacteria; order Rhizobiales; family Hyphomicrobiaceae. The sequence goes on from LNDR01000389.1 coordinate 17,788, forward strand.
CGGAAGCTCTCCTGCCGGCCGACGACGCCTAGTCGAGCACCACGACAGATCGGAGTGACCGATGCACGGCGACAGCTGGACGCGCACCACTTGCCCCTACTGCGGCGTCGGTTGCGGCGTGCTCGCACGGGCGCGCGGCGACGGCACTGCCGAAATCAAGGGTGACCCAGAGCACCCGGCAAACTTCGGCAGGCTCTGCTCGAAGGGCTCGGCACTCGGAGAGACCTTGTCTCTCGACGACCGCCTGCTGCACCCGTCAATCGACGGCACGCGCGCGACCTGGAGCGACGCACTCGATCTCGTGGCTCAGCGCTTCGCGGAAGCGATCCGCGAGCATGGCCCCGACAGTGTCGCGTTCTACGTCTCGGGCCAGATCCTGACCGAGGACTACTACGTCGCCAACAAGCTGATGAAGGGGTTCGTCGGCTCCGCCAACATCGACACCAACTCCCGCCTGTGCATGGCCTCATCGGTAGCCGGCCATCGGCGCGCGTTCGGGACCGACACCGTTCCCGGCTGCTATGAGGATCTCGAGACGGCCGACCTCGTCGTGCTGGTCGGCTCGAACCTGGCCTGGTGCCACCCCGTCCTCTATCAGCGCCTGATCGCGGCCCGCCAGGAGCGCGGCACCAAGGTCATCGTGATCGATCCCAGGGTCACGGCCACCTGCGAGATCGCCGACCTGCACCTCGCTCTGACGCCCGGCTCAGACGTCGCACTGTTTAATGGATTGCTTGCCCACCTCTCAGCCGCCGGGCGGATCGATCGGGGCTATGTCAGCGCGCACACGACAGGCCTCGAGGCCGCGCTCGCCGCAGCCTCGACGATGAGCCTTTCCGAGATCGCCGCCACGACTGGACTACGGCCGACCCAGCTTGCCGACTTCTACGAGATGTTCGCCGAGACCGAGCGCGTCGTTACGGTCTACAGCCAGGGTGTCAACCAGTCGTCGGCAGGAACCGACAAGGTCAACGCGATACTGAACTGCCATTTGGCCACCGCGCGCATCGGAAGCCTTGGCATGGGGCCATTCTCGGTGACTGGGCAGCCGAACGCCATGGGCGGACGCGAGACCGGCGGGCTCGCCAACATGCTCGCCGCGCACATGGAGCTTGCCGACCCCGTCCACCGTCGCATCGTCGCCAACTTCTGGGGCGCGCCACGCCTGGCCGAGAAGCCTGGCCTGAAAGCCGTCGATCTCTTTCGCGCCGTTGGCGATGGCCGGATCAAGGCACTCTGGATCATGGGCACCAACCCGGCCGTCAGCCTTCCCGACGCCGATAGCGTGACGCGCGCGCTTGCCGCTTGCCCGTTCGTCGTCGTCTCTGATGTCGTGGCCGACACCGATACGTTGCGCCACGCGCATGTCCGTCTTCCAGCCACGGCCTGGGGCGAGAAGGACGGCACCGTCACCAACTCGGAGCGGCGCATCTCGCGCCAGCGCAAATTCCTGCCGCCACCCGGCGATACTCGTCCCGACTGGTGGCAGCTTGCCGAAGTTGCCCGCCGCATGGGCTTTGCCGACGCCTTCGACTGGCAGCACCCTTCCGAAATCTTCGCCGAATATGCGCGACTGACAGCGACCGGCAACAACGGCTCGCGCGATCTCGACATCGGTGCGCATGGCGCCATCACGCCGGCCGACTACGAAAAGCTGGCACCGTTCCAATGGCCGCAACCGAATGGCGACACGCCACGGGAGACACGCTTCTTCGCCGATGGCCGCTTCTTTACCCCGGATCGTCGTGCACGCTTCGTCGCGACGCCATTCCAAGCACCGGTCCAGCAGACGAGCCCGCGATACCCGCTGATCCTCAACACGGGCCGGCTGCGCGATCATTGGCACACCATGACGCGGACGGCGAAATCCGCGCGCCTCATGGCCCATGCTCCGGAGCCCACGGTCGAGGTGAGCCCCACCGATGCCGTCGCGTTGGGGCTGATGAACGGTGGCATCGCGGAAATCGAGAGTGCCAGCGGGCGGGTCTTGATGCGAGTCGCCGTCACCGACACGCAACGACCTGGCAGCATCTTCGCACCAATGCACTGGACGAGTGTAGTCGCCAGTCAGGCTCGCATCGATACGCTCGTCGGCGCAGCCACTGATCCGGTCTCGGGTCAACCCGAGCTCAAGCACACCGGCGTCGCTGTCCGCCCCTTCCATGCGCACTGGCACGCCTTCGCCGTGACCATCGAAAAGCCGTCGCCCAACATCGCCGACTATGCCGCCAGCGCACGCCTCCAGAATGGGTACCGCTGCGATCTCGCGGGCACGACCGAGCCGGACGACTGGGATGCCTTCGCGCGTGCTCTTCCCGGTCTGGACGGAAGCGACCTCGAAGTCTTGGCCTATCGCGATGCCAAGGCCGGCCAGCATCGGGTTGCCGTCTTCTCGGGCGAGCGGTTGGTCGGCGCGATGTTCGTCGCGCGTGGCCCGTTGACTATCGCGCGGACGTGGATCGGCGAGCAAATCGGCCAGACCGTACCACCAGAGGATCGCCTGCGTCTTCTCGCAGGGCGGCCCGGCGGCGGCGTCCGTGACCGAGGTCCCATCGTCTGCGCGTGCCTCGATGTGGGTCGCAATGAGATCGTGGCGGCAATCGCCACGGGTGGTGCACGCTCGGTCGCTGATGTCGGCCTCGCCGTCAAGGCAGGCACGAACTGCGGCTCGTGTCGTTCCGATATCCAGAGGATCATCGATGAAGCCCGTCTCGCGAAAGCCGGCTGACGCCGCGCCTGCTCGGCTCGGAGCACTCGCCAAGCTACCCGTGTTCCTGGATCTGGCGGCCAAGCGCGCGGTCGTCGCCGGAGGCTCGGCCGCGGCTGCCTGGAAGGCGGAGCTGCTGGCTGCGGCGGGCGCCGACGTCTGCGTCTACGCAACCGAGCTTAGCGGCGAGATGGCGGCGCTGATCGAACGGGGGGCGGCCGCCGGGAGCATCACGCATCACGAGCGGCCCTGGGGTGACGATGTTCTCGCAGGTGCCGCCGTCGCCTTCGCAGATGCCGAGGACGACGCCGAGGCCGAAGCATTCTGCCGCGCGGCGCGGGCGGCAGGCGTGCCAGTCAATGTCATCGACAAGCCGGCCTACTGCCAGTTCCAGCTCGGCTCGATCGTCAATCGTTCGCCCGTCGTGATCGGCATCTCGACCGATGGGGCGGCTCCCATTCTCGGGCAGGCGATCCGTCGGCGCATCGAGGTGCTGCTGCCGCCGTCGCTCGCCGGCTGGGGGCGTCTGGCTAAGAACCTCCGCGGCGAGGTCGCCCGGCGGCTCGCTCCTGGTGCACCACGGCGCGCCTTCTGGGAGCGGCTCTCGGAGCGTGCGTTCGGGCCACCGCCTGGCCATGCGGCCGAGCGCGAGATGGACGCCGCCATCGCCGAGATCGAGCGTGTTGGCGCCCGGGATCGTGGGCGGGTCACCCTTGTCGGCGCGGGCCCCGGCGATGCAGAGCTGCTCACTCTGAAGGCGGTCCGTGTGCTTCAGTCCGCCGATGTGATTCTCTACGACGATCTCGTCAGCGACGCGGTGCTCGAACTGGCCCGTCGCGAGGCCAGGCGCATCTGCGTCGGCAAGCGCGGCCACGGCGAGAGCTGCCGACAGGACGACATCAACGACCTGATGGTGCAGCTCGCGTCGGAGGGACGCCACGTCGTCCGCCTCAAGTCGGGCGACCCCATGATCTTCGGTCGTGCAGGGGAGGAGATTGCGGCCCTCGCCGATGCCAGGATCGACTGCGAGGTGGTTCCCGGCATCACCGCCGCTTCGGCCATGGCCGCCGCCCTCGGGCTCTCGCTCACGCATCGCGACGCCGCCCACTCTGTGCGCTATGTCACCGGGCACGGCTGCACTGGCGCGTTGCCCGACACGATCGACTGGCACGGCCTCGCCGATACATCGACCACTCTCGTCGTCTACATGGGCGGCAAGACCGCGCCCGCAATGGCGGAGCGCCTGATCGCCGCGGGTCTCGCCACCGACACGCCAGCCGCGGCGGTTGCCGGTGTCTCGCGAACCGGGGAATGGCACTGGCGGGGTACGCTCGACGACCTGGCGTGTGGCCAAATGATGCTAACCTCGCGGGAACCGGTCGTGATCGGAATCGGGAACGTATTCGGGGCCACGAGCGCAATTCGCAGCGTCGAGCCTTTAGATTCCCAGGAGCCTGCCAGCGTGCAGCGAAGCGAAGCCTTCGCGTGACGGTCGTCACGGGGCCAGCAACGTCGTCAGAATCGAGAAGTAGACCAGCAGTGTCAGCACGTCCTGGATGATGGTCGCGACTGGCCCCGAGCCCAGCGCCGGATCGATATGAAGGCGCGACAATATCCACGGCAACGTCAGGCCGATGGCGCAGGCGAGCGTACCAGCCACGACCAGCGACAACCCCACGCCCACCGCCAGCCTGAGGTCGCCGTAGACGAGCCAGATGCCACTCATTGCCAGAACCGCGAGCGCGCCCCCGATCATGCCGCCCGTGGCAATCTCGCGCATAAGGATGTCCGGAAAGGATTTTTGGGTCATCGAAAGTCCACGCACGGCGATCGCCTCGGTCTGGGTTCCGATCGCGTCGGTCAGATAGACAAGGGCGGGAATAAAGAAGGCGACGACGACATTGCGAGCGAGCATTTCCTCGAAGCCGGCCATCACCGCGGTGCCGGCGGTGCTCAGGGCGAGCCCGATGACCAGCCAGGGAAAGCGCCGACGAAAGCGCGTAAACGGCGGATCCTCGATGGCGTGGCGGCTATTGGCACCCTCCCGCAGGATGCCGACCATGCGGTGCACATCCTCGCGGTGCTCGGCGGCAAGGATCTCGATCAGAGCATGCGCAGGGATGCAACCGAGGGCATGACCAGCGCCATCAACGATGGGCAACGTCGTGACACCGGCTGCTACGGCCCGTTCGAGCGCAAGCTCTTGATCGAGCTCCGGGTCGGCAATCGGCCAGTCGCGCCGCACGACGTCACTGACCGCACGATCGGGCGCCGCGGCCAGGAGCTCTCCAATGGGCGCAACACCGACGTAGCGCTGCTGCTGATCCACGACCAGCACGACATCGACAATGACGTAGCGCACCCGTCTGAGGCGGCTCAATGCCTGCTCCACAGTATCCGTCGCTGGAATCCGAGCCACGCTTGCCTCGACATGGCCGCGAGCCATCTCAGCGGGAAGCCCGCTCGCTCGCCCGTTGCCAGAGGGCGTTCGTGTCGTCGCTTCACCCACCATTCACCTCTGTCCCCAGTTGCATCGAAGCTACACAATCAGCTGCCTCGCATCCGCGACCGCCACCACAATAATCAGCCGGCAGGGCTAGGCTGGGAGACCCGGGAGGGAACGCAAGGTAATTTTTCGCATTGTTGCGGCCAGCCTCGGCCTGCTCGAGTCGGCCGCACTTGGCGCAGGCGCGCAGAAAGAGCTGAAGATCGGATCGAAGACGAGCCGACCTCGGGCTTTCCCTGAACATTGTTTTTTTGCATCGCCGGGGGCCTGTGGACGATGCTCGGACCTACGTTTGGGGCCGTTGTCACCCAATTGCTGACCGAATTCCTGCGAGTCGGCGTGCAAAGCTCGTCCAAGCTGCAGTCCGTTCTCGGCTCGCGCGTCTTGGCTCTGGATACGATGATCTACGGTTTGCGTCAGGTGCTCGTCATCATCTCCATGCTCCGGGGTATCCTCGGTACGCTGGTCGACCGATGGAGCCGCATGCCGTAAGGTGATCGACGACCTTGCGCGTCGCCGTATGATATGGCGTGATGCACCAGCTTTAATTCCGTCTCAACTGACGCCGGCTTCAAGCTGGCCGCAATTCGGGACGCGACCACCCGAACCAACAGGAAGAGTGAGCATGAACGACGTCAACCTGAGCAACAAGTGGATCGGCAAGCGCACCATCCGCCCCGACGGCGAGGACAAGGTTACGGGGCGGGCGCAGTACGCGGCCGACTACACCATGCCGGGCCAGATCTACGGCAAGGTCCTGCGCAGCCCCCATGCACATGCTCGCATCATATCGATCGATACCTCGAAGGCCTCGGCACTTCCTGGCGTCAAGGCCGTCGTCACCGGCAAGGACTTAGTCGAGTTCCCTGTCGACAAATCGATCATGCTCGGCATCCAGGACATGCGCTGGATGGCCCGCAACGTCATCGCCCGGGAGAAAGTGCTGTTCATCGGCCATCCGGTCGCAGCCGTCGCCGCATCGACACTCGCCATCGCCAAGCAGGCGTTGAAGCTGATCAAGGTCGAGTACGAGGTGCTCCCCTGGGCGATCGAGATCGACGACGCCCTGAAGCCGGACGCGCCGATCCTGCACGATCACATCAAATTCGACGGCAAGCCCTCCAACATCGCGAGCAAGCTCGAGCACAAGCTCGGCGACATCGATGCCGGCTTCAAAGAGGCCGATCTCGTCATCGAGCGTAGTTTCTCGACGCGGCCTATCCATCAGGGCTACATCGAGCCGCACGCCTGCGTCGTCAGCGTCGGGCAGGACGGCCACACCGTGATCTGGTCATCGAGCCAGGGCCAATTCATGGTGCGCGCCATGTGCGCCTACCTGAACGACCTTGACCAGAGCCAGATCCGCGCCATTCCAGCCGAAATCGGCGGCGGTTTTGGCGGCAAGACGATCGTTTACCTCGAGCCACTGGCTCTCGAACTGTCGCGGAGGTCCGGCCGCGCGGTCAAGATGACGATGACGCGCGAGGAGGTGTTCCACGCCTCCGGCCCAACCTCGGGCTCCCAGAGCAAGTGCAAGATCGGCGTCACCAAGGACGGCAAAATCGTTGCCGCACAGGGGACGTTCTATCTGCAGTCCGGCGCCTTCCCAGGCGCACCGATCCGCGGTGCGGCGGGCTGCGCGTTTGCGCCCTACGACATCCCGAACGTGCTTTCGACCGGCTACGAGGTCGTCTCCAACCGTTCGAAAGTGGCGGCCTATCGCGGCCCTGGAGCCCCGATTGGTGCCCATGCGGTCGAGTGCGTGCTCGACGAGATCGCGGCAAAGCTGAAGATGGACCCACTTGCGCTGCGCCTGAAAAACGCCGCCAAGCAGGGCACCAAGGCCGCGCATGGACCTGTCTATCCCGCGATCGGCTACGCCGAGACTCTCCGTCAAGCCATGGAGCACCCGCACTACAAGGCACCACTCGGCAAGAACCAGGGTCGCGGTATCGCCTCGGGTTTCTGGTTCAATGCCGGCGGCGAATCGAGCGCCCAGGTGAACGTCACCGAGGATGGGAACGTCGTCATCGTCACCGGCCACCCCGACATCGGCGGCTCGCGAGCCTCGACGGCCAACATCGCGGCCGAGTTGTTCGGGATCGACTATGACCGGATCTCGGTGCTGATCGGCGACACCAGCGTAATCGGCTTCTCGAACCTCACGGGCGGCAGCCGCGTCACCTTCGCGTCCGCCATGGTCGTCACCCAGTCGACGCAGACCGTCATCAAGCAGCTGCGAGAGCGCGCCGCCAAGATCTGGAAGATCGATGCGGAAGCGGTGGTCTGGGAGGATGGCGAGGCCCGTCCGGCAGGCGACAACGCCGGCAAGTTCCCACCGCTCACGCTCGCCCAGATCGCGGCCCAGGCGCCGCAGACCGGCGGTCCGATCGGCGCCGGCGTGCAACTCAACACCACTGGCGCCGAGGGCGGCTTTGCGACTCACATCTGCGACGTCGAGGTCGATCCCGAGACCGGCAAGGTGACGGTGCTGCGCTACACGTCCATTCAGGACGTTGGCCGTGCCATTCATCCGTCCTACGTCGAGGGCCAGATGCAGGGCGGTGCCGTGCAGGGCATCGGCTGGGCGCTCAACGAGGAATACATCTACGACAAGAACGGCAAGGTCGACAATCCAGGGTTCCTCGACTACCGGATGCCCGTCGCCTCCGACCTGCCGATGATCGACAACGTGATGATCGAGATCCCGAACCCGAAGCATCCGCAGGGCGTACGCGGCGTCGGCGAGGTGCCGCTGGTAGCATCCGTCCCGGCTGTCGCAAATGCGGTCAACAACGCGATCGGGCTTCGCATGTCGAGCCTGCCGCTGTCCCCACCGAAGGTGGCAAAAGCCATCAAGGACGCCAAGAAGGGCTGAGCATCACGCGTCTGATTGAGACGGCGGCGGAGCATCTCCGCCGCCGTCTCGATTCCAGAGCGGACGGCGGCTACGCATCCGCGGCTCATTGAGCGCCCTCGCGGCGAAATCAATCGATCGGGCGCGAAGACGGGCGGCCGCTAAACGGAAAGAGGCGCCCGATCGACCGGCGCCTCCTCAGTTGCTTTGGTTCCTGCGAGCCAGAAACGCTCGGCCTCAGCACTTCTCGCCGTGTGCCTTGTGGACGGGCCGGGTGAAGGTGTGACCGTGCTTCACGACGATCCGCTCCTGCACGTGCTCGATCACCGGTTGGTGGTAGACCTTCTGCTCGTAGGCCGGCTTGACGATGTACTTCTCGACTTTGGTCTCGTAGACGGCGGGGACCGGCACCTTGTAGTGCCGCTCAGGCTTCACGAGAACCTGGAACTGTTCGGTCTTGTAGACCGCGGGCTCGACATTGACCTCTTGCTTCGCCGGTTCGACCAGTGTCCTCTCGGCGTGCGTCTTGTAGCCCCCGTGGCTATGGCCACCGTGCACTTTCTGGGAGACGTACTCGGTCTTGTAGACTGCGTTCGTCACATGCACGCGCTTGACCTCGGCCTTGACCAGGACCTTGCGCTCGCGGGTCTCGTAGACCGCAGGCTCGACCTTCGCCTGGTAGGTCTCGGCCTGGACCAGTACCTTCACCTCACGCTCGGCGTAGACGGCCGGGATCACGGAACTCTCCCAACGGCCAGGCTCCTTGACGACAGCCTTCTTGACGTAGCCGTAGACGTCGGGCGTCGACACCTTCTCGAAGCAGACATGGGCTTTCGGAGCGTAGCCGTGGTGCGCATGGTGAGCTTGGTGGCGGTGCTGAGCGTGACCATAGCCCTGGGCAGAGGCGGCCCCGGTCAAAGCGACGGTTGCGGTCAGGACGGCACCAACAGTGGCGATCAGGGATGAGCGGGTCATAATCGTCTCCAGCCAGCGGTTTGAAGTGATTGGGTGCGGGCATCGGCCCGGCGTGAGTTAAGTAATAAAACACATCGGTCCGTATTGCAAACCATTTAGAACATCGTTCACTTCACGCTTTCGTTACCGGTTGAGGGGCGCTCACGAACGGACAACTCCGGATCTGCTGCACATCCACTCTCGCGCTCAGGGATACAGGGGCCGCCTGATTGAGCAGCCTGCACGGCGAACAGACACGCTCGGCTCTCGTCCCCTGTTGCCGACCTCTAGGGCGGCACCTAAGCTCCATCTTCGGTCCGGGAGGAGATGTCATGAACCCCACAGACGAACTGAAAGCGGCGCTGGAGAAAGTTTTCGCGGCGGATAGCGCGCTTTATCAAAACCGCGGATTCCAACGCCGGATCGGCTACGGCAAACGCCCGGCCCTGATCAACATCGATCTCGCCAACGCCTGGACACAGCCGGGCCACGCCTTCTCCTGCGAAGGCATGGAGACGATCATTCCCGCGACGCAGGCGCTGCTGAAGGCCTTCCGCGCGCGCAAGCTCCCTATCGTCTACACGACGACAGCCTATGACGTGACCGAGGGGCCCAACAGCGACATGGGCCTCTGGCAGTACAAGATCCCGGTCGAGGTTCTTAAGACCGGTAGCCACGCAGCAGCCATCGACGACCGCATCGCCCCCGAGCCCGGCGAGCACGTCATTGTCAAGAAGCGGGCGAGCGCCTTTCACGGCACCCATCTCGGCGGCATGCTGCGCGCGATGGGCGTCGACACGGTGATCGTCACCGGCGTGACAGCGTGCGCCTGTGTCCGCAACACGGTCGAAGACGCCATCGCGGACGGCTTCCGGCCGATCGTCGTGCGCGAGGCCGTGGGCGATCGCATCATCGGCGCCGTCGAGTGGAACTTGTTCGACATCGACGCCAAGTTCGGCGACGTCGAGCCCCTCGAGAAGGTTCTCGGCTACCTGCAGTCGAACGAGATCGGGTGACGCGGGAGCGTGACCACAACGCCTCATCGCGTGTTCGTCTACGGCACTCTCAAGCGCGGATTTCCGAACCACCACTATATGGACGGGGCAGCCTACCTCGGCGACGCCCGGACGGTGGACGCCTACCCGCTCGTGGTCGGCGGCCGTTGGTTCACGCCGTACCTGATCCCCGAACGCGGCTCGGGCCATCGGGTGAAGGGCGAGCTGTGGGAGGTCCCCCAGAATTTGATGCCCGCCCTCGACGAACTCGAGAGCGTGCATCTGCCGACCGGTTATCGGCGCGCATTGGTGCCTGTCGTGGTCGACGCGTCGGCGTCACCCGCCGAAGCGTGGGCCTATTTCCGCAAGCGCGAGCACATAGCCATCGTTCACACCGGCAATCTCGAGGACTACCAAGACCGGCGATACACCGCCGCCGCCGACCGAGGCGTCTGACTCGGTCGGCGAGCGGTCGGTTCTTTTACCCCAATCCTGCCTGCCGGCCGGCAGCCGCCGCCCGCGTTCGGGACACGATCGCCTCGCCTGCCCCTTCGGGCGAACCCGCGTTGAAGGGCGGCTGAGGATTGTACTCGATGGCGAGCTGGATCGACTTCGCCAGATCGGCACCGAAGGCGTCCGCCGCGACCTTCAAAGCGAAATCGATGCCGGCCGTGACCCCTCCGCCCGTATAGACGTTGCCGTCCACGACCACGCGCTCAGCGACAGGGATCGCGCCGAAATCGGCCAGCATCTCGAGGCTCATCCAATGAGTCGCAGCCCGCTTGCCTTTCAACAGCCCGGCCGCACCCAGCACGAGCGAGCCCGTGCACACGCTCGTCACATAGCGCCAGCGTTTCGGCGTCGTTGAGCAGCGGGTTCATGCCGCCGCCGCCGGGTACGCAAACCAGATCGAGTTGCGGGCATGCCTCGAACGTCGTCGTCGGCAGGATACGCATCCCGCCATTGACCGTCACCGGCTCGAGCGACTTCCAGACGAGGTGAACCTCGGCCCCCGGGAACTTCGTGAACACCTCGTAGGGCCCGGTCATGTCGAGTTGAGTGATCTCCGGAAACAGCAGGAGGCCGATACGGAAGGGCTTCGGCGGCGTCGTCATGCGCGGGCTCCTCTTGATGTCAGTGCTGACCAGCGTCAAGAGTACGCCCACGCGCATCCCCCCGACAAGCAAAGGCACGCCATGGCCTCGACCCTCGATATCCTGAAGCGCGAGACCCGCGCCCTCGTCTTCGATCAGTACGGTACGATCGTCGACATGCAGGGCGGCCTCGTCACCGCCGTCACGCCGTTCCTCGCGAAAAAGGGTTGGAAGGGCGACCCCAACCAGTTCGTGACGTGGTGGCGGCGCACACACTACGAGGACAGCATGATCGATGCGCTCCTCGACCGCGGCCACACGCCTTACCGCCAGATCGGTCATCGCGCCGTCTCACAGGTGCTGGAGCGCAGCCGTATCTCCCACACCCAGACCGAGGTGGAATGGCTGGTCGCGCAAATCGAAAGCCTGAAGCCCTTCCCGGACGTACTCGCCGCCCTCGAACAGCTTTCGAAGCGCTACAAGCTCGTCATCCTCTCGAATGGCGACCGGGACATGCTCGAGGCGGCCAAGCCCCACATCGGCTTCCCGATGGACATGACGATCTCGGTTCAGGAGGCCGGCTACTTCAAACCGCACTGGAAGACCTATGCCACCGCCGAGCGGCTGATCTCGGAGCGCTGGCCCGATATCGAGCGATCGAGCTGCCTGTTCGTTGCCAACCATGCCTTCGACTGTATCGGCGCCAAATCGCATGGCTTCCGTTCGGCCTTCGTCGACCGGCGAATGCGGCCCTACGGTCAATCACCCAACCAGCCGGATCTGATCGTGTCGGATTTCAAGGCGTTGGCGGACGCGCTGACATCCGATTGACGCCACCTCGTGTGATACGATCTGCGTCGTTCTAGACTGGCACAGTCGGTCGATCCCGCGCAGCCATGGAACTCTCGGCGCGCCAAGCAAGAGGCCACGATCATGACCCTCGACATCGTCAAGACCTACTACGGCGAGACCTTGCAAACCTCCGCGGACCTGAAAACCAGCGCCTGCTGCGCGCCGGGCGCTATGCCGCAAGGCGTGAGGGACATGCTCGCCAAGGTCCACCCGGAGGTGAAGGCGAAATTCTATGGGTGCGGCCTCGTCGCGCCCGAGCTTCTGGAGGGCATGCGCGTCCTGGACCTCGGCTGCGGCGCCGGCCAGGACGTCTACATGCTCGCCCAGATGGTCGGTCCGAAGGGCCGCGTCGTCGGCGTCGACATGACGCCACCCCAGATCGAAGTCGCCCGCCGCCACATCGACTGGCATGCCAAAGCCTTCGGCTACTGCTGCGCCAATACCGAGTTCCGCGATGGCTACATCGAGAAACTCGGCGAGTTGGGACTTCCGCCCGCCTCGCTCGATGTCGTCGTCTCCAACTGCGTGATCAACCTGTCGGTCGACAAGCTCGCGGTGCTCAAGGGCGCCTTCGACCTTCTGAAGCCCGGCGGTGAGCTGTACTTTGCCGACGTCTATGCCGACCGGCGCCTCCCTGAGAACGTCAAGGCGGATCCCGTGCTCTACGGCGAGTGTCTAGGCGGCGCCCTCTACTGGAACGATTTCCACAATCTCGCCAAGCAAGCCGGCTTTGCCGACCCGCGCCTCGTCACCGACCGCGAACTCGACGTGACTGACCCGGAGCTGACGGCCAAGCTGGGACAAGCCCGCTTCTTTTCGGCGACCTACCGCCTCTTCAAGCTCGACGCGCTCGAGACGCACTGCGAGGATTACGGACAAGCCGTCATCTACAAGGGCACCGTGAAGGGCTCAGAGCACGCCATCACCCTCGACAGCCATCACGTCATCGAGACGGGCAAGGTATTCCCTGTCTGCGGCAATACCTGGCGCATGCTCCACGACACGCGCTTTGCTCCGCACTTCGACTTCATCGGCGATTTCGCGCGCCATTACGGCATCTTCGCCGGCTGCGGCACGAGCCTGCCGTACGTCGCTGGTGCTGCTACGGGGGCGGCCGGCGCATGCGCGCCCGGAGGCGGCGGATGCTGCTGATCCGGCTTGCCAATACCGCTGGCGCGTGAGGCACGGCGGCGCGGCCCGGAGCGACACCGGGCCGTCGCCGCGGGTCATGGTCAAGTCAACGGCGCAGCCGTGACGCGGGGCTGAACGGCCGACGAAAGTGCGTGGGTCGCAGCGCCCGGTTGGCTCGCCGAAACCGTCCGGCTGGCGGGAGCCGGGTGATCTGGCTGCGCTGGTGGCTCGGCACGATATCCCCTGCAGTGCTTGACGCAACCTTTGACGAGGGGGACGCTGTCACTTCGGGAGCCCGGCAGGGTTGACCCCGGTGGCGCCAGCCAGGGAGCCTTTCCATGAAATTCGGTATTTTCTACGAGATGCAGCTGCCGCGGCCCTGGGGGCCGGATGACGAGCGCCAGCTCTATCAAAACGCTCTCGAGCAGGTGGAGATCGCGGATCGGCTCGGCTACGACTACGCGGGGCAGGTCGAGCACCATTTCCTCGAGGAGTACTCGCACTCGCCGCAGCCAGAGGTGTTCCTCGCTGCCGCCAGCCAGCGCACCAAGCGCATCCGTCTTGGCCACGGCATCATCCAGCTCACGACCAATCATCCCGCGCGCGTCGCCGAGAAGGTCGCAACTCTTGACCTTGTCTCCAATGGGCGCGTCGAGTTCGGCATGGGCGAAGGCGCCAGCATGACCGAACTCGGCCCATTCGACCGCGATCTCGCGACGAAGCGGGCGGTGTGGGAGGACGGCGTCCGCTGCGTCATGCCGATGTTCACGAAGGAGGGCTGGGAGTACGACGGCCCCTACTTCAAGTTTCCCTATCGCAACGTGCTGCCGAAGCCGGTGCAGCGCCCGCATCCGCCGCTCTGGGTGGCGTGCTCGCAGCTCGAGACGATCGAGATGGCGGGGCGTCGCGGCATCGGCGCGCTCGGTTTCCAATTCCTGTCCGCGGAAATGGCCCACGCCTGGGTCCACGCCTACTACAATTCCTTCGTGAAGCGACAGGAGAAGCTCTGCGACTACGAGGCGAACTGCAACATCGCGATGGTCTCCTACTTCATGTGCGCGGAGACCGACGAGGAGGCGCGCCGACGGGCCGACGGCGTGACGTTCTTCCAGTTCAGCCTCGCCTACTACTCGGGCTCGGACGGCCGCAACATCGGCACGGGCCGCGGCGTGGAGCGTGCCAGGGCTGGAACGGTGGACCTTTGGGACGAGTACCAGAAATGGAAGCGCGCCAACCCCGACAAGGCCGAGGCCGCACTGCGCGGGGGCCTCATCGGTTCGCCGGAAACGATCCGGAGCAAGCTACGCAAGTTCGAGACCTCGAAAGTCGACAGCATCATTCTGCTCAATCAGGCCGGCCGCAACGAGCACGCCCACATCTGCGAGAGCCTGGAGCTGTTCGCGAAAGAGGTGATGCCGGAGTTTCACGGGCGCGAGGTCGAGCACCAGGAGTGGAAGCGCAAGGTGCTCGCCCGCGAGATCGAACTCGACGAGTTGGACACAACACCCTTCAAGCAACGCCAGGGCTTCGGCAAGGGCGTCGCAATCGACCGGCTGGTGAAGGCGGAGTGAGCCGCTTAGGCTAACGGGCCGCTCACTCCCAGCGCATGCGGCCCGCCTGCAGGACGAGGACCTTGTCCTGCGGGATCTCGAGCGTCGTTACGGAAGAACCATCGAGGCCGAGCACCAAACCGCGCACGACTCGGCTCACCGCGCCGTGCGATGCCACCACCGCATCCCGCTCGACGCTCATCAACCAGCCGGCGAGCCGCTCGGACAGCATGCGGTAGCTCTCGCCTCCGCGCGGGCACCAGCCCCACTTGTCCATATTGTGGGCGGCAAAGCCCTCGGGATCGACCGTCGGCAGATCGTGCCAGAGCTGGCCTTCCCAGTGCCCGTAATGCTGCTCCTTCAGCCGATCGTCGCGCCGGAAGGCATCGGGCGCGAGCGCCATCTCGGCGCGGGCGATACGCATGGTCTCGCTGGCGCGCGAAAGTGGGCTCGCAACGTAGTCGAGGCCCGTGGCTCGCTCACCGAGCAAAGCCTTGAGCCGCCGGCCGTTGCGCGCCGCCTGCTGGCGTCCCTTGTCGTTCAATGGGATATCGGTCTGCCCCTGGTAGCGCAGCGCCGCGTTCCAGTCGGTCTCGCCGTGGCGCAGGAAGTAGAGCGTCACGCCCTCACGCAGCATTCCCGTCTCCCGTAGCCAGCGGTCATCCGTCGCTATCAGACCTTCAGTACCAACTTGCCATTGTTGCCGCCGGTATAGAGCAAGTTCAACGTCTCGACAAAGGCCCCGAGGCCTCCTGTCCGCACATCCTCGCGGATTTTAAGCTTTGCGCCCGCGTGCCATTCCCCAAGCTGGGCCACCGCCTCGCGGATGCGGGGCGCCCAATCGGTGACGATGAGGCCGCGCACCGTGAGACGCTGAGTGAGGATGGCACGGAAGGTCGATGGACCAGGCATCGGCTCGGTGGCGTTGTAGCCCGAGATGAGACCGCAGATCGCAACGCGGCCGAACGTATTCATTCGCGGCAGAATCTGATCGAGGATGTCCCCGCCGACGTTCTCGAAGTTGACATCGATGCCATTCGGACAAGCCTCCGCGAGGCGCGCAGCGATATTCCCGGCCTTGTAGTCGATGCAGGCATCGAAACCGAGTACGTCCGTCACGTAGCGGCACTTGTCGGGCCCGCCCGCGATGCCGACCGCGCGGCAGCCCTTGATTTTTGCGATCTGACCGACGACCGAGCCCACCGCCCCCGAAGCCGCTGAGACGACAACGGTCTCGCCCTCCTTGGGCTGGCCGACTTCGAGCAAACCGAAGTAGGCCGTCCAGCCGGGCATGCCGAGCCCACCGACCCAGCGCTCCAGCGGCGCCTTGGCGGTATCGACTTTGATCACCCGACCGCTGCCCTTGACGACCGCGTACTGCTGCACGCCCAGCACGCTCTGCACGGCGTCACCCTCCTTGAAGTCCGGGTGCCGCGAGGCTTCGACATGCCCAGCCGAGTAGGCGCGCATCACCTCGCCGATCCCGACCGGCGGCATGTAGGAGCGCGTATCGTTGACCCAGCCGCGCATTGCCGGGTCAAGCGAGACGTAGGCGATCTTGACGCGGATCTGGCCGTCGGCAGGCTCGGCGAGCGCAGCCTCACGCAGCGCGAAGCAGTCGGACGTCAGCGGCCCGGGCCCGGGTCGCCTGGCGAGGACGACTTGCAGATTGGTCGGCATGAAGGCGCCTCGGTAGGTTGCTCTCTCACCGCGAGTCTAGGCCTTGTACTCAATAATCAGTTGGCATGGGACTCGAACAGTGATTCAAGCTCGAAAACAGCGGAGCTTGGATCATGGGACGCTACGATCTCACG
>LNDR01000390.1 GCA_001464755.1 Rhizobiales bacterium Ga0077524
GTGCCGAAAACAGGCCGTTCTGCGATGCGGAATAGTCGATCGTGCCGGTGATGGCGCCGGTAGCCGGATTGAAAGTCAAACCGTTCGGTAGACCGCTAACGGTATAGCTCAAGGGCTCGATGTCGGGATCGGAGAACAATGCACCCAAGTCGATTGCGACCACATCGCCATCGCGGCCGGAACGAGCCGGTAGAACGCCCGCTTGCGGAGCATCGTTGCGGCCGTCGATCGTGATCGTCACCGTTGCTGTCGAGGTGCCGCCTTCGCCATCTGAGATTGTGTAACTGAAGATGTCGGTCGTGCTCTCGTCGAGGTCGAGGCTCTCGAACGCGCCGTTCGGCTTGTAGGTGTAGGTTCCGTCGCTATTGAGCGTCAGCTTTGCGCCGGAAGGCAGTGTGGCCTCGCGTTCAAGGCGGCGGTGACGGCCAGCGGATCGCTGTCGAGCGCACCGTCATGATCTTGTCCGGCCGTACCGGGTGTAACGTCCCCCGAGATCTGGCTCGCGTTCTCAGTTGTCGTATTGATATCGGCGACAGCAACGGGCGCAGGGTTCGAGACCGTGAACGTGAAGCTCCTGGTCGTCGTCGCCGTACCGTCGGTGGCATCGATGGTGATGGTGTGAACGCCGCCGGAGCCGCCCTGACTGGCATTCGAGGCGAGCGTGCCCGTGATGACGCCGGTTTCGGGATCGTAGCTCAGGCCCGCAGGGAGACCGGCAATCGTGTAATCGATATCGGCGCTATCGACATCGGTGAAGGCCGCGCCGACGTCGATGGAGACTACCTGGCCGTCGCTCGATATCTGGTGGGCGGGTGTACCCACGGGCGCGTCGTTCACCGGATCGACAGTGCCAGAGACAGTTCCGGTGTCATCGGCCGTACCGTCGGTGACGACATAGTCGAATGAGATCGGGCCGTTGTAGTTCGCCTCCGGCGTGAAAGTGATCACGCCAACAGCCGAAACGTTGACGGTACCGTTCGCCACCGCGATCGACTGCGCTGTGCCCGGCGTCAGTGCCGTGCCGGCGATCGATTTGACCGTCAGCGTGTCGCCGTCGGGATCGGTGTCGTTGCCAATCAGGTTCAGGGGCGCGCTGGTGCCGTCTTCCGAGACAATAAACGTGTCATCCACTGCAACCGGTGCGTCGTTGACTGGCGTGACGTGGATCGTTGCGAGCGCTGAGTTGCTGGTTGTTCCAAAGGTATCGTTGGTAACGCTGATGGCAATGATGCGGTTGACAGATGAAGGGGCCTCCGACGTACTGAGGAACGAGATGGCTTGGAGTGCGAGTTCATAGTCATCGGGCGTGGCGCTGCCGGTCAGATCAATTCTGATCGTGCCGCCCGTGGTCGTAATCGTATAGGCCAGTCCGTTGACCGTGCCACTGGCGGCCGGGCTGCCGTTGACCAGCAATTGGTCCGAGCTTTGAGCATTGGTGAGTGTGATTTCAGCGCTGTCTATCGTGGCGCCCAGTACCGAGATCTGGGAAATCGTTGCGTCCGCGTCGACGATCGCGACGGCAGCGCCGTTTTCAGTAAACGTGTTCTGATAGGCCGTTCCTGTTGCAGTTGAATTATTGCCATCGAGATCGATGCTGAGCAGAGAGGTCGTGACGGGAGCCACAAAAGTGAAGTCGCCGTCGCCATCGTGGAAGAAATTTCGGGCGCCCCAGCCAGCGATAGCCGTGTACGTGACTTCCCACGACGATACGTTTTTCCAGTCGAACCCAACAAGAGATGTGCTTTCGGAATTCTGGTTCTGCGTGCCGCGAACCAAGAGTGCCGCGCCGTTGATGCCAGGATTCAGATTTGTCGGTGAACTCAGCGTGTAGTTGGTCAAGCCGTTGAGGCTAGGTGACACCGACTCCACTTCGGTGGCAGGGAAGGCAAGCACAGCAGTTGAATCGCCATCGATGTCTGAGATGCGAAAGTTCGGGTCGCCTACGGCAGCAATCGATTGACCGGATCCGGTGGCGAAAATTTCCCATCTGACGGTGATCGAGCCGCCCGTCACTTGCACCCACAGGTCATCGGCGGGCAGGCCCGGGCCATAACTGCCGAAGGCCGTGGCGAAGGTCACGGTCACGCCTGGCGTAGCACTCACTACCGTGGCGCGAATATCGATGCCGGTACCGCCAATTGTGCCGGCGTTCGTCCACAACCCAACGGCACCCAGGCCCGTAAGTCCGTTGGTTGCAGGAGGATTCGACGCTGTAATCGTCAGCGGCGCCAGCAGTCCGTTCCACTCGGGCGCGTCGATGAGGCCGGCTTCGATCAGGCCATGACGAGTTTCCAGGTCCCAGTCGCCGCCGCGTGTCGCGGCGCCGGTGTCGTCGTCGGATGCAGCGATGTCGGCGCCCGTCGCGTCACTCAGAGCGGCAATGAAGGCCTGCCCGTCGGGGCCTTCTGCTACGTTGCATCCGTAGATCAGGATATCGGCGGCCTGGGAGAGAGCAGCTCGAATCCCGGCCAGCTCGTCCGCATGTTCACCCGCGATCGACCCGATTGTCAGACTGCTATTGCCGAGACGCAGCTCTCCTGCATCTCCATGCGAGAGGATGTGAATGGCTCCGACGCCGCTACGCCCGTCCAAATATGCGGCAATCTGCTGAAGACCATCGGTGTCACCGGACAGAAAAACGATCTCGAAGCCGGACTGCACAGCGCTGACGAGAGCAGCGGGATTGGAAACAGACGAATCGATAAAGACGATGTTGCTCGTCTGTGGAATCGGCTCCGATCCCTCGAGCGCCTGCATGGTAGCTTCATGCTCACCGTTGGACGCCGATGCGACCTCTGGCGAACTCGGCGTGTCAGGCACCGCGAGAAAATCGGAAACGAGTGCGCCACCCGCAGCGTCGAACACGACGCGAGGCTCCAGCAGCAGTCGCAAGGGCTTCTCGGCAGACACTGCACCGAGGTCGCGCAGGAGCTTGGTCAACTGACGGGTCGAGAGGGATGAGCTGTTCATGGCATGATCGCCTGTTTCTCGAGTGAATTTCTGGTTGAAAGACCTGCAGGCGACCAGTTCGATCTGCCTGTTGATTCTGCGTTACGGCACACTTGGGTTTTCCAGCGATGGCTCGAGCGCTGCAGCAATGGCATTCGCGCCGGTGTCGCTCAGATATGCGAACTTGCGGATCTGCTCGCTGAACAGCGGCACATGACGAGGCCGCAAGCGCCACTGGCGATGCTCGATCGCGCCAGTTTCCAGATCGATACGCAGCTCTCGCTCGATGATCTTGCCGTTCGATAGAACCGCACGCACCCAAAGCTCCAGCGCACGCTGGTCGGTTGGCAGGCAGCCCTCGAGAATGTCGATGGAGGGTCTTCCGAGCCATGCTGGCATGGCGCGGCCGTCGGCTTGGGTGACGCTGTAGTCAAGGACACGCACCCCACGCGGAGCCTCTTCGTCGAGTGCAACCGTGAGAATGCCGTCCCGGATGAGGCCTGTGCTTCCGGAGGCCACATCATCGATCCGCCGCGACCATCGCTCACGTGTCGCGACTGGACTTGGGATCCCCGCATCCGCGCAAGCCTCGCATGCGCCGGATGTGCCGGCAGAGACGTCATCGGTTGACGTCTTGACCGGACGCTGAGGCAGGTGGGCCGTGGTCGCCATTGTCGCGATCCAATTCAATCTTTGATTGCAGTTCCTTTGCGCGATCGGATTGAAGCTAAATCCATCACACACGCTTAACGTGTAGATTGAGTTCGTAAATTTTGTCCTAACCATGCCCCCCCCGACGGTCGACTGGGAGTTTATGAACTCCAACAACTCATGGTTTTTAATGCATAATTTTCTCTTCTTCGGAGTTCCGCCGAGTTCCGACCAGCACATCTCTTGATTGCCTGGCGTTGCAAAAAAACAACCTCTGATTGTTTGTTCCGATTAACCCAGACTTAAGAATTGTGCCTCATATCGGATTTGTTACAACCTTAAGATGTGTTTCGTTCGGTAGCGTGCATTTCATAGATTGAGGCCGCCCGGTTCTTGCGTGCACGTTGCGTTGCGGCTCGCCCCCCACGGAACCTGGAGAAATACCTCATGCCGACGACCGTCCGTCGGGCGCTCACGATTGCATTGCTCAGCACACTGCCCGCCGCTGGCTGCTCGTTGTCGCCAACCCCATTGCTCGAGACTGAGTTGAAGGACCAGGCAGCCGCTCGTATCGAGCGCATCGGAGCAGCTCGTACACCTGTCATTGGTGTGCTGACTTTGTCCGACGCGATGGCTCGTGCCGTTCAGCACAACCTCGATCATCGCGTCGAAATGTACGAAACCGCTCTGAGGCATGCCGAGCTCGGCGTCTCGACGGCGGCTATGCTACCTAGCCTGGCGGCTAGCGCCGGCAGCATCGAACGCAACAACACCCTCGGCTCGTCCAGCTACAATCTCGTCACCAACACGCAGAACTTCGGTTTCTCCACATCGCAAGATGAGCGGCTTCGCACATCGGATCTGACGTTCAGCTGGCACGTCCTCGACTTCGGCTTATCCTTCGTCCGAGCTCGGCAATCCGCCGACAAAGCCCTGATCGCCAACGAAAACCGCCGCCGCGTCGTGCACAAGCTGTTGGAGGAGGTGCGAACTGCCTACTGGCGGGCCTACACTGCCGACCGTATGCGCAATCGTCTGCGCGCTCTCGAAGCTCGAACCATCAGTGCACTTGTTGCCACACGTCGGCAGATCGACGACCGGACGACGTCGCCGATCGCCGCCATTACGTTTCGTCGCGAGTTGATCGAGATCCGCCGCACGCTACAGGAGCTTCAGCGAGAGCTGGCATCGGCCAAGATCCAGCTGTCTGCTCTCATCAACGAGCGCCCCGACGCGTCTTTCAAGCTGGCACCGCCCAACGCCTTGACCAACACCGGGATCTCGGTGACGAAGGCCGACGCGTTGATCGCCATCGCGATGGAAAAGCGCCCCGAGCTTCGCGAAGTCAGCTATCGCCGCCGCATCAATGCGCATGAGTTGGACGCGGCACTCCTCGAGCTTCTGCCGGGCATCCAATTGTTTGCCGGAACCAACCTCGACAGCAACTCCTACCTGTTGAACGGTCACTGGCTGGGCTGGGGGGCGAAAGCGAGCTGGAACGTCATGCGTTTGTTCCAGTACCCGGCGCGCCGAGACGTCATCGATGCCCAGGATGCAGTTCTGGGACAGCGCGATCTTGCGCTGACGCTTGCGATCATGACGCAAATTCACGTCAGCCGGGCACGCATTGCCATCATGGAGCGCGAGAAGGCTACAGCCACGGCCTTTTCCACGACACAACGCGAACTCGTCGGGCACATTCGCGCGGAATTCAAAGCCGATCGCGTCAGCGAGCAAACGCTCCTGCGCGAGGAGCTGAACGACGCGGTCGGCGAGATCCGCCGTCACATTGCGGCGGCAAACCTGCAGAGCGCCTACGCGGGCTTGATGGTGGCCGTCGGGATCGATCATCCTTCCTATCCCGAGCAGTTGCCACCGCCGACCAAGATCGACGTGGCCGCACATAGGCCAGCCGTTATCAAGACTTCGGCGAACCGGGAATAGAGGGGCGACTGTTTTGACACCGTTCCTCGAAACTCTCCTCGGCTATGGCCTGGCGTCCTCGCGACGCCAGGCCGCGAGGGTGATCACGTCTCTCATCGCAGTGGGATGCCCCGTCTCCGCGGCCGTGGCAGGCCAATCCGAACTTCCGATCCGCGGGGTCGTGCGCGCCGTCAATCAGGCCGCACTTTCGACCGACATTTCGATGCGGATTGCTCGTCTCCCGTTTCGGGAGGGCGAGCGCTTCAAAGCATCGGACGTGCTGGTCGAATTCGATTGCCGTCGGCAGAAGGCGGAATTCGAGGCCATGCGGGGAGCCCTGCGCGAGGCGCAGCTCAATGTCGCCAGCAGCCTCAGCCTCGAGAGCTTCAAGGCGATCGGCCGCAATGATCTTGAAATCGCCAAGGCTCGCCTCAGCAAAGCGAAGGGAGAGATGGCGAGCTTGGAGGCGCGCGTCGAGGACTGCAAAGTGATCGCGCCGTTTTCGGGCAGGATCGCCGATTCGCCGCTTCGCACCCTCGAGTTCACGACCCCGCAACGACCGTATCTCTCGATTGTCGGGGACGCCGAGAACGAGATCGAGATGATCGTTCCATCATCGCTGGTCGCAGTCGTCGCCATTGGGCAGAGCTTCGTCTTCCTCGTCGATGAGCTCCCCGACGAAAAGGTTCACGCGACCGTTTCGTCGATCGGCGCCGTGGTCGATCCCGTGAGCAAGACGTTGAAGCTGCTCGGCAGCGTGACGTCCGCACCAACGGGGCTGACCGCCGGAATGAGCGGGTCTGCTCGCTTTACAGCCAGAGGCAATTGATGGCCGCTACTCAACGGCGCCCGCGAGTCACTTCTCCGGCGATCACACGCGACCCGCCATCGTCGAGCGAGACTACGCCAGGTGCGGAGCCTTCGGCGAAACCGTACGCCTATCTCCTCAGGCTCGAGTCGGATGCGCGACATTGCCGGTCTCTGCGCGAAATCTACGCGCTGCTCGCCAACGAGTCCCGCAAGCTACTGCGTGCCCGGCAAGCATTCGTCTTCGAATGCCGAGATGGAAAGTGCAAGCTAGTTGCCATTTCCAACCTGGCGTCGCTCGATCGATCGACGCCGCTGGCGCAATGGATCGAGACGACCGTCATAAACCTGGGAAAGGACGCCGGCCTCGCACAAACTGCCGAATTCGAGCTTCCGGCCTACGCTCGGGACGACGACCCGTTCACGCGGGACTATCCGTTTCGGCATTTTCTCTGGCAGCCGATGTGGTCGCCCGATGGAAAAATCCACGCGGGCAGTGTCTATGTAAGGGAGACAATCTGGCTAGACGCAGATCGAAAGATCGCCGCTCGGCTCGGCGAGACATTCGGTCACTCCAGAGCTTTGCTGTCCACGGCCGGTGTCTTCCGCAAGACTCGCAACCGCTCGCGGGTGAGGTATTGGCTCGCTGCCTTGGCCGTCGCGATTCTCGCTGGCCTTGTTCCGGTGCACATGTCCGTTCTGGCTCCGGTCGAGGTCGTGCCACGAAATGCCGATGTCGTTGCAATGCCGATCGAAGGCATTGTTCAGAAGTTGCTGGTGCGCCCCAATGAAGCTGTCGAAGCAGGAACACCGCTGGTCCAACTCGTCGACACGGTGCAGAGAAACCGGGCTGAAGTTGCCGAAAGGGAAGTGGCCGTCGTGGCCGCCCGCGTCGAAAAGGCGACCAGTCTCGCGTTCTCGGACCCTCGAGGCCGTCAGGAACTCGGGATCGCACGGGCGGAGCTTGCGTTAAAGCTCGCTGAGCTCAAATTCGCCAGAGACATTCTGGCACAAACAGTCATCGCCGCGACGCAATCGGGGATAGCCGTCTTCTCTGATCCCAAAGAGCTCGAGGGCAAGCCACTCGGCATTGGCGAGCGGCTGATGCTTCTCGCACGAGAGGGCGATACCGAGCTGAAAATTTCTCTATCCGTTGCCGATTCGATCGTCTTGACTCCGGGACTTCCCGTGAAGGCGTTTCTCGATGCCGATCCACTCAACGCGGCCACAGGCGAAATATCTAATGTCGATTTTCAGGTAAGGGTCGACGAAGCGCAAATTGCGACCTATCGCGTCACGGCTCGATTGAACTCCAACGCACCCCGCCTGAAGTTGGGATCTCGTGGGACGGCACAGATCCTCGGTGAGCGCGCACCATTGTTCTTCTATGTTTTCCGGCGTCCATTGACCTCCTTGAGACAGTGGAGCGGCTTATGAAGGCTGCCCTTCCAGGCGGCGAACGGTCGATGCCCCAATTGCAACAGGAGTTGCGTCTGGTCGGCAACACGACGGACCTTGCGGGCAACCGCCTATGGACTGTCTACGACCCTGTCCGTCATCGCTACTCGGCACTGAGCCAAAAAGACTATGCGATGCTGGCTGTCTGGGAAGACTGCGCGAGCGCAGATGAGATCCTGGATGCCTGCTGGCGCCGGCACGCCGAGATCGTCACGCACGACGATGTCGCCGACCTCGCCATGTTCCTTGTCGCCAACGGCTTGGCCATAGACCCCGCAATGAACTCGTGGCGGACAGCCTTTGCCGGAGACGAAAAGCGTCGCTCTGCCTATCTGAACCGGTTGCTGCACAGCTACTTGTTCTTTCGCGTACCACTCGCGAGGCCCGAGCGCTTCTTGCGCGCGACACTCCCGCTCGTCCGGGGGCTGGGATCTCGCACTACCGTCGGTGTCGTATTGATCGCCGCACTCGCCGGGCTATTCCTCGTCTCGCGGGAGTTCGACGAGTTCGCACTGCAGCTCTCGCACATGGCGACGCTCAACGGCGCTGCCGGTTTCGTGCTAGCCGTCGCTTGCGTGAAGATTTTGCACGAGCTCGGCCACGGCTACGTCGCAGTTCACCATGGATGTCGGGTTCCAACCCTCGGCATCGCTTTCATCCTGGGCGCGCCATTGCTCTACGTGGACGTTACAGATGCCTGGAAGCTACAATCCCGGCGGGCACGCATGGCGATCGATTCCGCCGGCATTGCCGTCGACTTGACTGTTTCAGTGATCGCCACACTGGCCTGGGTGTTCCTGCCAATGGGTGGAGTGCGTGATGCGGCATTCACCCTGGCCACTGCGGGCTGGATCACCAGCCTCGCTTTCAATCTCAATCCCTTCATGAAGTTCGACGGATATCATCTCCTGGTCGATCTAGCAGGATTGCCCAATTTGCAGAGCAGAGCGATGGGCCTTGCTCGCTGGCGCATCCGGGAGTTGATGTTCGGCATCGGCGATCCTCCGCCAGAGCAAACCTCTCGGCCCCTTCGGCGCATCTTAGTCGCATTCGGCTGGAGCGTATGGCTTTACCGCGTCGTGCTCTTCACCGCCATTGCCCTCGCTGTTTATCACTATTTCTTCAAGCTACTCGGCATCATCCTGTTCGCTGTAGAAATCGGCTACTTCATTGTCCTTCCGATCTGGCATGAGTTCGGGGAGTGGATCAGCAGGCGGCGCGAAATTCTCGCCAGCCGGCGGACATGGGTCACACTTTTTGCCTGTGGC
>LNDR01000391.1 GCA_001464755.1 Rhizobiales bacterium Ga0077524
GTCCGCGAGCCGGCAGAGGCCGCTCGCTTGCACGTTCCAGTTCCAGCGCGGATCGTCTCTTTAGATGTGTCGAGGGGGGCCCACGTCGAGAAGGGTGCATCCCTCGCGAGCCTATCCTCGGTCGCCCTCGAGCACGAGATGAGACTGGCTCAGCTGAAGGCGGCGGTTCTCGACTTGCGCCTGGCACGCCAGACCAGCGATACAACGGACCGGGAAATGGCGACCATTCTGCAACGCGAGCGCTGGTCGCTAGAGGAGACGATGTCGGGACTCCAGCAGCGCATGAACGAGCTGAAGGTGGTCAGCCCGCGAACGGGTCATCTGACGACACTCGTGGAGCACGCGGCGCCGGGACGCTGGGTCCCTCCGTCGGAGCCAATCGCCATCGTGCACAGTGATAGCGGGGCAAGAGTACGTGGCTTGGTCGCTGCCGCCGACGTTTCACGGGTGCGCCCAGGGATGAGTGCAGTCTTCATCCCGAACGATCTGTTCCAGCGGAGCCGTCAGGCGACCGTAATGGAGGTTGCAGCGGCCCCGAGCACGAGCATCGATCAGCTCGAGCTGGCCGCGAGCCACGGCGGCACGATACCATCCCGCCTTACGTCGAACCGGGCCGCCGCGCCTCTGAGTTCGCAGTATGCCGTTATCGCGCGCCTTCCCGGCGACCACCTCGGCCCGGAGGCTCTCGTACCGCCGCAACCGCAAGTCGGAGTTTTACGGGTGAGCGGCGATGCGCAGGGACTGCTACAGCGTATCTGGAATCGTATTCTTCTCGTGCTTGTCCGTGAGAGCGGCTTCTAGGGCGCGCATACCGTTGCGACGATCTTCGAATGGGCGAGCACGGTTGTGCCGCTCCGCTGCGACCAGCTCCTAATTTCCCAAAGCGAGCGCCGCGTCACTCTTCATGCATGCAGCCGGCGGGACGCATTTCTGACACATGTTTACTGCGGAAGCGATTGGACTTACGATCGTTGGTGAGGGCCAGCGAGCGGCGATGCGCGGTGGCTCATCAAGCGATCCTGGGAGCGATCCTGGCGAGCATATATTGGCGTGAGAGATGCCTGCATTTCATCCTGGTCATCCTGGGCCGGCCTGCCAAGCGTGTGAAACACGTGCTCTGCCGGGCGCTAGGTTCTGTCACCAGTGCGGTGCTCCCCTAGCGGCGCAGCAGGTGCGAGATCGCCGACAAGCCATGCAGGAGACACGTGAACCCACGCTGTCCGAGCGACGGCAGTTGAGCATTCTCTTCGCCGACCTTGTCGGCTCAACCGCGTTTGCCGCAAACCTCGATCCTGAGGAATACAAGGATCTTCTGTCTACGTTTCATAGCATGGCGACCGCAGTGGTGGAGGGCATGGGTGGTCGCGTCGCCCAGTACCTCGGTGACGGTGTGCTCGCCTACTTCGGCTTTCCTGCAGCGAGGGAGGATGACGCCGAGCAAGCGGTAAGGGCCGGACTGCAGCTTCATCATGCGGCATCAGAGATGTCGTTTGGCGGAGCCGCACTCACGATCCGGGTCGGGATTGCGACGGGCGTCGTCATCGTGGGAGACATCGTCCGTCTAGGTATCGGTGGGGACGAGCATCTGATTGCCGGTGACACGCCCAATCTTGCTGTGCGGCTGCAAGCATTGTCGACGAAAGGCAAGATCGTCGTCGCCGACGCGACGCGGCAGCTCATCGGTGGCCTGTTCACTTGCCGTGATCTTGGGAAGCTCGAGTTCAAGGGCTTCCCAGCAGCGATTCAGGCTTGGGAAGTCGTCGGCGAAAATTCCATCGAAAATCGCTTTGGCGCGCTTCGTGACGGTGGCGCGCCGCTCACGGGGAGGGTCGTCGAGCGCAAGCTCCTGATGGACCTCTGGCAGTCCGCAACCGGTGGCAACGGACAGGTCATCGTGTTGCGTGGCGAAGCTGGCATCGGCAAGTCTCGCCTCGTTGCGGCGTTGCGCGACTTCGTGTCTGGCTCGCAGTCCGTGCACGACGAGCAAGTGGCAGCTACCGTGATCGAGATCCAGGGTTTGCCGCACCACGCCAATTCGCCGCTCTATCCGGTTGCTGCTTTCGTGCGGCGAATGGCAGGTCTTTCCACTGGCCAGCGCGAAGACGCCATGCGTCAGCGTCTAGCCGAGATACTCGCGCCCCTTGCCTGCCCGAAGCCGAGGGAAACACTGGCAGCGCTGTCAGATCTCCTCGGCATAGAACGCGACGCGGCTTGGCCAGCGCTGCCTGTAACGGCGCGCGAGCGCCACTTCGCGATGCAGGATGCCATCCTGCGCATGGTCGAGGCGTTGGCCGCACTGCGGCCGATATTGCTCGTCGTTGAAGACGCTCAGTGGCTCGATGCCACAACACGCAGTCTTCTTGACCTGCTTTGCGAATGGTGCCCTGGCGCGCGAGTGGCCATCCTCGTTACCGAGCGTATCGACGAGCAGGGCTCCGCACGCAGCCGCTCGGCCGGTCTCGGACAGAAGCAATGGCTTCAGCGACAGCATGTGTCGATCGTAGATCTCGGACCGCTGACACCGGATGAGGCGCGCGCATTGGTTTCGGCGATTTCGCCTCGACCACTGCCGGATTTGCTGATCGAAGCCATCGTACGACGAACGGACGGGGTGCCTCTGTTCACAGAGGAGCTTGCCCGAAGTGTTCTCGGCCACCCGATGCAACAAGACTGTCGTGAAGCCGAGCCGTGGGAGATCCCCCCGACTTTGCTCGGCGTGCTCACAGCCCGGCTAGACCAAGCGGGGCCAGCCAAGGACATCGCCCAACTGGCGTCCATTGTCGGTCGCAGTTTCACTGTCCGCCAAGTGGAAGCCATGCGGCAGGGTAACACGGAGGAGATCGAGGAAAGGCTCGAGCAACTGCGAGAGGCGCGCCTCGTG
Source organism: Rhizobiales bacterium Ga0077524 (assembly GCA_001464755.1). Taxonomy (GTDB): domain Bacteria; phylum Pseudomonadota; class Alphaproteobacteria; order Rhizobiales; family Hyphomicrobiaceae. The sequence continues at coordinate 2,882 of LNDR01000391.1, forward strand.
GATGCTGTCGGCAACAGTGCCGAGCCGATGTACCGTTTCCGCCATGCTCTCATTCAAGACGCCGCGTATGACACCCTCCTGCGGAGGCGACGGCGAGAATTGCACCGGACCTTTGCCGCATGGCTGGAGACCAACCGACTGTCTCAGGCGGAGGCCACGGACGAGATCATCGCGACGCACTATTCGCGAGCCAATCTTCTGCAGGAGGCAATCAGCGCAAGACGGCGTGGGGCCGAGGAGGCATTCGCACGTGGTGCACAGGCGGATGCAGCCAATCTTCTCGGCGACGCATTACTGGATATTGCGCGGCTTCCGGAGGGTCGTGCTCGTGACCTGCTCGAGCTCGATGTGGCGATGCAAAGGGCGGGTGCACTCGCGACAGCCTACAGCTACGCGATGCCCGAGCTGGGGACGCTCTACGAGCGCTGCCGTGCGCTCAGCGGGCGGCTCAATGATGCGGCCAGCATGTCGGCAGCGAAATTTGGCTTGATGTTTCATTCCTTGATACTCGGCTCACTCGACAGAGCGGAGAGCTACGCCGCCGAAATGCTGGTCGATGTCGATCGCGCGCACCCCCAGCTTCAAGCCTACGCACACATGGCAGCGGGGATGGTGACAGCGCAGCAGAGCCGCTACGCAGAGGCGTGTGTCCATCTCAGGAAGTGTGTCGACATAACGCAAAGTTGCAACCTGGATTGGACCAGCTCTCAGATCATCCCGGACCTATGGGTCTTCTCGAGGATCTATCTGGCCTACATGCTGGCCTTCCGGGGCGAGGTCGAAGACGCTATAATAATGATGGATCAGATGCAGAAAGCGTGTCGCCTCAGGGAGGATGACTCGAGACATGCCTATAGTCATGTGCTGAGCCTTCTGTTCACCGGTAAAATGTACTTATTGCTCAAGGATGCGCCTGCCGTCGAACACGTTTCCTCAGACCTCATCCGTATTGCGCGAAAACACCGCTATCCGTACTATATGGCCCTCGGTGAAATGATGAAGCAGTGGGCGATCGTCGAACAGGGAGATAACGAGACCGCGGATGGCGCCATGTCGACTCTGTCTGCCGAGCTGACGCGTTCGAGTCGCAACAGTGACGTTATCGGCTTGCAGATTTTTCATTTGCGGCTCGCCGAGCTCCACCTCCGATATGGCGACAAGGAACGCGCGCTGCAAAGCCTAGGTCATACGCTTGAGACGGCAACATCGAGCTATAAGGTCTGGGATTCAGAATCCAAACGGATCATGTCGCAGATCATGTGCTTGCCGCCAAACGACGACCTTACGAGCGCGGAGCTTCTATGCCGCGATGCGATCACGATCGCTCGAAACCAAGGCTCGGCCACGCTGGAATTGCGGGCGGCTGTCGACTGTGCGCGGATTCTCGAGAAGCAAGGCCGATGGACTGATGCCCGGGCTCTCCTGGAGCCTTACGCCGATGCGTCCGCTCCGAGGACCCATGACGGTGTTCGCCTTTTGAGTGCGCTAGGCTCCATCGTAGCCGTGCTAGAAGGAGGTCGGTCGGTTTCAGCCTGAGAAAACTATTCTTGTTCGACATCACGCCACAAGCACCCAGGAGGGAAACACCATGGCATCTTTTGTTCCACAATATCCATTTGTCAAAGGTCAGATACTGCACGCACTTGATCTTTTGTCCGTCGGCGACAATGCGCGTCCCAGACTGGAGAGCCTTGCAACAGCGATCAAGAATATAGCGTCCAACGATTTCCAGGATTTCGACAAGGTCATCGACCAGTTCATGTTTGCACCACTCAACCTGAATGTTTCTCGGTCGCCGGCTTCAATGAATCACATCCTACAGCAGTGGTTGGATCCCAACTCGGCCACCACATACTTCCCAGAGCACCAGCCGATTGCGCCGACTTTCGCTTCCGGCATGTTGCGGACGGTTGAAGCATCGCTCACAGGGAAAACAGACCCAAGGCCGATCGACGCGTGGTGGATACTCGGTCACAGAACATTCGAGGTCATGACGCTGGTAACAGACAGGCAGGTGACCATGCTCCTGTGCACACCCGCCCCACATGGCAAACCGCCGTCGGGCATCTGGCATCCCCCCGCAGAAGGCTATGTTACGGGACACCACGGTGTCGTCACGCGGAAGTATGTCCCGCCCAGGACGTAACGTCCTGGCAGTGGCGCCACGCGCATAGGCCGCGGTACGCGAGAGCCCGCGGCCGATGCAAAGCCCGGGTTGATACCGAGCAGCCGTGGGCTTTAACCTGCCGACCGTTGCGACTGCTAGGCGGGAACATCCGATGGCGAACCGGGACGAGTTGGCGTTCGAGCGCGTGGCGGTACTCGCAGGTATGAGTGCCTCCGGCCGTGAGTGGCTCACCACGGCCTGCTCGTGGCACGACCGCAAGGCTGGGAGCGAGCTACTGAGCTACAAGGACACATCGCGGGATGTTTTCTTTCTAATTGTCGGCCGGGCTCGTGTGAAAATCTACGGAGCCGATGGTCGATCGGTCGTTTTTCACGATCTCGCCGCCGGCGAGATGTTCGGCGAACTGGCCGCCATCGATGGCGGGACCAGGTCAGCGAGCATCGAAGCTCTCGAGGCATGCAGGGCAGCATCGTTGAAACCCGAGCAATTCGATCTTCTGCTCTCGCGCGAGCCATCGGTCGCGCGAGCGGTCCTTCGCGACCTAGCGGGAACTGTGCGTCGACTTTCCGAGCGCGTGCTCGAATTCAGCACACTGGTCGTGCAGAACAGGATACAGGCCGAACTACTGCGACTTGCGCTCACCAGCGGCGGCGGCACAAGACCAGTCACTGTTCTCACACCTGCGCCGACGCTGGCAGATATCGCCGGGCGCGTTGCAACCCACCGTGAGGCGGTCAGTCGCGAACTCAGCAGGCTTGCGACGCTCGGCATCGTGCGTCGCGAAGCGAGCGGCCTTGCCATCCTGAATGTCGAGCGGCTCGCCGCCCTGGTCCGCGAGGCCAAGGGCGAGTAGCCAGCCCCCCGAGCGGGGTTGGGAAATACCAACGACAGCCAGCGCCAGGATGAGCAACCTTGCGATGCGTGCCAGCCATTCGCGCGGCAGCCGCAGCCTCGGCGCAGGAGTTCCTCCATGCTCAACATGCCAGACGAGTATTGCTTTCCCGCAACCGCGGACCAGCAACCACTTCTCGATGATCTCGATTTTGAATTGGCCGATCCGCGAGAAGGTTGGGTGCCCATGTCTGACGATTTCGTCACGTTCATGAGTGATGGGCGTGAATGTCCAACGTGTCGACCGCAAGCTGCTTCCTTCGGCGGCGCGCCCTCGTCGCGCCTTCACGTTCGCCTGAAAGGCGAGCTATTGATCGTCACCCATGCGTGCGACCTCCACGCGCCAGGCGAATTCTTCGTCGCGCGCCGCCTGGCGGCTTGGCCCAACCAATCACTTTATCAACTTGCCAGCGTGCCACCGACGGGAGGGGATCTTCCCATGTTCCGGCCGGCGGCCGGAATTGCCTTGATGTCCCTGGGGAAGGGCAAACGGAGGTTGAAAGCGATCGGCACGATCGAAGGTCGGGCGTCCACGGGTGGTTGCATCGTCGATGCCTACGAAGTCCGGGATTGAATGGGGGGCGATCGACACCTCGCTTGGGCGGCCGGCACTCTGCCCGAGGTTCTTCGACAGCCGTCGAGTGGCAGATCCTCAACGGCCTGTCGCGCAGCGCGCCCGCAGCGAGGCTTCAGGGACCAAGCGCTTCACGCGTTGGCCACCAGCGCTTGCTCCAGGTCGGCTATGAGGTCGACGGGCGCTTCGAGGCCGACGGAGAGGCGCAGGAGATCTGCTGGGCACGGCGTTCCCGGGCCTTCGACAGATGCGCGATGCTCGACCAGACTCTCGACGCCGCCAAGCGATGTCGCCCGCTTCCAGAGTTTGACGTTGGCGGCCGTCCGCACGGCTGCCTCCTCGCCGCCCTTCACACGTATCGACAGCATCCCAGAGAAGCCGCCGGTCATCTGGCGTGCAGCGATCGCATGTCCCGGATCGCTCGCGAGGCCAGGATAAAGGACAGCCTCAATGCGCGGATGACGCGCAAAATGCCGGGCGATCTCGAGCGCCGACGCCGATTGATGGCGCACCCTCAGATGCAGTGTGCGCATGCCGCGCAAGAGGAGCGAGGCCTCCATCGGTCCGATGATGGCGCCGAGCATGCCGCGGATGCGCGCGGCGCGGTCGGCATAGGCGTCAGTGCGCGCCAGCACCAAGGCTCCCGCCAGCACGTCGGAATGGCCATTCAAGTATTTCGTCGCGGAGTGCATGACCACGTCTGCGCCGAGCGCGATCGGCTGGGTAAGCACGGGCGTCGCCACGGTCGAATCCACGGCGAGCACCGCGCCGGCGTTGTGCGCAAGATCGGCGGCGGCACGAACATCCGTGATACCCCACATGGGATTGGCGGGCGTTTCGACCCAGATCATCCGCGTCACGCCGGGTTCGATGGCGCGGGCGATGGCATCGAGGCTCGTGCCGTCGACGAACGTGGTGCGTATGCCGAGCGAGGGCGCATCCTCGGCCAGCCACTTCTTAAGGCCCCAGTACATGACAGATGGCGCAACGACGTGTGCCGGCCGCTCGAGTGCCAGGAATGCGGACGTAGCCGCCGCCATGCCGGAGCCGTAGACCATCGCTCGTGCGCCACCTTCGAGAGCGCAAAGCACCTCCTCGATCTGCCGCGTCAGGGGGTTGTCCGGCCGAGAGTAGGCGTATCCCTTGCTGTACTGGTTGTCGGGATCGCGCTCGAAGGTGGTGGCGAGGTGGATCGGCGGAATGATCGCACCGGTCGCCGCGTCGATGGCGCCGCCGGCCTGGGCTGCGATGGTTTCCGGAGCGAAAGGCTTCTTCATGGGATGCTCTTTTTTGGTTGCGCGCTGCGACTCCCCTGCGGGGAGCCGGCCGCAGCGCGCGGGGTAGGGGTCTTCTTCGTTGCGCGCTGCGACTCCCCTGCGGGGAGCCGGCCGCAGTGCGCGGGGTAGGGTCTTCTTCGTTGCGCGCTGCGACTCCCCTGCGGGGAGCCGGCCGCAGCGCGCGGGCTGGCTCTCCATGCGCCACAAAAAAAAGACCCGCAAGAGCTGGGCTCTCACGGGTCAGTTGCCATGCCTTGCCAAAACAGAGGAGGAAAAGAGCGGGCTCCTTTCGTCAGCTGGGATGAGGCCTAAGTGGCCGGGCTTCCATCGGCCTCAGTCGACCGTGCGGCCGGCCAGGGCGTTGGACGGGGAATTCGCCTACTTCGGCGGAACCGCCTCGGGGGCCTGCTGCTCGGGGAGCGGCGCGGGCTCGATCGGCGCAGCGGCCGGAGCCTCGGCAGCGGGAGCCACGGCGATAGGAGCTTGGACAACCGTCTGAGCGGGGCGGTGGAAGCTGGTGCGGTGACCGTATCCGGCTCCCGGTGGGCACCACTGGGCGCTGGCGGCGGTCGAAAGGAGGCCGAGGGCGAGGAGCGTTCCGAGCATCGTCTTCATGGGGTGGTTCCTTCAGGTCGTCGTCCGATGGGACGGGGTGTCTCGTTGCTGGCGGCGGGTGTCTCGCCGTCCGATGAAGACATTTCTAAACGACGTTCTCTTTGATGTAAATAAGGAACGGCTCGTGTCGTTTTCAAAAAAACGTGATTGAAATCTACCGCCGGCTCTCCGAGCGCGGAATGAGCGACTTCGGACCCGATTCACGGTACGGTGCGTTGCGTATCTCCAAACGTTCGCCAGCATCGTCCGAAAGCCGCCATGAGCCAACCGCCCACCCCAGCCGCACGACCGCCAGGCCGCCCGCGCAGCGATGCCACGCGCCAAGCCATTCTCGACGCCTCTGCGCATCTCCTCGAGACGGAAAGCTACGACAAGATCTCGATCGAGCGCATCGCGTCTGAGGCGAAGGTCGGCAAACAGTCGATCTATAGGTGGTGGGGCGGCAAGGCCGATGTCGTGCTCGCGGCCTATACTGAGCGCGTGCTCCCGCGCCTGCCACCCCGGCAACCAACGGACGACGCCTTTGGCGATCTCGAGGATTTCCTGCGCCAGTTGTTCGCCAGCGTGGAGACGCCGCTGGTCCGGCGCACGATGCAAGGCCTGCTGGCCGAAGCGCAGCTCGATCCCGAGTTCCGGTTGAAATTCTACGGCGTGTTCGTCGCCTCCCGGCGGACGCTGTTCAAACAGGTTCTGCGCCGCGGCGTTGCTCAGGGGCAGTTTCGCGACGACCTCGACATTGAAACGACCATCGACCTGTTGAACGGCGCCTTCTGGTACCGCCTGCTGTCCGGCGGCGAGGAGGATCTCGACGAGGCGTTCGCGGCTAGTCTGGTCCAGACAATGCGGCCGGCCATCACCGCCGGACGGCAGAGGGCCAAGGCGTAGGCAAAGGCCGCGTCATCACTGAGCCTGCCGGTGAGGCATAACGGCACCGCATCGCGCTCTCAATCCGACTGCCCATTTGTGGCCGCATTGGCGCCATGTGACTGCCATCGCGCGGGCGATACTCACCTGGGCGACGATTCGCGTCGGCAGTGCGACGCCAATCGTCTGAAGTGAATTATCTCGGGTCTTGGCAGCCGCGCACTGTTAACACTAAATTAACTTTGTTGATTCGAGATGCGAGCGCCCTGCCTGGGGGAATCTGCTGTAGCGCGTTCGGACATCCTGGGGACCATGAACAATCGTCATATCGGCATCGCCTTTGGGCTCAGTTTGGCTTGGCTCGTTGCTGGATGCGCCGGTGCGCCTGAGTTGCTGCCTGCGGCGCGGCCACTGTCCAAGGACGCAATGATGCTCCTCGGCAAAAAGGGCATGAAGCCCGAGGCGCCTCTTTTCGTCAGGATTTTCAAAGAAGAATCAGAACTCGAGATCTGGAAGCTCCGCGACGACGGGCATTTCCATCACTTCAAGACCTATCCGATCTGCACCTGGTCGGGCGATCTCGGGCCGAAGCTCGCGCAGGGCGACAAGCAAGCGCCCGAGGGATTCTATAGCATCCAGAAGAGCCAGATGAACCCGAACTCCAGCTTCCATCTGGCGTTCAATCTGGGCTTTCCCAACGCCTACGATCGGGCGCACGGGCGCACGGGCAGTGCGCTGATGGTTCACGGCAAGTGCAAATCGGCAGGCTGCTACGCCATGACGGATGCCTTGATCGAGGAGATTTATGCGCTCGCACGCGAGACCTTCGATGCGGGGCACGCCTCGTTCCAGGTTCACGCCTATCCATTCCGCATGACGGACGCGAACATGGCGCGACACCAGGGCTCCAAATGGATGGAGTTCTGGAAGACATTGAAGGAAGGTCACGACCACTTCGAGGTAACGCGACAGCCGCCGTCGGTGGTGGTCTGCGGCAAGCGCTACCACGTGAACGCGCGGCCGCTACAGAACGTCGCGATGCGCATCGATCCGGTGGCGAACTGCCCGAACCTGGAGAGGGCGCCCTTAACGCCGTTCCGGCCATCCGGTGACCAACAGGTGGCCGATGCACGCGTGATCGCGCCCGGACCAAAGATGCGGGCGATCGCAGCAACTCCCGAAGCGAGCCGGTCGACTACCGCCACCTTGCAAGGGCTCACCAACGGGACGCTAGGCTCACGCGGCGCCGTCAGCGGCGGAGTCAGCCTAGGCCTCTCTGCGCCTAACGATTAAACGTGACAGGCGATTGACCTGTGGCCCGGAGGCCGCAGGGCCTTGCTGCCCCCAGATGAGCACGTTAGGACTTCCCCATCAGTCGGTGCCTTCCTATTGCGGGCGGCTGCAGGCGCTGCCAGACGTCACGGGGCGGGGCGGGGCACTGGCATCAAGGGCGTGGGTTGGCATGCGGTCATTGATCACCAGGGCCGGAGCGATCGGTTGCGTCGTCTTGCTGACGCTGACCGGGGGCGTTCCCACTACCGCATCCGCGCTGGATATCGTGCTGAACGACGTGGCAGCCGACCGTGTGCAACGACAGCGTCATTTCGCACGCGGTGAGCTGCCCTTGGCCACAACGCCGCGGCTCGACCAACTCGACGAGCGTCTCAAATCTCTGGATCTGGCGCCGGGCCGGGCCATCTACATCCGCATCTTCAAGGCCGAGTCGGAGCTGGAGGTCTGGATGCAGAACGGCGGCGGCACCTTCACGCGGCTCGCCGTCTATCCGATCTGCCACTGGACGGGCAGCCTCGGCCCAAAGCTCAAGGAAGGCGACAAGCAGAGCCCGGAAGGCTTCTACACCGTCGGCGTTCAGCAAACCCGCCTAGTCGGGCGCTGGAGGCGAGCCTTCAATGTCGGCTTCCCGAACCTGCACGACCAGCTTTTAAACCGTACCGGCTCCTACATCCTGATTCACGGCGGATGCTCGTCGGTTGGCTGCTTCGCTATGACCGATGAGGTGCAAGAGGAGATCTACGGGCTTGCCCGCGCCGCGCTCGCGAAAGGCCAAGACCGCTTCCAAGTCCACATTTTTCCGTTCCGCATGACACCCGGGAATCTCGAGCGCCATGCCGAGCACGAGTGGGCGCATACCTGGTCGGACCTGAAACCGGCCTACGACAGTTTTGAGCGGACGCGCGTGCCGCCGCGGGTGGCGCTGTGTGGCGTCCGCTACAAGATCGCTGACGGCCTCCCTGGCGAGACGGGCAGCGACGACCGGCGTCTCCCGGTGTTGCGTCCCGTCGCCACCGAGGCTCGAGCCATCGATCCAAATGCGGTGATCGATGCGGGCGGCAACTGGATTGCGCCGCCGTGCGAGTTGCAGGACGAGGCCAAGCGGCGGGAGTTCTATGGTGGATCGCAGATCGCCACAGCGGACCCCGCAACCGCAGCTCCGGCCGTCTCCGCGACAACCTCGTCCGCATCGATCACGGCAGAGCCGGAGACGCCAATCGAGACTCCCGTGGCCGTGACGGGCTCAATCATGAGCCGGACTTTGGCGAGGGAAGCTGAGGCCGAAGCCGAAAGCTCGAATAGCTCTCGGGTCCGGCGAATTCAGCAAAGCGCGAGGCCGACGCGACGCGAGGCCGGCTCGCCGAAAGGCGACGCGTCACCGACCGTCGATGGCTTCGGCAGCGCCACCTTTCGTGCTAATCAGCGCCTGACGGCGACGGGCGGCTGACCGCTGCGCTGGTGATTGCACGGCACGCTTTCTCGCCGCCAGAGGCCACCATGTCGAAACCCATACTCCTGGTCGTCGCCGCGGCATTGATCGACGTCGACGGGCGCGTTCTCATCGCCCAGCGACCCGAAGGCCGCAGCATGGCCGGGCTCTGGGAGTTTCCAGGTGGCAAGATCGGACCCGGCGAGACCCCCGAGGAGGCGCTCGTGCGCGAGCTGCGCGAGGAGCTTGCGATCGAGGTTTGCGACACATGCCTCGCGCCATTCACCTTCGCGAGCCACGCCTACGACACGTTTCATCTGATGATGCCGCTCTACCTCTGCCGGCGGTGGGAAGGCGATATCCAGCCGCAGGAGGGGCAGCGCGTCAAATGGGTGAGGGCAGCGCGTTTGCAGGACCACCCGATGCCGCCTGCCGACCTGCCGCTGATCCCGATGTTGTTCGACCTGCTGGGGTGAGGGGCGACTGGGCCATGCACGAGGACGCCGCGGCTCGAGCCCATCGCGGCATCGCCGCCCCGCCTCCCGCCGTTAACCTTTCGCCCTCTTGCCTCGACCCCGATGGCTCGCCTATAAGACGCGTCTGAGCCGCCCGGCGGGGCATGCCGTGGCGGCTCATAATGCTTTCATGAACCCAACAAGGGCCTCGCCGTTGCCCCGACAAGGGACAGCGCAGGGTCGCCTCGCACTGCGAGACGGCATCGGGTCCACCAGAAAGGACGAAGCAAAATGCCCAAGATGAAGACCAAGAGCAGCGCCAAAAAGCGCTTCAAGATGACCGGCACGGGCAAAGTCCTGGCGCAGGCGGCCGGCAAGCGGCACGGCATGATCAAGCGGTCGGCGAAGTTCGTGCGCAATGCGCGCGGAACGATGACGCTGAATGACAGCGACGCCAAGATCGTCAAGAAGTACATGCCGTACGCGCGTTGATCGATTTCTGATCAGAAGTCAGAGTCGCAAACGCTTCCACAGCCGCTGAGCAACGGTCAGCCGCTCTATCTTGAAGTGACGGAGATTTCCCATGGCGCGCGTCAAGCGGGGCGTTACGGCCCATGCCAAGCATAAGAAAGTCCTGAAGCAGGCCAAGGGCTACTATGGCCGGCGCAAGAACACGATCAAGGTCGCCAAGCAGGCGGTCGAGAAGGCGATGCAGTACGCGTACCGCGACCGTAAGGTCCGGAAGCGGAACTTCCGCGCGCTCTGGATCCAACGCATCAACGCCGCGGTTCGCGAGCACGGGCTCACCTACGGACGATTTATTCACGGTCTCTCGGTCGCCGGGATCGAGATCGACCGCAAGGTGCTGGCCGATCTGGCGGTGAAGGACGCCACCGGATTCAAGGTGCTCGTCGATCAGGCACAGGCTGCCGTCAAGGCCGCCTGAGCCACCTAGTCGATAACGGTTGGCCGAGCCGGAAGGAGCATGCTCCTTTCGGCCATCGGCATTTGCAGCGAGGTTCATCATGTCCGGAACGGATCTGAGCGCCATCGAAAGCGAGCTCATCGCCGAGATCACGGCGGCGGCCGACCTCGCAGGGATCGAGCAGGTGCGCATCTCGGCGCTTGGCCGCAAAGGGCGGGTGCCGGAACTGATGGGCCGGCTCGGAAAGATGCCGGCAGACGAGCGCAAGAGCTTCGGCGCCGCCGTCAATCAGCTCCGTGATCGGGTGACGACCGCTCTGGAGACGCGCAAGGGCGCGCTGGAGGGGGAAGCCATGGCCCAGCGGCTCGCCTCCGAGCGGGCCGACGTCACGCTGCCGGTGCGGTCGGGCCCGGTTGCCGAGGGGCGCATCCATCCGATCAGCCAGGTGTTCGACGAGATTGCCGAAATCTTTGCCGACATGGGCTTCGCGATCGCCGAAGGGCCGGACATCGAGACGGACGACCTCAACTTCACGAAGCTCAACATTCCGCCGGAGCATCCCGCCCGGCAGATGCACGACACCTTCTATCTGAAATCGCCCGAGCGCATCGCCCGTGGCGAGGCACCGATGCTGCTGCGGACGCACACGAGCCCCGTGCAGGTGCGCACGATGCTGTCGCAGAAGCCGCCGATCCGGATCATCGTGCCGGGGCGCGTCTATCGGATGGACTCGGACGCCACCCACACGCCGATGTTCCACCAGATCGAGGGCCTCGTCATCGACGAGACGACCCACTTCGGTCACATGAAGTGGTGCCTCGAGGAGTTCTGCAAGGCGTTCTTCGAGGTGGACGAGGTGAAGATGCGCTTTCGCGCCTCGCACTTCCCGTTTACGGAGCCTTCGGCCGAGGTGGATGTCGGTGCCGAGGCGATCGGCAAGCCGGGGAAGTGGCTCGAGATCCTCGGTTGCGGGATGGTGCATCCGAAGGTCATCGAGATGTGCGGGCTCGACCCGGAGAAATATCAGGGCTGGGCGTTCGGCATGGGCCTCGACCGGATCGCAATGCTAAAATACGGCATCCCCGACCTTCGCGACATGTTCAACGCGGATCTGCGCTGGCTGCGCCACTACGGCTTCACCTCGCTCGACGTGCCGACGCTGGCGGGGGGGATGGGGGGTATGGGGGGGTAAGGTGGAAGCCCTCTTCATCCTGTTTTGGCTTGCATTGCCAATTGCATGGGGCTTGGTGTGTGCGGCCGTCCCATTGGCGTTTGCGTTTATCGTTCCACATCGCGGACTGCCGTCGGCTGGGCTACTCGCCGCCGCTTGGATCGTTGGATTTCTTGCGGCGGAGTACGAGGTTGTGAAAATCCTGATCGGGTCGGGCTACTTCGGCAGCTGCGAGATTCCAGGCGATCTGATGCAGAAGGTGCCCAGATACCGTCCTTGCTCTATCTCTGAATGGCGTTGGCAACTGGCGCAGCCTGACCGCAGTCTCCCACAGCGCGTTTTTCGCGTTGCTGACCGTGGTATGGTGGCGCAAAGCGAAGCCAGCATAATGGGAAATCGCCGATGGACCATCAGACGATCGAGAAACGGCTGACCGAGCTCGAGAAGGAGGTCGCCGAGCTGAAGGCCGAAATCAAAGGACGGCCGACAAAAGAAGGTTGGCTGAAGCATGTCGGGTGGGCAAAAGACGATCCAGTCTACGACGAGGCTATTCGGCTGGGCGCGGCCTGGAGGCGGCGGGAAAATCAGAAATCGATCAAGGAGCTGGAAAAGCAAGGATTGATCGATGCTGATCCTGGACACGGACCACCTGACCGCGCTGGATCGCGCAAGCGCGCCAAGCGGAGCGCTCCTCGGGCACCTTGAGCCGCGACGCTTCGAGGTATGCACGACAATCGTCTCGGTCGCCGAGCAATTGAGTGGCCTGTTGACGCTAATTGGCACTGCAAAGTCCGATAAAGCCAGGATCGAGCGCTACGAACGCCTCTCTTCGCGACTGGATCGAATGGGGGACTACACAATTTTACCTTGGACGGCGGAGGCGCAAAATCTCTTCAATGCGTTGCGCCGCCAGCGGATCCGGATCGGTACCATGGACCTGCGTATCGCCTGCATCGTGCTCGCCAACGACGCGACCCTGCTTTCGCGAAACGTGCGCGACTTCCAGCGCGTGCCCGGCCTCCGCGTCGAGGACTGGCTCGAATGATGGAACGGAGCGAGCATATGCGTGGTCTGCTACGCCTCGTCGGTTCGAACGACGTCGAGAGTGTGAAGCGGTGGATCCAGAATCCGAGGGGTCGGGAAAAACTACTCGAATGGCTGGCCCATAAGGGGGGACTCTCGGCGCAGTACTCAGCTGAGCCGCCAAGAGGGCAGCGCGACGGGGAAAGCCTGCTCTCTGCGATGCGACGGCTGGGTGCGCCTCCAACATGCTACGCCATCTCATCCGACGGCCGTCTGGACGACACCTTCGGCGACCTCGCACACGTCTTGACGCTCGCGCTCGTTGACTTCACACACGGGACCATCATTTCGGCGATACCGGGAAAGCTCGCCCTCTTCCGCTCCGCCTATCCGCACCGCCACCTGATCGTCCAGAGACAAGACTGACGAAAGAAGCCCAATGAAGTTCACACTCTCCTGGCTGAAGGATCATCTGGATACCTCGGCTTCGCTCGCGGATCTCCGCCGGATGCTCGACCAGATCGGGCTCGAGGTGGAAGGTATCGAGGACCCGTCCGAGAAGCTCGGCCAATTCACAATCGCGCGCGTGCTCGAGGCCAAGCAACATCCGCAGGCGGACCGGCTACGCGTGCTGCAGGTCGAGATCGCGCCGGGTCAGCCGTCGGTCGAGGTTGTGTGCGGCGCGCCGAACGCGCGCGCGGGGCTCGTTGGCGTGTTCGCACCGTTGGGCGCCTATATTCCCGGCACTGGCATCACGCTCGAGAAGAAGCCCGTTCGCGGCGTCGTCTCGAATGGCATGATGCTGTCGGAACGTGAGATGGAGCTATCGGACGAGCACGCGGGCATCGTCGATCTCGATGCGCGGATGGCTGAAAATGTCGGCAAACGATACGTCGACGTTCTCGGCCTGTCCGATCCCGTGATCGAGATCAAGCTGACGCCGAACCGTCCGGATTGCACGGGTGTGCGCGGCGTGGCCCGCGATCTGGCTGCGGCTGGGCTCGGCAGCTTGAAGTCCGAGCCCAAGCTCGACAGCGTCGAGGGCACGTTCGATTGCCCCGTCGACATCAAGCTGGAATTCCCGGACGACGACACCACGCCGTGTCCATGCTTCGCGGGGCGCTACATCAAGGGCATCAAGAACGGCCCGGCGCCCGCTTGGTTGCAGAGCCGCCTCAAGGCCATCGGACAGAAGCCGATCAACGCCGTCGTCGATGTCACGAACTACATATCGGTTGATCAAGGTAGGCCGTTGCACGTCTACGATGCCGACAAGCTCGTCGGGGCGATCCGGGCGCGCTTGTCAAAGACCGGCGAGAGCTTCCTCGGCCTGAACGGGAAGACGTACCTGACTGATGACGCCATGTGCGTCATCGCCGACGACCGCGCCGTGCTCGGCTTCGGAGGCATTCTCGGCGGCGAGGACACGGGCTCGACCGAGACGACGACCAACATTCTGATCGAGTGCGCCTACTTCGATCCCCTGCGCACGGCAGCGACCGGGCGCAAGGCGAACGTGCAGACCGATGCGCGCTACCGCTTCGAGCGAGGCGTCGATCCGGCTTACATCGAGCCGGGCCTCGATCTTGCGACACGGATGATGCTGGACGTGGCGGGCGGCGCCCCCTCGAAGCGGAAGATCGCAGGCAAACCGCCACTGAAGCCGTTCACCGTCGACTTCGAGTTCGCGCGCGTCGAGAAACTGATGGGCATCCGGATCGCGGACGCCGAGATCCGCCGCACGCTGGAGGCGCTCGGCTTCGCGATCGAAGGCACGGGACCGAAATTCAAGGTCACAGCTCCGAGCTGGCGGCCGGACATCCATGGCCCAGCGGATCTGGTCGAGGAGGTGGCGCGCATCGCGGGGCTGGAAACAATCCCATCGGCAGCGCTGCCGCGCCTGACGGGCGGCGTTACCCGCGCCACGCTCACCGAGGGGCAGCGACGCGTGCGCCGTGCGAGACGGTCGCTTGCGGCGCGCGGCTTCGTCGAGGCGGTGACGTGGTCGTTCATCGACCAGAAGGTGGCCGAGCATTTCGGTGGTGGCGCCGAGGCGCTGCAGCTCGCCAACCCGATCTCGTCCGAAATGACGACGATGCGACCTGGCCTGTTGCCAGGGCTGCTCGCGGCCGTGCACCGCAACCATAATCGCGGCTTCGGCGACATCTCGGTCTTCGAGGTCGGCCAAGCCTATCGCGGAGACGGCGAGAATGAGCAGCTGATGGTCGCAGCGGGCGTCAGAGCCGGAGCCAGTGGCTTGTCCGGCTCCGGGCGGCACTGGGATGGAGCGACAGACGCAGCGAGCGTCTTCGACGTGAAGGCCGATGCCGCGGCACTGCTCGCCGCGCTCGGCGTCGATGCCTCGAAGGCCCAGATCACGCGCGATGCTCCCGGCTGGTATCATCCCGGCCGGTCGGCGACGTTGCGACTCGGGCCCAAGGTGGTGCTTGCGCACTTCGGCGAGGTGCATCCCGCCACGCTGAAGTTGATGGACGTGCCCGGGACGGCCACAGCCTTCGAGGTGTTCCTCGATGCCCTGCCTCGCGAGAAGAAGAAGTCGCGCGCTAAGCCGCCCCTCGCCGCCAGCGATCTGCTGCCCGTGACGCGCGATTTCGCGTTCGTTCTCGAGAAGAGCATTGCTGCTGGCGACGTCGTCAAGGCCGCTCAGGGGGCGGACAAGGCACTCATCTCGAACGTGCAGGTGTTCGACGTGTTCGAGGGCGGTAGTCTTGGAGCCGATAAGAAGTCGCTCGCCATCGAAGTTACGCTGTCGCCGACCGACAAGACGCTGACCGACGAGGAGATCGACGCGGTCGGCAAGAAGGTGATCGCCGAGGTCAAACGCACCACCGGTGGCGAGATCAGGGGGTGAAGACGGCGCCGGCGCTCGCCGCGTCGGCCATCGTCGCGGCGCGCAAGTTGAGGCGCGAAAGGGCTTGTGCGACGGCGGCACCAGCCACAATCGACGCCAACGCCAGGATCGCCGAGACGCTCAGCGTGGCGACACCCGACAGACCAGCGCCGACAGTGCAACCGCCCGCGAGCACACCGCCAAGGCCCATGAGCACGCCGCCAGCCAGATAGCGCCCGGTCGGCGTCGCCTCGGTAAAGCCGACCACCTTGAAGTCGCGGGCCAGCAGCGAGGACAGGAAGCTGCCGCCGACGACGCCCACCAGGAAGCCGACGCCGAAGGTGGGCTGGATGGCCGAGCTTGCGACCCACCAGAACAGTGTCTCGGCACCGGCCGATGTCAGCGCAATGCTCTCGGCGGTTATGGGATCGAACTCGTCCTTGAGAAGCCAGCCGGTCGCCAGCCAGCCGAGCGGAGCCAGCGCGCCGATCAATGCACCGCCGACGAGGTATGCCGGCCGAGCGCCAGAGCGCGCGACGATAACCAGCAGCGCGGCGACTCCGACAGCCGACCATAGGGTCGCACCGCCCGGCAGCGCCGCCAGCGTATTGATGCCACCGAGATCGACCGTATAGGCGCCGAGGCTGGTCCGGATCGGCGCCAAGGCGCCTTTCAGCGCGGCGTGCGCGACAGCTGCGAAGACGATCAGAACCGTCAGTGCGCGCAGATTACCCGTACCGGCCAGCACGGTCAGCCGCGAGGCGCAGCCCCGCGCGAGCACCATACCGATGCCGAACAGTAGTCCGCCGACAACGATTGCGACGATGGGCAGGCGGGCGGCAAGAAACCGATGATCCGTCAGATCGACCAGCCCGCTCCCGATCGCCACGGCGGTGCCGGCCAATGCGACAGCGAGTGCGATCGCCCATACGCCCAGCGCCTCCGGGCGCTCGTCAGCCGCCCCCGCCACAGCACGTCGCAAGCAGAACCGGGTGCGCTCGGCGAGGATACCGAAGGCGAGGCCGAGGCCTGCGCCGATCAGGACCGAGGCGGTGCGCGGGGTGAGGCCGAAAACGAGCTCTGCCGACATGAGGCACGTCCTGTTGGATGGTTCGAGAGTTCGTAAAGAGATACGCGTTGGAGAAAAATTTTTCAATCCTTAAGGGAATTTCGATCTATACTAAGAAAATAATACCAATCCAGGTCGACCTGCCATGCCTGCTTTTCTCTCTCCGTGCGACGCGCGCGACACCATTCTGTCTCAGACGCGGTTCCCGCAATGAGCGTTCCGCGTACACGCAGCAGCCATCTTCGCTGACGATTGGTCCTTGGGGCGCTACGGCCGTTAGCGTTTTTGGCTTTTGCGGCGTCGCACCATCTTGCCTCCCGCGGGGCGACGTTTATTGTGCGTCGCAGCACAAACTGGGAGATTCTCCGATGGCCGAAGCGGCGCTTATGGCACGTCCGACGACGTTCGAGGCACATGCTCAGGCACTGGCAGCGGCGGAACGCGTGCTCGGGTTGGCGAAATCCGGTGTGAAGGCCAAACAAGCCGTTGCAGCATCGCCGGACGCCGGTCAGCACGCCCTGCACGGCCTCGCGTGGCTCGCCACGTACGTAGAAGCGCTGCGCCAGATGCTCGGCTGGGCGCGCAAGCTCGGCGACGAGGGGCGTCTCGGCGAGATGGAGCGACTACTGCTCGACGCGGCCTATGGCGAGTACCTGGCACAGATCGCGGGTGGCATCCCGATGAGCCAGGTCGAGACTGTGCGTCTCGGCCAGCTCGGCATCGGCGCCGCGGGCGCGGCAAGGTTTGCAGCAGATGCGAGCGTGTCGAGCCTGATCGACAGGGGCTGCAGCGAGGAGATCAAGGCCCGGATCGCGGCGCTGATCGCTGACCAACCCGAGGCGACCACCTTCGGCGACAGCGGCATGGACGAGATGCATGCAGCGATGCGCGAGGAGATGCGCAAGTTCGCCGTCGACAAAGTGCTGCCGTACGCCCACGACTGGCACCTTGAGAACACCTATATCCCGCTCGGGGTTGTGGCCGAGATGAGCGCCATGGGCGTGTTCGGCCTGACGATCCCCGAGGCGCACGGAGGCCTTGGCCTCGGCAAGGAAGCGATGTGCCTCGTCTCGGAGGAGCTGTCGCGCGGCTACATCGGTGTCGGCTCGCTCGGCACCCGCTCGGAGATCGCGGGCGAACTCATCTTGCAGAACGGGACCGAGTCGCAGAAGGCCAAGTACCTGAAGGCCATCGCCTCCGGCGAGTTGCTGCCGACCGCCGTCTTTACCGAGCCGAATACCGGCTCCGACCTCGCTTCGCTACGCACCCGCGCCGAGAAGCACGGCGACATCTACAAGGTCTATGGCCAGAAGACCTGGATCACGCATCCCGTCCGCGCCGACATGATGACGCTGCTGGTACGCACCAATCCGGCCGAGAAGGGCTATCGCGGTCTCTCGATGCTACTCGCCGAGAAACCGCGCGGCACGGACGAGAACCCGTTCCCGGCAGACGGCATGACCGGCGGCGAGATCGAGGTACTCGGCTATCGCGGCATGAAGGAGTTCGACATCTCGTTCGACGGCTTCGAGGTGCCGATTGGCCAACTGCTCGGCGGGCAGGAGGGCCAGGGCTTCAAGCAGCTGATGGCGACGTTCGAATCGGCGCGCATCCAGACAGCCGCGCGAGCCGTCGGCGTGGCGCAGTCGGCGATGGACCTCGCGCTCAAATATGCTCTCGACCGACAACAATTCGGCACTGCGATCTACGCGTTCCCGCGCGTCGCCAACAAGATCGTCATGATGGCCGTCGAGACAATGGTGGCGCGGCAGATCACCTACTTCGCGGCGCGCGAGAAGGACGAGGGGCGGCGCTGCGATCTCGAGGCGGGCATGGCCAAGCTGCTGGCGGCGCGGATCGCGTGGGGCAACGCCGACAACGCGGTGCAGATCCACGGCGGCAACGGGTTCGCGCTGGAGTATCCGGTGAGCCGCGTGCTGTGCGACGCGCGCATCCTGAACATCTTCGAGGGCGCCGCCGAGATCCAGGCGCAAGTAATCGCGCGGCGGCTGCTCGAAGGCGCGAATTGAGGATGATCCAGTGTCTGGTTGACACCAGATAGCATCTTCGTGGCGCGAGGCGACTCCCCTGGGGGAGCCGGCCGCCTCGCGCGTCAAAGCCTGAACGTGGCGCGCTCGTCGGCGTCGAGCTGATCGACGAGGCCGATTTCCCAGGCGAGATAGGCGCGCGCCGACTCGAGGTTGCCCTCGTTGCGGCCAAGGGTGTGGAAGACGAAGTCGATGCACTCGGCGTCGGACGGCGTGGAGGGAGTGGCCTCCGTCGCACCGCTCCATGCCTTGATGCCGCCAGCCAGCACCGCGACATCGCCGCAGCCGGCCTCGGCGAGGTCGAGCGCTGCAAGGGCAGCAATGGCACGGTCATCAGCCACCAGAATGACCCGCTTCGACGGATCTCGCACGTCGCGGGCAAGACGCGGCCGAATCGACCATGTCGCGCCTTTGATGTGTCCATCTCGATATGTCATGCTCGGACGAACATCGATCACCTGACCCGCATTGCCGGTGAGCACGCTCGCGACATCTGTCGCCGCGACCTCGCGCATGCGGATGCGGCCGGCGTCGAATTTCGGCTTTCGCGCTTCGACAAGACCCGCGCCGGCAAACGTCTGGCGCGCTTCGGCTCCGCTGGTCAGGACGATCGCCTCGTGGCCGAGTTGCCTGAGCCACGCGGCGGTCATGGGTGCGCGGACCATCTCGCCCAGATCCGAGAGCACGATGCGGGCGCCCTTGACACCGACCCACTGATCGGTCGCCTGCTGGAGCTGGCCGCCCGGCGCATGAACGAACGCGGGGAGCGCATCGCGGGCGAATTCCTCGGCGGTGCGTGAATCAAAAAGGAAGGTTGTGCGCGAGGTGTCATTCGCCATCGCGATGACGGCGGCGGCATCGGCGTAGACCACGCCGTGGCGGTCGGCGTGGCGTTTGGCTCGCTCGCGCTTGGCCGCAATGGCCGCTGACGACGTGTCACCCGACGGCGCGCGGCGATCGGCGCCGTGCTCGATCGGGATGCCTTCGAGCCAATAGCCCTGTGTGCCGTTCTCGAGCGCGACCACCTCATTCTCGACACCCCAGTCGATGAGTGTCTGTGCACCAATGATCGAGCGAGTCCGGCCAGCGCAATTGACGACGATCCTGGTGTCGCGGTCCTTGACCAGCCCGTCGATGTGCAACGCGAGTTCACCGTTCGGCAAGCTGATGCCGCCCGGAATGTTGAAGCGGCGGTATTCGTCCCAGGTGCGGCCGTCGACGATGACCATCTTGTCGCCGCGCTCCTGCATGGCGATCAGCTCGCGGGCGTTGATGCGCGGTGTGTGACGGGCGATCTCGACGATCTCGCCGAAGGCCTTGGAGGGCACGTTGACGCCCTCGAACAGGTGATAGCCCGCAGCCTTCCAGCCGGGCGCGCCGCCTTGCAGGACCGACACATCCGTGTAGCCCATCGCCTCGAGCCGGCGCGCAGCCGTGTCAGCGAAACCCTCGCCGCCGTCAAACACCACGACCCGGGTTGCGCGGCGGGGCACCAGCCGCTCGACGTCGAGTTCCAGCCGGCTATAGGCGAGCGGCACCGAGAACAGGGGATGGCCCTGGCTGTAGGCGCCCGTCTCGCGCACGTCGAGCAGTGCGATCTCGCCCGGCTCCTTCAAGGCTTGCTTCAGCGCGCGGGCTTCGATGGTCTTTGCCATGGGCGTTCTCCTCGATCGTCGTTGGCGGAACGATGGCACCCGACGCGACGGTGCGTCAACGCCGGCAAAGCGCCTCGCGGAGCATGCGGGCCATGACCGGTCGCCAGCGGATCGCGCCCGTGTCCGGATTGCGCGCGGCCACCAGCTCGCCGACGCGCCGCTTTTAGTCGCCCGCCTCCGGCAGGACCTCGATCGGCTTCAGGCCCTCCTTCGTCAGCACCAGCGTGCCCGCGCCGAAGGACATGCTGCACTTGCCGCTGCTGCAGCCGCCGCTACCGCCGCTCTTTCCGGGGCCCCTCCCGCTGCACTTCGACGGAGGACCCGCCACCTGACACCGACCGCCGCCCTAGACGTGATCCGCGATTTCCGGCGCCTGCTGCGAGCCGAGCGCGCCCGCCACCGTGGCAAAGGTGCCCACGAGCCCGACCGCGCCCGTCGTGCCCGCCGTCGTCCCCGCGCCCACCGCGAAGTCGGCCAGGCACGCGTACTCGATCGCAGCCGTCGTCCCAGACGGGTCCGTGTACTTCAGCGGGTTGTTCCAGGTGTAGCGGTAGACGTCCTGCCGAAGGCGGGCCACTCACATGAGGTCGCCGGCGTCCTGCCGGAGGCGGGCCACTCAAGACACACCAGATCGGGTCCTCCTGCAGGAACCGGCCCGAGCCCGGATCGTACTCGCGGTTGCGCAGGTGATAGAGGCCCGTCACCCGCTCATACTCGCGAAAAGCCGCAGGCTACGAGACTAACGGCGTTGCTCGCGGAACCCAACTCCCAATTCATCACCCGTGACCTCGGGTTCGAGCACCCCTAATGTAAACAGCCGTTCCGGATACTTACCGCGAAGGGTTAAGCTCCACGTTTCGACCAAGACATTAGCCAAATCCCGCTGGGCCGCCGCAATAATCTCAGCGCTGCCGTTGCACATTGTGAAGAGATGACCGAGATCCACCCAATTGTAATTTGAAATCTCCTCCTCCTGAGCCGGGCCGTAGCCAACTCTTGAGAAAATACTCCGTCGCTGACTAAAATAGAGCTCGTTGGTTTCTTGCTCCAAGTTCAAGAACACACGATCGCAGATCAAGTCTGTCGAAGGAAACAAGAGCCTACTATAAAGAACTGCGTCCCAGTAGGTTCCGAATTGCGTTATCGTGGTGGTCCACGGTGCCGTCGCGTTGATAGCTGTCCCGTATATACTCGCCCAATAGAACGGCAAAGACATGAACAGCACCTCGCCTACCAGTTAAACTATTAGCGTTGATTCAGTTCTGGATTTAACCTCACCAACTAAAGAGGATATGCTTTACTCCCGCCCGGAGGAATAACGAATGGAGGCGGAACTCCCCCGTGCGGCTTTCCTGTGAAGCGATACCTAGCGCCCGGGGTCCATGCGTGCGGGTAACAAGGATTGTAACCAGGCTGACCAGGGGTATTCGGGTAAAATGTTTGCGCACCGGTCAGCTTCCCGTCTTTGCCCCACTTCAAAACAGTGTGGGGCACGTTTAGCGCATTGTTCGGTTGCATCTTAGCGACCGAATTATGCACCCACGCCTGCAACTCACCCACGGCGTAGGTGTGGTCACCGGCGACTTCGAGATTGTAGACGCGGGTGGGTTCGAGGACAAGCTCGGAGGAGACGACGGTGAGGGTGCCCGGCGCGGATGTTCCATGGGCATCCGAAGCGCCACGGGAGAGCGCCGACTGAACCGTATCCCCGGCCTTCAGGAACCCGGCGCCGGTCCAGCGCGACTGCTGGATGTCGTCGAGCGTGCCTCGAGGCTCCAGCGCCACCGCCCGCAGCAGGTCCACCGAACCGTCCGCGCGCAGATACGGGTGGTTCTCGGTGACGACGATGGTCTCGACGCGGCCCGCCTCGTCGCGCACCGTCAGGCGCATCACCTGCGGCGCCTCGCGGAGCATGCGGGCCACGACCGGGCGCCAGCGGATCGCGCCCGTGTCCGGATTGCGCGCGGCCACCAGCTCGCCGACGCACGCCCTTTGTTCCGCTTACTAAGCTAGCAGAGCCAAGTCAGATCGCTTCAACCAGAGTGAGTTCGCAATTTCATTGTGGCACGCCAACCCCATACTACCGACGTCGACAGAGAACTGTATTAAGAGCCTATCTTCCTCGATGCCCCTGGGTGGATCATTGGCAACAATTACTCCTTCCTTGCCAATCAATAGCCAATAATTATCGCAGGCATCGACGTCGGGCTGTCTTATCGTTGTGCCGTTGAATGACAACAATATAACGCGCGATCCCGGGCTAAATTCCTTTCTCACCGAATTTACTCCTATTTGGACGGATAGACAGTTCTGTAACCGCCCCCGGGAGTTTGCACATCCCAGTGCGGCCCATGCGTGCCGCCGTGAGTCTGGGGTACCCAGACGTCTCCGCTCTTGTCCTTCCAACCTTTCGCGTTGCATGAGGCTCAGTTCCGACTTGATGTAGGGTTTCATCCGAGGGCTTGAGCGACTACGGCGCGGGGCGTCAGGCGATCGCCGTCGCGCTCGATCATGCGCCGCC
>LNDR01000392.1 GCA_001464755.1 Rhizobiales bacterium Ga0077524
AGTGGGACGCTTGGTCGCCGTGGGCCAAGCGTGATCCCGCTGCCAAGGCTACGTTCTCCGGCGAGCCTAAAGGCCGCGGGTCAGTTTTCGAGTGGTCGGGCAATAGCGAGGTCGGCGCGGGTCGCATGACCATGATGCAGAGTCGCTCTCCCGGAGGGGTGATCATCAAGCTCGACTTTACGAAACCCTACGAGGCGACCAGCGATGTCACGTTCCTCTTGAAGCCCGAGGCGGGCGGGACGCGGGTGACCTGGTCGATGAGCGGGCGTCAGACGTTCATCGAGAAGGCCTTCTGCACCATGATGGGCGGCATGGAGCGCATCGTCGGACCCGACTTCGAGAAGGGGCTCGCCAATCTCAAGGCTGTCGCCGAAGGCAAGAAAGGCTGACGCCCAAATTGCGATACGATCGCCGGTCAGGCAAGCGCGCTGCGTCCCACTCCCACGCTCTGCTCCTCCAGAATCGCGTCGGCGATTTTCTCGGCGGTCATCAGCGTCGGGAAGTTGGTGTTGGCGCTCGGCACGATCGGGAAGATGGAGGCATCGACGACGCGGAGCCCGCGAATGCCGCCACGCACGCGGCCGCGATTGTCGGTGACGGCCATCGGATCGCCATCAGCGCCCATCCGGCACGAGCATGACGCGTGCCATACGCCGATGGTGGCCTTGCGCACGAACGCTTCCAGCGCCTCGTCGTCGGTCATGCACTGCTCGAAAGTGAAACCTTCGGTGATGATATTGTTGATCAGGTAGCTGCGAAGCGCCTGTGGCCCGTCCATCAGGCGGCCAGCCACCTGCGTGATCAGCTTGTTCTTCGTGTTGACGATGCCGAGGGCCCGCACCCGATCCGAGTAGGTCGCCGGGAACGGATCGGTGGTGACGTCCTGCATGATGGATGTGCCGTAGAGGCGGCCCATCATCCGGAACCCAGTCATCAATCGGTCGAGGTCGCGCCGATCGGACAGCAGATTGAACTCGACCAGCGGCTCTTCGCGCCAGTCCTTCGATACGAGCTTGACCTCGCCCTTCTCCGAACATGTACGATTGACGAAGATGATGAAGGAGGCGATGCGCTCGCCGACCGCATGCCACGCCGATTTCGTGACCGCGGCCGCGAACATGTCGCCAGGCGGAATGCCGTCGAGGTTGGACGAGTAACGCAAGCCTACGAGCAGGTGGCGGCGAGTGAAGTCGTTCATGCGGCCGTGCTTCTTCAGGTAGGCCGAGACCGCGATCGACGGGTGATCCATCAGTTGCTGGCCGACGCCGGGCAGTGCCGCACGCACCTCGATGCCGAGATCCTTGAGGTGTCCGACCGGGCCGATGCCCGCGCGCATCAGATGTGCCGGCGAGTGGATCGCGCCCGACGAAAGGATCACCTCTTTCGCGCGGAACTCCTGCGGCTGGCCCTTGACGCGGGCCTTTACGCCGACGCACTTCGAGCCTTCGAACATCAGCTCCGAGACGACCGTCTCGGTCGAAATCTCGAGATTGCTGCGCAAGCGCGTGCCGGGATCGAGATAGCCTATCGCCGCCGAGACGCGTCGCTCGAACGCGTTCGAGATGGTGAGAGGGAAGTAGCCGTCCTTGAACTCCCCGTTCTGGTCGGGGATGTACTCGAAGCCCAAGGTCTCGAAGGCTTTCCCGGTCGCCTTGGCGTGCTCGGTCCATAAATCAGGGAAAATGCGCCTGACGGGGATGCGGCCCTCCTTGCCATGGAAGGGGCCGTCGAAGTCCATGTCGCGCTCGACCTTCTTGAAATAGGGGAGCACGTGGTTCCAGCCCCAGCCTTTCGCGCCGCGCTCCTCCCAGATGGAGAAGTCGGTGGGTGCTCCTCGATTGGCGAGCTGCCCGTTGATCGAGGAGCCGCCACCGAGCACGCGCGCCTGCTCGTATTTGCGTAAGGGCGGCTTGGCCTCTTCCGGGTTGTTGTGACTGACGACCTCGGTCCGGACTTTCAGCTCGGTCCAGTGGAAGCGCGGGTCGAAGTAAGCGGTTCCGGGATAGCTGTCGAGGATCTCGGCCGGCACCTTGCCGTGCGGTGTGTCGGGGCCAGCCTCGAGGAGGAGCACCTTGTTCGAGGAGCGCGCCGAAAGGCGGTTGGCCAGCACCGACCCTGCCGAGCCACCGCCGACGATGATGAAGTCGTAGGACATTCTTCTTGCGCCTTCGGATGCCCACTGCGCATCCGGCGCGTGGAGGTGGCTGCTGTCATGTCAAGGATCGAGCCGGCTCTCAAGGCTTGGCTCGATCCGTGATGTCGCCGCCTATTCTGCCGCAACCGGCTTCTTCTTTAAGTCCTTCGAATAGTTCAGGTGCACCGGGGCATCGGCTTCGAACGGGCTGTTGAGGCCGAGTTCCTTCGACCACTCGCGCACCTGCGGGAAAACCTCGGTGCCGAGCAGCTCGATGCAGCGCAGGCTGTCCTTTTGGCTGACCTTCCCGTCCTGCGCCCAGACCGCCATGATGCCGGGCCGCGTCTCCTGGAGCAGGTGCTTGATCTTCGGCAACACCTGCTTCGGCGTGCCGGCCATGATCATGCCGCTCTCGAGCTGCTGCTCGAACGTCATGGCGCCGCGCGGGTTCTTGGAACGACCTACCGCGAACTCGACGAAGGACCGCCGGCCAGTGGGTGAGAAATAACCGGCCGGGTTCGCCCATACGGGATGCGCGAGGCCGGTGAACTCGCCTTGCATCCAGGTGAACTCGCGCGCGTTCTTCACCGCCGTTGCTTCGTCGTCGGCGACGTGGATGCGGGCGAGATAGCCGCGATTCTCAGGGCCCGACTCGTAGCCGCACTCGGCCGCGGTCTGATCGTAGAGCGCCCAGATCTTCTTGGTATCTTCGATCGAGGTGTTGAGCGCGATGTAGGGATAGCGCTGCTGCGCCGTCCAGATCACGGTTTCCTTGCTGATCACGCCCGGAATCCAGACGCGCGGATAAGGCTTCTGCAACGGCACCGCCCACGGGTTGACGACGCGATGCTGGTAGTGCGTGCCCTCATGGCGGAACGGGCCCGGTTGCGTCCAGGCCCTCACGATCAGGTCGTGCGCCTCGACGAATCGCTCGCGGTTGAAGGCGGGGTTGACGCCTGCCGAGAGTTGCTCCTGGCCACCGCCACGCACGAAGCCGGAGACGAGTCGGCCCTTCGAGATCATGTCGATCATGGCCAGCTCTTCTGCCAGCCGGATCGGGTTCTCGGCAAGCGGCAGCGGATTGCCGAGAATGACGATCTTCACTTTCTTGGTCACAGCCGCGAGGATGGCCGCGAACATGTTGGTCTTGGCCTGCATGCAGAACGGCGCATTGTGGTGTTCGTTCAGCATGATGCCATCGATGCCGACCTCCTCGCAGCGGATGTACTGCTCGAGGAACTCGTTATAGAGGCGGCTGCCTTCCTTCGGGTCGAAGTGCTTGTTGGAGAAGGTCAGCGCTGTCGCGCCATAATCGAGGCCGGCCTTCTCGTCGTAGGCCGACATCGGCTGCTCGGTGAAATACATCAGATGCATGGCGTGTCTCCCTGAAGGGGTCGCGGCGATTACTTGCTGCCAAGGAACGGGATGACGAGCTTGGTGAGCTCGGCGGGCTTCTCCATCTCGACCGCATGGCCAGCGCCCTTCACGATCTCGAGGCGCGCGTTCGGGAGTGCCTTCTTGTAGGCGTGGGCCGCCGACTGCGGAACGACCTTGTTGTCCTCGCCCCAGACGATCAGGGCCGGTGCCGTCACGGCGCCGAGCAGATGCGGGAGCTGCTGGCTGTGCATGTAGGGCTTCCAGGCGATCCGAAAGCTCATCTCGCGGGCGATGTCCCAGGCCTCGAGCTGGTCGGTGGTGACGTTGCCATAGAGCTTCTCGAAGCTCTTGCGCTCGTGGAAGAAGGCGTGCGGGTAATCGATGTAGGAGATGATCGCCTGATCGAGGATGTCGCCTTCGGGTGGCTTGATGCCCATGGCGCCGACAAGAACGAGCTTCGAGACCTCGCGGGGCGCCATCGACGCCATCTCGGCCGCGACCCATCCGCCGAAGCCGAGGCCGACAAGCGCTGCCTGCGCGAGCCCGAGGTTGGCCTTGAGGCCCTGCATCAGAACGGCGACATCGCGCGGATGGCGCATCCACTCGAGGCGCGGAGATTTTCCCCAGCCGGGGTAATGCGGAACGATGACGTCGTGGCTCTTGGCAAGCTCCTCGTAGAACGCGAGATCGTCGAGGGTGCCGATATCGTGGTGCAGCACGATAACGGGCGAGCCTTGACCCGCGCGCCTGAGGTAGATTTTGGCCCCGGACACCTCGACCGTGTCCTCGGCCCACCCCGTTGCATTGGCCATCACGTACGCTCCCGTTGCTCCGAATATGAGAAACGGTTGCAAGTGTCGCGGTGGGTGTCAACAAGTCCGTACATAGTCGGGGCGTTCGAGGTTACGCCGCGCCGAGCCTAAGGAGGCAATCTGCGTTTGCGTGAGCGAGCTTGGCTTTGTCGGCCGGCGACATCGCGGCCTGATCAAGGAAGGCGCGGCCTTTCGCATTCGAGGCATAGGGGTAGTCGACCGAGAACATCAGGCGGTCGATTCCGAACGTCATCAACGCAGCGATCAAAGGGGGCTGCGAGAAGATGCCGCTCGTGGTGATCCAAACCTGGTCCTGGATGGTGCGGCTGATGCTGCGCGAGAGGTGTGTCGCGTCCACCGCGAACACCTCATCGGCGCGGGCGAGCATCATCGGCAGCATCTCGCCCATGTGCCCGATGACGAGCTTCAGCTTAGGATGCTTGTCGAGTGTGCCCGCGAGCACCATGCGCAGCACATGCAGCCCTGTCTCCTGGTGCCAGCCCCAGCCGGCAGCTTCGAGCACACGCGCGGCGCCGGGCTCCAGTCCGCCAAAATAGGCCTCGCGCACGGCGGTGGGCGCGAGATGAGGATGAATGTAGATTGGAACGTCGAGTTCGACGGCCGAGGCGAGGAGTGAGTCGTAGCCGGGATCGTCCAGGAAGCGGCCATCGCAGGTGCCATTGACCAGTGCGCCGACGAAGCCCAATTTGCGCACCGTGCGCCGCAACTCGTCGGCGCAGGCCTCGGGACTGTGCATCGGCAGGACGGCGAAACCGGCAAACCGGTCAGGGTGCTTTCCGATTGCGCTCGCGAGATGGTCGTTCATCTCGCGCGCCATGCCGATTCCGTCCGCGCCTGCGACGAGGTCCGGGCCGGGACCCGTGTTCGAGAGCACCTGCACGGTGATCCCCGCCGCGTCCATGGCCGCGATACGGGCGGGACCGATCTCGGGCGCGACGTCCATCGGGTTGGCGGCACCTGGAGCCAGTTTGCGAGGACGGAAGCCCCGCGCCGCGATCAATTTCGGATCGATGCGCTTGACGAGATGCGGAACCGTGAAGTGCTCTTCGAGGGCGACGACACGCATGGGATGATCCTCTGCCGAAGGGACACCTGCCACTGTTCACCCGCTTTTGCGGACATGCAAGCGGGCGCGGCCCCGTTACCAAGGTACGCGGTTGTCCAATCGGGATCAGAGATCGATCGTCTTCCGCCCCATTCCCTTGCGTTCCATCTCCGCTTTGAGCAGCGCGAGGTTGCGCATGTTGGCCCGAAACGCGACGTCGAACGCATCTCCGACCACGGGAACGGCGCCTATCGTCATGTCGACAAGTGAGTTGCCGATCATGCGCGCCATCGTCAGGCGCGAGGCGCCGAGGCGGCGGGCCTCCCAGATGATGTAGCTCGAGATCGCCTGCGAGACGATGTCGCCCACCACGGGGACGAGGCCCAACAGCGCGTCGAAGCCAGCGAGCGCGCGCGCTGCTTCGTCCTCGCCGGCGAACGGCTTCCTCGTTCATGTCGAGACGCTCGACCTGTCGACGGGGGGACTGCCAACGGGCCTGCTTGTCGATGACGGACAACTGGTTCTCCTTTGCGACATAAGGTGAGATAGGGACCTGCCCCCGAACTGCAATGGCTTGGGCCCGAGTGGACGGTGTTTGCCGCCGGGCGCGGAAAATGTTGAAGTCCCCTGGAGCCGCGCCCGCGGTCATGCCCCCGAGCTTCAGCACCAAAGGAGGCGAGCCCATGGCCCGCATCGCCATCACCGACGACTACCAGAATGTGGCGTTCAGCTTCGCCGACTGGTCGCGTCTGCGCGCGCAGCACGACGTCGTCGTCTTCGACAAGCCGTTCGCCGGCGAGGACGAAGCAGCGCGCGCGCTCGCTGGCTTCGACGTGATCGCTATCATGCGCGAGCGCACGGCCTTTCGGCGCACGCTGCTGGAGCGGCTTCCCGCACTGAAGCTGCTCGTGACAACTGGAATGCGAAATGCCTCCGTCGACATGAAAGCCTGTGCTGACCGCGGGATCACGGTGTGCGGCACCGATGGTGGCAGCCATGCGACGGCCGAGCTGGCGATGGGGCTGATCCTCGGGCTCGCGCGCAACTTCCAGATCGAGATCGCCAACATGCGGGAGGGCCGGTGGCAAACGACGGTCGGCCAGGATCTGCGCGGCAAGACGCTGGGAGTTCTTGGTCTTGGCAAGCTCGGCGGGCAACTTGCGGAGTACGCCAAGGCGTTCCGCATGGAAGTGATCGCTTGGAGCCAGAACCTCACCGACGAGAAGGCCGCGGCCAAGGGCGCCACGCGCGTCGAGAAGGACGAGCTCTTCCGCCGCTCCGACTTCATCTCGGTCCACCTCGTCCTGTCGGATAGGAGCCGTGGTCTCGTCGGAGCGCGCGAGCTGGGGTTGATGAAGCCGACGGCCTCGATCGTCAACACCTCGCGCGGTCCGATCATCGACGGTGGCGCGCTGGCAGCGGCTTTGAAGGAAGGGCGTATCGCTGGTGCCGGTCTCGACGTCTACGACGTGGAGCCCTTGCCGGCAGCTGATGCGCTGAGGAAAGAGCCGCGCGCGCTTCTGACGCCGCACCTCGGCTACGTGACGGCCGAGACGTACAAGTTGTTCTTCGGCGGGACGGTCGAGTGCATCGAGGGTTTCCTCGCCGGCCAGCCGGTCCGCGTGATCACCTGAATGACGGGGCCAGGGCGAAAGCCCTGGTCACGGGACCGTAGACTGCCCTCACAGGCGGGCAGGGCCTTATGGCTGACGCTCGTCGAAGATCCGCTCGCCCTGCTGGTCGACAATCTGGCGTCCCTTCATGATGGCGAAATCAGCTGCCTCCTCCAGCGAGCCGAACCGATCCGCGCGAACGAAGCGATGCTGCTTGAGTGCGCCGCCGACCTCCTTGGAGATCAGACCAGCCACCTGAAACTGACCGGCCTCTGCATAGGGCATCGCCTCGATTCGAAAGCCGCTGTGCTGCGCCTCGCGCACGACTTTGGCTGGGCTGATCGCATCGAATTTGTTCCCGCCGAAGAGCGACTTCCAGAACGACATATGACACCCAATTGCGAGATGGCCGGCCCTCAGGACGGCTTCGGCTCAGCCGATGAGATACTGATAGAGCGCAATGTAGGGCATGAACAGAACCTTGAAGTAGGGTTCGTTGCGCCCGCCGAGGGAGCCAGCCGCGTCACCCCAACGGGAAAGACCGAATGCGCAACCAAGCCAGATGATCCCGCAGTACGCCCACTTGTCGAACAGCTTGGCCTGGTCGATTCGCAGTCCTATACGCTCGAGTCCGGCTGCGGCCAGCATAGCGAGCGGTCCAAAATTGGCGACGATCGCGAACAGCGCATAGACCGCCAATGGGAAGACCACGAGCGCGCTCATGAAGTTGACCGTAGGTATGGCCAGGATCACGGAGGCGAAGATGGCAACGTTTCGGCGGGTTCGCGTCATGGCTCACGAGCGACAGGCGATTTGGGCAGGACAGCCAGAGTAACCGACAAGGATTAAGAAACGGCTTGCCGTCTGAACGGCTATTGCGGGCTTCAAGGCGGCGCGGGCTCATGTCGACAGGTGCAGCACGACCTCGCGGCGATGCGGTCGGTCGCGGTGCTCGAACAGAAAGATGCCCTCTGGCCACGCGACTGCAGTTTCGCAGAAGTGATCGCATACCCGTTGACCAGCCGAGATACCAGGGCCTATGGCCTCGCGGCTAGGCAAAGAAGGAGACCCGACCGATGGCGAACGTCCAGGAATATCATGCGCATGTCTATTTCGACGCCACGACGCTCGAGAAGGCGCGCCGCATTTGTGAGACGTGCCGTGATACGTTCGGCGTCGTCATGGGCCGCGTGCACGAGAAGCCCGTCGGCCCTCATCCCGACTGGAGCTGCCAGATTCTCGTGCCGCACGAGAAGTTCGCCGACGTGGCTTGCTGGCTGATGCTGAACCGTGATGGCCTGGTCGTGCTGGTTCATCCCGAGACCGGTAACGATCTGAAAGATCACACCGACCACGCGATGTGGATGGGCGCGATCAGGCCTCTGGATCCTTCCCTGTTCAAGAAGGGGTAGGATGGCGCCGGGCAACGGGCAAAAGCGAGCCACAATTGGGGCATAGCTGTAGCGAGCGACTTCTGCACGTGCTGATCCTGATGCGCACCGATATTGTCTGGCAGACGAGAACGCGGAATGAGCAAGTCGCCAAAGGATGCTGTAACTGCTCTGCGGCGGTTCGGCCTTGGGGTGCGGCCAGACGAGTTATCGCGCATCGATAGCGATCCGCATGGTTTTGTCGCGAGTCAGCTCGACTCTCGCAGCTCGGCGATCATCGGGGTGGCCTTGCCTGCCGCGCATGAGCGGCTCGGAGAGAT
Source organism: Rhizobiales bacterium Ga0077524 (assembly GCA_001464755.1). Taxonomy (GTDB): domain Bacteria; phylum Pseudomonadota; class Alphaproteobacteria; order Rhizobiales; family Hyphomicrobiaceae. Next base: position 8,714 of record LNDR01000392.1, read on the forward strand.
CTATCGGGCTGAGAGAGCAAGCAGGATCACTAAATCCGCAGTCACCGACGCTCGTGCAAAGTCGAGCGGCTCTACTCTGCTAAAGCCCGAAGCAGCGCTGCCGACGCCGGCGCGGTTGGCGCGCGAGGCGTTCAAGGCTGAAGTCGAAGCCCGCGTTGTGCATGCGGTCACAACTGACGCACCGTTCATCGAGCGTCTCGTTCTTTTTTGGTCGAACCACTTCGCCGTTTCGGCGTCCAAGGGAATCGTTCGGGGGATCGTTGGCGGTTTTGAGCGCGAGGCGATCCGGCCAAACGTTCTTGGTCGCTTTTCCGACCTCGTTCGCGCCGCCGCGCAGCATCCAGCTATGCTGATGTACCTCGACAACGTGCACTCCGTCGGGCCGAAGAGCGATTTTGGCCGAAAAAGTGGGCGCGGCTTGAACGAGAACCTGGCCCGGGAGATTCTCGAGCTGCACACGCTGGGTGTGAGCGGAGGCTACTCACAGGCGGACGTTCGGGCGCTGGCGGTGTTGCTCACCGGCTGGACGGTTGGAAATGCTGCAAGCACGAAGTGGGTTCCGGGCAAGTTCCGTTTCGAACCCAACTGGCATGAGCCTGGGGGCGCTCTTTTGCTCGGCAGGTCTTATATGCAGAGTGGCCGGGCCGCTGGTGAGGCAGCCCTCCTGGACTTGGCCCGGCATCCATCGACGGCCCGCAACATTGCCGGCAAGCTCGTGCGCCATTTCGTTGGTGATGCCACGACAGATGGCCTTGTCGGGAAGCTGGAGCGTGCATTTCTCGACTCGGACGGAGATTTGGCGACCGTCATGCGTGCCCTACTCGAGGCACGGGAAGCATGGACGGCGCCGCAACAGAAGGTTGTTCCTCCGTACGACTACATGGTGTCTCTTGTGCGTGGATTTGCCCAGGTCGAGCCACCCATCAGGCTCCATCAGTTTGCGGCCCGTCTGGGGCATGTAACATGGAGCCCGACCTCACCCAAGGGATGGCCGGACGGCGATCAGGATTGGGCGGGTCCTGCGGCATTGCGCGAGCGTTTGCGCATTGTAGAAGTCTTCGCGCGAAAAGTGGCGGGCACCGCGGATCCTCGGTCTCTTGCCGATCAACTTTTGGGGGCGCAACTGACGCCAGCCACCCGAACGCACATCGAGCGTGCGGAAGCCCACATCCAAGGACTCGTGATTCTGGCCATGTCGCCGGAGTTCTTACGGAGATGAGCCTGTGCCGAGCCAATCCCGGATACCATTCGTCAACCAGCCAACGAGGCGGGGTTTTCTCGGCGGCGGCGCAGCCAGCCTGGCGTTTTGGAGTTGCGTGCCGAGCCGCGCTGTTGCCGCACCTCGCGATCCACGCTTCCTCGTCATCATTCTGCGGGGCGGTCTCGACGGGCTGTCTTACATCGCGCCCGTGGGTGACCCCGACTACATCGGATTGCGGGGGGCATTGGCTTTGCCCGTCGAGGGCTCCGACGCGGCAACGTCGCTCGATGGACTGTTCGCGCTCAACCGCAATGCCCCTTTTCTTGCAGAACTCTACAAGCGGCGCGAAGCCATAGCTATCCAAGCCGTCGCGACACCTTACCGGGGCCGTTCGCATTTCGATGGGCAGGACGTGCTCGAAAGTGGCTTGGGCCAGGTTGCACGGATCGAGGACGGCTGGCTGAATCGATCGCTCGGCGTCGTGCCGGCCGTTGGATTGCCGCGGCGTAGTGGCCTGGCATTGGCGGCGGTCGTACCTCTCGTCATCCGAGGGAAGCAGCCGATCTACTCATGGATACCGCCGGCGGCCAATCTGCCTTTGCGCGAGTCCACCATACAACGCCTCGTCGATCTTTATGCTGCGACAGACCCTCAACTCGCAGCGGCCTTCGCCGAAGGGATTTCCAGTCGTGCCGTTGGCCGCAGCGAGACAAGCGCCGCACCGATGCCAGGGCAAGCGCCAACGTCCCCTGGTCAAGCAGCGCCGTTTGCCGGATTTGTTGCCGCTGCGGAGACAGCAGGCCGGTTCCTCGCTTCCGCGGACGGTCCGCGCATCGGTGCACTCAGCTTCGACGGCTGGGACATGCATGCTCATGCAGGCGTCGTCGATGGTCAGCTCGGTCGTCGGCTTGGCGGTCTCGATCTGGCAATTAGGGCACTCCATACTGCGCTCGGCGCGGCGTGGTCCGAAACGGTCATCGCCCTCGTGACCGAGTTCGGCCGAACCGTCAGGCCGAATGGGTCAGCCGGCACCGATCACGGTATCGCAACGTGCGCACTGTTGCTTGGTGGTCGAGTCAACGGCGGGCGGGTCATCGCCGACTGGCCGGGACTGTCCGAGAGCGCTCTCTACGAAGGGCGCGACCTTCGGCCGACCATCGACCTGCGGTCAGTTCTCAAGGGGGTTCTCAAGGATCATCTCGGCCTATCGGCGGGCGCGCTGCGCGCCCGATCGATGGCCTCGTGACGTGATCCTCGGTCTGGGGATCAGAAAGCCCGTTCAGTGTGGCCTGGATGTGAGCCCCTGTTTCGACGGCCGCGCGCAGGCAGCGGGTTGTACCAGTCGATGATCATGCACGTCGAGGCCGGCAACATTCGCCATGCATGCAGCGGTTGGTGAGGGCCATCCGAGCCGACCTCGTTCGCCGCTGGCACTTGCGGCGACGGTGCGGATCGTCGAGGTTGGCCGCCCATTTGCCAGCTACCGGGAGCGCCAATGCCCGCCACCTATGCCAATCACCGTGCACAGCTGAAAGCGATCCTCCTCGGCTGGGGGATGCCCGAGGATAACGCCGAGATCACCGCGGAGGTGCTGGCGTGGTCGGATCTGCACGGCGTCGACAGCCATGGCATCTCGATGATCCCGGGTTACGATGTCCTGCGCCGCAATGGCCGTGCGCGCATGGATGCCCGCCCCCGCATCGTCTCGGAGACGCCGGTCTCGGCGGTGGTGGACGGCGGCGGTGGCCTGGGTCATGTGCCGGCACATTTTGCCATGTCGACGGCGGTCGCCAAGGCCAAGACGGTCGGCATGGCCGCCACGGTCGTGCGCACGTCGGCGCATTTCGGTGCGGCCGGCTTCTACACACTGATGGCGGCAAAGGCTGGTTTGGTTGGGATGTCCTGCACATCGGCATCGGGCATCCAGGTGGCGCCGACGTTCGGGAAGCAGGCGCGGCTCGGAACCGACCCCTGGTCGTTTGCGGCACCGAGCGCCGACGGGGTGCCGTTCCTGCTCGATATGGCGACGACGACGGTCGCGGCCGGCCGGATCCGCAACAAGGCAAACGAGGGCTTGCCTACTCCCGATGGCTGGGTTCTGGACGCGCAAGGCCGGGCATCGAACGATCCGCTGGTGGCGAAGGAGAAGGGCGGATTTCTGACCTCGCTCGGCGGCTCGCCCGAGAACTCGAGCTACAAGGGCTACGGCCTCTCGGTGATGGTCAATATCCTCGCCTCGTGCCTCTCGGGCGCAACGCTGATCACCGATCCCGAGCACACCAAGAAGCCGGTCGGCCAGGACATAGGCCATTTCTTCATGGCGATCGATCCAGCCATTTTCCGTGGCGCGGGCGATTTCGAGTCCGACGTGGCGACGTTCCTCGGCGCACTCCGTGCGACGACGCCGATGGACCCGGCGCAGCCGGTCATGGTGGCGGGCGACCCGCAGTGGAAACTTGCCGAGGCACGCATGCGCGACGGAATTCCCGTCGCTCCCGGATTGTTGGGCCAAGTGCGCCAGATCGCCCAGGCCGCGGCCGCGCCGTGGCTGCTGGATTGAGACGGATGGCACGACGCGGTATCGCTCGAGGAGCATTTCGATCGTGCACGACGCACGAGACCGGCCGCCGGTCTTTCGTGGATCGCGGCCGGAGACCTGATCGCCCGGAGCACTGAGAATGTCGTCACGTCGACGTTTCCTCAAGCGTAGCCTTGCGGCGACTGGCATGCTGGCGGCGGCTGGCGTGGCGTCGCTGCTGCCGCGCAAGGCGAATGCCTACTATTCGGGGCCCATCTCGGATCATTTCGACGGGGAGCGGTTCTTCAATCCGAGCGGCCGCTCGCCGAAAGGTCTTTGGCAGGTGGCGCGTCTCTATACGGGAGAGACCTGGGCGAGTTGGCCGGCGGTCGTGCCGAGCCCGGTTGGGCCCGATCGGCCGCCGGAGCGTGTCGACGACGCCCGCGCCCGGCTGACGCTCATCGGTCATGCAAGCTGGCTCATCCAGGCCGGCGGGCGCAACCTGCTGATTGACCCGGTGTGGGCCGAGCGGGCGAGCCCGTTCTCGTTCGCCGGCCCCAAGCGCGCCAATCCGCCGGGGATCGCCTTCGACGACCTCCCGCCCATTCACGCGGTCATCGTCACGCACAATCACTACGATCACATGGACGTCGCGACGCTTGCGCGGCTCTGGCGCCGGCATAGGCCGCTGATTGTGACACCGCTCGGCAACGAAGCGATTCTGCGCGGGGAGATTGCGGGGCTGGAGGCGAAAGCGGTCGACTGGGGCCATGCAACGGACCTGGGCGGCGGCATCATCGCGCATGCGGAGCCGACGCAGCACTGGTCGGCGCGCGGAGCCCGCGATCGCAGCCATGCTTTGTGGGCGAGCTTCGTCATCGAGACGGGGGCCGGCAAGATCTATGCAGTCGGTGACAGCGGCTTTGCGGACGGTGCCACCTTCCGGCGGATCGCGCGGCTACATCCCAAACTCAAGATCGCGCTGCTGCCGATCGGGGCCTATGAGCCGCGCTGGTTCATGGAGGGGCAGCACATGAATCCGGCGGATGCGGTGGCGGCCTTCCAGCTCTGCGGAGCCGAGATGGCACTCGGCCACCATTGGGGCACGTTCCAGCTCACAACCGAATCGCACGATCAGCCACCGTCGGATCTCGGTATCGCGTTGAAGAATGCCGGCATCGACGCCGATCGATTCCGGCCGATGCGGCCAGGCGAAGTGCGCGAAATCTGAATGCATCGAGGCGGCGCAAACGAGAACGGGCGGAGCTTTCACCCCGCCCGTGTACGTTAAGACCGATCAGTGGCTGACGGATCAGCGGCGGCGCTGAGCCGGCTCACCGTAGATGCTGACGATGGCGCGACCGTGCTGGCCCGGCAGCTTACGCTGCGTCACCTCGATCTCCCGGAGGTAGCTCCGGTGACCGGGAAGGTCCAGGGAAAGCTCGGCACCGGCGCGGATCAGGCGGTCGACGCGAATGTTCTCACCGTAGCCGTTCTGATAGATGACGCGGATCGACATCAGATGCACGTCGGCGTTCTCGGAGACGAAGTGCAGCTTGTCGAGGCCGCGATCGCGGTAGAAGTCCTCCGATTGTTCCACACGAATGACGTCGCGGTCGCCGCGAATGCCCACGGCCTGCTGTCCGAGCAATTTCCAAGCCGCGTTGCTCGGGCGATAGCCGGCGTCGGGGCGTGGGCCATCGCCATCGCCGCGGCCGCGTGGGCCGTCGGCGTCACCGCGTCCCGGCCGCTCGGTGCCCAGGAGTGCAATCTCGGCGGGGCCGGCGCGGCGGCGCGGGTCGAGAACGATGCTGACACTACGCAGGAAGCGCTGGTCGCCCTCGAGGTCGATCGGCCTCGTTTGCTCGCCGGGCTCGAGACGCTCGCTGACCCGCACGCGCTGGCGCTCTCCGTTGCCATACTCGGCAACAACCTCGACCAGATTGAAGCGCTCGTCGCCGACGTTGCTCAATCGGATCTGCCCGAACCTGCCCTCACGGCGCCCGACACGGATGTCGATCCGATCGTCACGCGTGTTGAAGCGCTCGCGTGCGATCTCATCGAAGCCGCGACCGCCGCCGGGACGTCCGGCAAAGGGCGGAGCCGGTGGCGGTCCGCCGCGAGCGTTCTCGCCGAGGACGCGGACCGTAGCCTGATTGAGCTGGAGGCCGCCGCCGCCCAGAGAAAGACCCAGCTTCGCGCTGTAGCTCATCTCGATCTGACGGAGATAGCTGCGCTCACCGTGGAGATCGAGGTCGACCTGCTCGCCAGGTCGCAGTGTGCGGCTGACGTCGACGTCCTCGGCGTGACCATTCAGGTAGACGAGGCGAACGGATTTCATGCGAACCTCGCCGCCATCGGCCTCGAAGCGCAGCTTGCGATAGGCCTTGTTGCGGTAGAAGTTCTCGTCGTGGTTGAGACGGATCACATCGCGGTCGTTACCGAGATTGACCTGGTTCTCACCGAGCAGCTCCCAGTTTCCGCCACCCCCACCGCCACCGCGCTGTGCCTGTGCGGGCACGATGGCAGCTAGCGCCAGGGTCACTCCCAGGGCTAGTGTCTTGAGCTTCATGACTGTACTCCCCTTGATTGCCACCGGCGATCGTTGTCCGCGACCAGCCCGCCGGGCGCGGGACTACTAGCACAACTACGAGCCGGCGCCTGAACTGTCTGTGAACGCACATCACGGCCATCGTTCATGCCGAGACCGAGCCCGAACCGCGCGAGGGTTGCCAAGCGCGACGCCGTCCGGCAATCAGACATGAGGAAGAAGCCGAATCGGAGGCAGCGCGGGATGACGGCTGAGCGGCTCGTCACGGGAGAGCGCAACGAGGCTGACGCCTTCGAGGCCACAATACGGCCGCAGTGGCTCGACGATTTCGTCGGCCAGGAGCAGGCGCGCGCCAACCTCAAGATCTTCATACAGGCCGCAAGAGGTCGCGGCGATGCACTCGATCACGTGTTGTTCGCGGGGCCACCAGGTCTCGGCAAAACGACGCTCGCGCAGATCATGGCGAAGGAGATGGGCGTTGGGTTCCGCTCGACCTCTGGTCCCGTTATCGCCAAAGCCGGCGATCTTGCGGCCCTGCTCACCAATCTCGAGGAGCGTGACGTTCTTTTCATCGACGAGATTCACCGGCTCAGTCCCGCGGTCGAGGAGATCCTTTATCCTGCGATGGAGGATTTCCAGCTCGACCTGATCATCGGCGAGGGCCCGGCCGCACGTTCGGTGAAAATCGATCTCGCAAAGTTCACGCTGGTCGGCGCGACGACGCGCGCGGGGCTGCTTACCAACCCACTGCGCGACCGGTTCGGGATTCCGATCAGGCTCAACTTCTACACACATGACGAGCTGGAGCTGATCGTGTCGCGCGGGGCCCGCGTGCTGGGCGCCCCGATGTCGAAGGATGGCGCCATGGAGATCGCACGCCGCTCGCGGGGCACTCCTCGCATCGCCGGCCGGCTGTTGCGCCGCGTGCGCGACTTCGCGTCGGTGGGCGGCGCGTCCGTGATCGATGCGCCCGTCGCGGACAAGGCGCTGCGCATGCTCGAGGTCGACAACGAGGGTCTGGATGCGCTCGATCATCGCTACCTTGCGTGCATCGTGAAGAACTACGACGGCGGCCCGGTGGGCATCGAGACAATTGCTGCGGCACTGTCCGAGCCACGCGATGCGCTCGAGGAGATCGTCGAGCCCTACTTGCTGCAACAGGGCTTCATCGGCCGGACACCGCGCGGTCGTATCGTGACGCTGAAGGCCTATCGGCATCTCGGCATGACGGGGCCAGCCCGCAACTCGATTGCCGAGCTGCCGTTATTCGACGAGGACGAGACCGAAGGCGGCGGCGGACGCGGCCGGGCAGGATGAGCCGGACTCGCTGGCGGCCCCACTCTCAGGGTAGTGCGCCGGTCTGGAACAACTCGACGCGCAGCCCGCCGTGCAGCACAGGTGGCGAAGGGGCCAAAAAGGGCAGGCCGGTGGCCTTGGCGAGTGCGGCGTCGTTGGTTACGAGGCCGACGCGCCAGCCGGCGAACCGCGACGACAGCGTTGTGCCGAGCGTGCGATAGAGCGATTGCAGGACTTTCCTGTCGCCGATGCGGTCGCCATAGGGTGGGTTGACGACGACGAGGCCGGGCGGACCGGTGGGCGCGGTCAATTCTTCAACCGAGGCCTGCTTGAACTCGGTCAGGGCTGTAACGCCTGCGCGCTCGGCGTTGGCGCGGCTCATGCGGATCGCACCTGCATCCCGATCGCTGCCGTAGAATCGGATGGTGGGCGTGGCGCCGCGTTGGGATGCGCGCATCGCGGTCCAGGCGGTCTGGTCGAAGGTCGCAAGGTGCTCGAAGGCGAAGTGTCTGGACCGGCCGGGCTGCAAGCCTGCCGCGATCTCGGCGGCCTCGATTACGAACGTGCCAGATCCGCACATCGGGTCGAGGACGGGCTCGCTGCCGTCGTAGCCGCATTGGCGCAGGAAAAGCGCGGCCATCGTCTCGCGCATCGGCGCCTTTGCGACGGCCTCCTTGAAGCCGCGTTTGTGCAGGGGCTCGCCGGACGTATCGACTGCAACGGTGCACAGGTCGTTCTCGATGCGGACTTTGATGCAGACTTCGGCTTCCGGAGACAGCGGTGCGCCGAGCTCCTCGCTGATGGCGCGCTCGATGCGCTGGGCAGCGGCGCCGGAATGATAGATGCGCGAAGCTTTGCACGAAGCCTCGACGCGGAACGGCACGCTTCGGGCAAGGACGTTGCCCCAAGGCACTTTGCGGGCGCGCTTGTCGAGTTGCGAGAGATGGACGGCGCGAAAGGTGGCGACCCGGGCGAGGATCCGGCTGGCGCCTCGGATCTCCAGGTTGGCACGCCAGACGTCTGGCCAGCGGGGTCTTGAAGCCACCCGCCTTGGCTTCCGCGCAGAGTGCGGCCTCCAGACCGGGGGTCGCACTCAAGAAGATCTCGAACTCCGCGCTTGTGCTCATGGCGCCTGCTTAGCCGGAAGCGGCGCGGTGTTCGAGGGCAATCTCGCGCTGCCTCGTGTGTTGGCCCGGCAGGGCGCCGGTTCACGGCCTAAGCGTCGACCTGATGGACCTCGACGACGTTGCCGTCGGGATCGTGGAAGAAGATCTGCTGCCAGCCCTTCATGGCCCAGGCGCCGAAGTCAGAGTAAGGGATACTCTTCTCTTCGAGCCGCTTCTTGAAGGCGGCGATGTCGTCGGTGCGGAAGGCGATGTGTCCCTTTTCCAAAGGGTTGATCGCCTGCCCGGTCTTGAAGCTGATCTGGAGATCGCGCTCCGCGAGATGCACTTCGGACTGGCCATCGGTGACGAAGGCGACTTTTCCGGAGTACCCCTGCGAGGTGTCGCGTGTGGCATTGCGCGAGGGCTCGGACTGCATGTCGAGCACCTTGGTGTAGAACTCGTCCATGGCAGCGACGTTGGTGGTGCACAGATTGAGGTGGTGAAGCTTGAGTTTCATCCGGGACATCCTCCTTTTTGATATCGGTGGCACTGTAGCGAAGCCGGCGCTGCGCCCCAAGTCCGGAAGAGGAGCCGTTCCGGGCCGAGTGTGGGCGTGCACCGAAAAGGCGCGGAAAGTCCCCACGGTTCAGAGCCGTCTTCCTTGCTCTTGGGCGCCGCTGCGCCTATGGTCCCGCCGCCTCGCAGACCGTGAGGTACAAACGAGCAACCCGATACTCCCGAAAGGCAAACTGCCATGGGCTTTTTCTCCGACAGCCTGAACCGGATCACTCCGTCCGCGACCATGGGTGTGTCGGCGAAAGCGCGCGCGCTTGCCGCTGAGGGGCGCGACATCATCATCCTGTCGCAGGGGGAGCCCGATTTCGATACGCCGCAGAACATCAAGGATGCGGCGATCAAGGCGATCCAGACGGGCAAGACGAAATACACGGATCCCGACGGCATGCCGGAGCTGAAGGATGCCGTGGTGGGCAAGTTCAAGCGAGAGAACGGGCTCGACTACAAGCGCAGCCAGATCACCATCGGCTCCGGCGGCAAGCAGGTTCTGTTCAATGCGCTTTGCGCGACGATCAACCCTGGCGACGAGGTGGTCATTCCCGCGCCGTGCTGGGTGAGCTATGCCGATATCGTTCTGTTCGCTGGCGGCAAGCCTGTGTTCGCCAACTGCAGCATGGAGGACGGCTACAAGCTGCGGCCCGAGGTGCTCGATCGCGCGATCACGCCGAAGACGAAGTGGTTCATGTTCAACGCGCCATCGAACCCGACGGGCGCGGCCTATACGAAGGCCGAGATCAAGGCGCTGACAGATGTGCTGCTCAAGCATTCCCATGTCTGGGTGTTGACCGACGACATGTACGAGCACCTGCTGTTCGATGGGCACGAGTTCTTCACGATCGCGCAGGTCGAGCCGCGGCTCTATGAGCGGACGCTGACGGTGAACGGCCTGTCGAAGGCCTACTGCATGACCGGCTGGCGCATCGGCTATGCGGGCGGTCCCGAGCCGCTGATCAAGGCCATGGGCAAGCTGCAGAGCCAGTCGACGTCCAATCCGTCGTCGATCTCGCAGTGGGCCGGCGTCGAGGCGCTCAACGGACCGCAGGACTTCATCAAGGCCAACGCCGCGAAGTTCAGTGAGCGGCGTGATCTCGTCGTGTCGATGCTGAACCAGGCGCAGGGCATCAAGTGTCCGAAGCCGGAGGGCGCGTTCTACGTCTACCCGTCGTGCGCGGGCACGCTCGGAAAGACCAGCGCGGGCGGCAAGAAGATCGTGACGGATGAGGATTTCGTCACCGCCCTGCTCGAGGAGGAGGGCGTCGCGGCGGTGCACGGCGCGGCGTTCGCGATGTCTCCGTTCTTCCGAGTGTCGTATGCGCTCGACAACGCGAGCCTCGAGGAGGCCTGCCGGCGAATCCAGCGGTTCTGCGGCAACCTCCGGTAGGCGTTCGGCATTCCGATCCGCTCTCGGAAATTCACGATCGATCACGAATTGTTTGATCGAGTGGCACGCGATCCTGAATTAACGATTGGACGGGTCCGCAAGGTCTGGGCAAAAGGCGGACTGCAGGGAGTTTACATGTCGAGATCGAAAATTCTGACCGGCCTGTCTTTACTGGCAGGCGTGGCAGTCATCGCGTCCGGCGCGGCCATAGCGCAGGATGCGATTGCGAAGCGCAAGGAATTGATGAAAACCGTCGGCGGTGCCACGAAGACAGGCTCGCAGATGGTCAAGGGCGAGATACCGTTCGATGCGGCCAAGGCGAAGGCCAGCATGGACGCGATCGCCAGCGGCTGGGGTGATTTCGCCAAGCAGTTCCCGAAGGGCACCGAGACCGGAAGCGAGACGACGGCCGCTCCCAAGATCTGGGAGACCTTCCAGGATTTCGACACGCAGGGCAAGAAGATGGCTGGCGATGCGGCCAAGGCCAGCGTCGCTGCGGATCAGGGCCTCGAGCCGTTCAAAGCGGCTTTCGGTGAGGTCACCAAGAGCTGCAAGAGCTGCCACGACGATTATCGCGTCAAGAAGAAGTAGTGATCAGTGCCTGCAGGCCTCTGTCTCCGCGGGAGGGTGATTCGCCCTCCCGTTTCCATTTTCGCAGCGCAGAGTTGATCGCGGGACTGGCACGTCGCACCGCAGGGGCAAGAACTACGCCATGACCTTCACAGAGCGGCTCCGCGACGCCTGGGCCTGCGAGACCTGCCGGCGCTATCGGCAGGCGACGCTGGCCGCACTCGGGTTGCTGCTTCTCACGTGGCTCCTCGGCTGAGGGTCTTTCGATGCGCGCCATGCCCGGGCCAAGGATTGAGACGGCCCGAGTGGGCGGGGTCGGCGATGGCGTGGTCGAGGTCGGCGAGGGTCGATACATCTCGTTTCGTGCCTTCGGCGCAGATGTCGGGCATCCCCTCGTCGCGCTTCACGGCACGCCAGGCTCGCGCCTGAAATTCCTGGCCGCACACCATGTGGCGCGTGAACTGGGCATCCGTGTCATCGCACCAGACCGGTGGGGGTATGGGGCGACGTCGGCGCACCCGGCACCGTCGCTCAGCAGGTTTGCCCGGGACCTCGGACAGTTCGCGGATCGCCTTCGTCTCGAACGCTTCTCATTGCTGGGTGTTTCGGGAGGTGGTCCCTACGCGTCGGCGGTGGCGACCGAAATGCCCGCCCGCGTGGTCGCTCTCGCTCTTGCCGCGCCGGTTGGGCCAATCGCGGGCGAGACCGATGACGAGATTACGCCATTCCACCGTCTTTGCTTTGGGGCGCTGGCGCAAAATCCAGCAACCGTGGCTGTCGTATTTCGAGCTTTCCGCGCGATGCTCGGCGTTGCGCCGGAGGTCGGCATGCGGATGGCGATGCTGCGCGTCGCAGATGCTGACCGGCGCGTGCTTCGTGGAGACGATGTGGCGGCGCGGCTCGGCGAGGCGTTCATCGAGGGCTTACGCCCCGGGGTGGTCGGCCCGGTGACAGATCTCACGCTTTTTGGTGCGCCTTGGGATATTGATCTCGCTCGAGCCGAAGTGCCGGCGCGCATCTGGCTCGGATCGGTGGATCAGAACGTTCCGCGGTCGGCGGCACGCCGGTTGGCGAACCGGTTGCCGCGTTGTGACCTGGTCGAACTCGCTGGCGAGGGCCATTTATGGGTCGCAGGCAACTACCGCACCGTGCTCGCATGGGTCGCGTCACAGGCGAAGGCCATCGAAAAACTGAGTTGATGGAGCCAACACCACCTCGTACGCTCGGCGCTGCCGTTGTCAGACAGCGCAGGGCATTTCTGTCGCAGATGATGCGTCAGGCGGGTTGGCGCCAGCCAAAGCCGGCCCAGTAGTTCTTCACCCAGCTACTGAAGCCGTTGACGGCCTCCGTCGCTCCTAATCGGGGCAATGGATCCGCCACCACGACTGCGCGGGATGGGGTCGACGCCGACTTGGCTTCGACTGGCGCCTCCACGGCGGCATCATCGTCAGGGGTTGCCATCGCATACCCCGCTGCGGTCACAGCTTTATTCAGTCGCTCTATGCTCATAGCAGCTGCCTTCGTAAATAACGCTGAGGCTGCGGTGCTAACGTCCGCCTCCCGGACTTGGATCCCGGCTGCGGCAATTATTCCTCAATTATATTGATGAGGCATAAATGCCCATGTCAAGACGAAAGTATTTCGGCTCGCGCGCGTTTCTGAGGATGGCTTGTGGATAAGCGCGAACGCTGGTTTTTCTCACGTCTTGCACGAAGATAGGGGAGCCGTGCGTTGATCGGAAACAGTGTTTGGCTGACCGGACTGGGGGGCGAGGCGGCGGCCGCCAAGGATTCGAGGAGCATCGCATGGCAGAGGCGTCCCCGTTGCAGCCGTGACGGTCGCAGGCTATGGTCCCGCGCCTCATGGGGCGTAGCCAAGTGGTAAGGCAGCGGATTTTGATTCCGCCATGCGGAGGTTCGAACCCTCCCGCCCCAGCCAGAGCGCGCCGTCGGCGAGCCATGGCTCACGCTTCGGCCGCGATGCGAGCGACCGGGCGCTCGCGGATGGGCCAATGCAGAAGAGCCGCGAAGAGGCTGAGGCCGATCGAGATCCACCACATCGCATCGTACGACTTCGTCATGTCGAAGAGGACACCGGCGAGCCACACGCCGACGAACGAACCTGCCTGGTGCGAGAGCAGGACAAAACCGAACAGCATCGACAGCCAGGCAGTGCCGAAGAAAGTCGCGACGAGGCCACTCGTAAGCGGGATCGTTGCCAACCAGAAGAGACCCAGTATCGACGAGAGAACAACGATCGTCGGGCCGTCGGGTGGCAGATAGAGGAGACCCAGGAACACGAAGCAGCGGGCCAGATAGATGATGGTAAGAGCCAACCGCTTCTCGATGTACCGGCTCGACTGGCCAGCGATGTAGGTGCCAATGATGTTGGCCACGCCCACGGCGGTGAGCGCCCAGACCGCGACGGAGGTCGGCAGGCCGAGCGATGCGATGTAGGCCGGCAGGTGCACCGAGTAAAACGCGACGTGGAAGCCGCAGACGGAATAACCGACCACCAGCAGCCAATAGCTCGGTAGGCGAAAAGCCTCGCGAAAGGCCTCCCCGAAGGCTTGCGGCTTGACGCCCGCCATAGGTCGTGGCTTGCCGCTGACCAGCCAGACGCAGGGCAACAGCAGCGCTAGCGTCGCCATCACGGCCAGGATGCTGCCTCGCCAGCCCATCGCCTCCATGAGAAGGTGGGTGTAGGGGAAGGCTACGAAGTTGCCGATTCCGCTGGCCATGCCGAGCGCGGCGATGGCGGCCGTCCTGCGTGCCGGCGGCGCAGCGCGGCCGACCACGCCGACCATGACCGAGATGCCGCATGCGCCGACTCCCACGCCGAGCGAGATGCCGCTCCACATGAGGTCGGGCCCGGTCTGTGCCGTATACAGTATGTAGTAGCCGACGATGATCGCGATCAGGCCGAGGAGCGTAACGCGCCCGGCGCCGTATCGATCGGCGACTGCGCCGGCGACCACGCCGCCGACTCCCCACATGAGGTTTGCAACGGCCATCGAGGTCGAGAAAGGCTCGACGCCGACACCGAGGCTCTTTGTAACCGGCGGGAGGTAGAGCCCGACGACCTGACGCAGACCCGCTGTGGTGCCCACGATGAGGCCGGCCGCGGCAATTACGGCCCACAGCGGCAGCCCCGCGCGTTCTTGTGGCTCGGTGGACGATGTGGTCATGCGCCGTCAGCTCTCGGATCGACGATCAGACGAGTGACCGAGAGAAACGCACTTTAATCGTTCGGCGTCCAGCCTGGGTCGGCGTCGGTTTCTGCCGAGGCTTTGCTCACCAGCGAATGTCGCCGCTGTAATAGGGGACCCGGATGCGCACGTGGCGGCGCTCGGTGTCCACATCGACCTTGGTCGCGGGAGCGCGCACCTTGACGCGCGTGTCGCCAGTATGCTCGTCGACGCGGACGCGGGTGGTGGGTGCGTCGACACGGGTGATGCCGTTATCGCGGGTGACGACGTCGCGCGCCGATGCCGAGGCGATGCAGACTGCGGCGGCGAGGATAGCGGCGGTTGAGACGGCGGTGGTTTGCTTCAAGATCATGATGCAACTCCCTGTCCTTGAAGATCATTTAGTTTGCGGCGGGTATGTTGCCGGTTTGAGGTGATGACGCAACTCAAAAGTTCGAGGAGGATATCCGCGCCAAGCTGGCCGGCTTGCGCGCGAGCGGTATAGTGCAGGCCGAACCGGTCGCCGAGCCGCGCAAGACACCTGGAGCCAGCGATGAAAGTCAAAGGTGCTGTCCTTTACGAGCAAGGACTGCCTCGCCCCTATGCCAAGAGCCGCCCGCTCAGGGTCGAGACGCTCGACCTCGAAGGGCCGCGGGCGGGCGAGGTGCTCGTCAAGGTTCGGGCCGCGGGCCTGTGTCATTCGGATCTCTCGACCATCGAGGGTGCACGGCCACGACCGCTCCCAACCGTAATCGGGCATGAAGGGGCAGGCGAGATCGCTGTGCTGGGCCAGGGAGTGACCGATTTGGCCGTCGGTGATCACGTCGTGTTCATTTTTGCGCCGAGCTGCGGCTCATGCCGCCAATGCGTGAGTGGGCGACCGAACTTGTGCACTACGTTCAATGCCGCGAAGCAGAAGGGTGACCTCGCAACCGGTGGCCGGCGCCTGAAGCTCGACGGCAAGGAGGTTGCGCATTACGCGGGCCTGTCGTGCTTCGCGGAGCAGGCCGTGGTGCCGCGTAACTCGGTGCAGAGGATACCAAAGGACGTACCTTTCGCGGACGCGGCGCTGTTTGGTTGCGCGGTCGTGACGGGGGTCGGTGCGGTGGTGAACACGGCCGAGACCAAGCCCGGCGACGCGGTCGCGGTGGTCGGGCTCGGTGGCGTCGGGCTCTCGTGTCTGCTCGGCGCCATCGTCGCGGGGGCCGGGCGCATCATCGCGATTGATGTGCACGACGACAAGCTGGCGCTGGCACGGCAGCTCGGCGCCACGGAGACCTATAACGCGCGCGAGCCGGATTGCGTCGAGCGCATCCTGAAGGCGACTGATGGCGGCGTCGACGCGGCGTTCGAGATGGCCGGCACCGTCAAGGCAATGGAGCTCGCCTACAAGATCACAGTGCGCGGGGGAAAGACGGTATCGGCAGGCCTGTCGCCAGCGGCGGCGCAGTTGACCTTGCCGCATTACCAGATGGTACAGGACGGCCGACAGGTGCTCGGCAGCTACATGGGCGGTTGTGTCATCGCCCGGGACGTACCGCGCTATATCGGCCTTTACAAGGATCGCAAGCTGCCGGTCGACCGCCTGCTGTCGGCTCGCATCGCACCCTTGCCGATGCGGCGGTCGTGCGTCAGGTGATCCTGTTCGACTGAACCGAGACTGCTCAAGCCCAGCAGCCGGCCGCGCTGGGCGGCGACCGGCTGCAGAGTTCATCCATTTTCAGACCTGCGTGCGGCGCTTCTCGCGTGCGTCGCGAATACCCTGCCGCATACGATCGACCTTGAGGTTGCTCTCGCGGTTGGCGGTGGCAACGCTCGAGGTGCCAAAGAGCCAGTACCAGAAGCCGCGGCCCGGCTCGGCCGGCAGCGCGTAGTCGTCGGCGCTGATACTGCCTTGAGCGGCGCCGATCTGGCGCGCGGAGCCGTTCACGACGAGATCGGAGCCATCTTTCGGCCTGATGGCGGATGGCAGCTCGAACGACTGATTTGCCTGCCCCCTGTCCAGCGATACGGGATCTGCAGAAACGACTACGGCATTCGCTTGACCTAGTTTGTCGAGGCGGCCCGCGATGGCACCGAAATGCTCTTGGCTTTCGGTGCGCCAGTCGCTGACAGCGGAATTCAGCGTGGCTTGGCTCTGGCCGACTTGCTTGATCTCATTGTAGATGAAATCGAAGTCCTGATCACGGCCGCGTAGCGCCTCCTCGGTGACGAGTGCTTCTGCACGCATCCGCTCGTCGAGTTGCTCGAGGCGCGCGGAGAGCGCCGCGATGCTCGTCTGCACAGCCTCGACGTGGGTCAAACCCGAGCCCTCGAGCGAGACGAGGCGCTGCTCAATCGGGGCGACCAGCGCCGTGGTGTCGACGGATAGCTGGGATTCGGGCAAGGGGCGCTGCTCGAGTGCACGCAAGCGCTCGACGATCTCGGTCGTTGCCGAAAGCGTCTGCTGACCGCGCGATTCCAGCATGCGGTCGAGTGACGACAGGCGATCGTCGATGATCAGGAGGGTTCCATTGCCGTCCTCGCCGGGGCGCTCCTGGACGGCGCGTTCCACCGTAATCAGGCGCTCTGCAATCTGGCCGGTCGTCGCGGCAGCGTCGCCGAAGCCGGCGCGGACGGCCCGCTCGAGACCTCCCAGGCGCTCGGAGAGCTCGCGAACGGCCGTTTCATTGGTGGCGGTCTGCGCCGGCATTGGCGCCTCGGCCAGATAGGTCTCGATCGAGGAGAGACGGTCGGCCATATCGCCGCGTACTCTCGCGGCCTCGCTGCGGCTTGTCTCGACGAGCTTGCCGACCTCCTGAAGCTGCGTGGCGACCTCGCCTTGGCGGCGCTGGCTGTCCTTGCCGGCTTCTTCCAGGCGCCGCTCGATCGCGGCGAGGCGCGGTTGCAGCGTCTCGACGATTTGCAGGGTTCCGGTTTCGGCGATCGAGACCTCGAAGGCAGACAGACGCTGGCCGATCTGGCCGAACGCTCGGGCACCTTCGGCGAGGCTTGCCTGCACGGCCCGCTCGAGGCCAGCGATGCGCTCCGTGACGGGCTCGAGGGTAACCGCTTCGCGCCGTTCGCCGATGGTAGCCTCGATTTGCGCCAAGCGCTGGCCGAGATGCGCCCAATTTCGGGCGCCTTCGCCGAGGCCGCCGTGGACGGCCTTCTCCAGCGTCGCCATGCGATCGATCAGTGGGCCCGTGCCGGGCATCGTCTTGACGTCGGACAGCGAGCCTTCGAGCGCACCGAGCCGCTGTCCGATGTCCCGCGTGCCACGCAACGCCTCACCGATGCCGCCCTGCACGGCTTGCTCGAGGTGGGAGATGCGCTCGGCCAACAGCGCCTGCGAGCGCCCGTTGTCGGAGCGCAGCGCGACGGCCCGCTCGAGGCCTTCGAGGCGCTGGCCGAGATCGCCACGGAAGGCGGCCCCGTCACCGCGCTGGGCAACCACGTCGCGCTGGATGTCACGGACGAGATCCATGAGCAGTTTGCGCTCGGCGGCGAACTCGGACTGCATGAGGCGGAGGCTATCCTCCATGCTCACCATTCGCGCGTGAATGCCTTCATTGGCGACGAGTTGAACGGCGACTGGCCTGGATGCCGGCTCCGGCATCTGAGGTTCGCGAATGCGCGCCCAATCGGAGCGCTGCCATTCGGGCGTGAGGCGGCGCAGCAACTGAACGACCGGTAGATCGCGATTGTAGTGCAGGAGCACCCACAGCACGTCATCGACACCGGCTGGAGAGCCGCGTCGGTGGGCAACCTCGGACGCACGACGCAGCACATCCTCGAGATCGGCGGAGCGGCGGGGTGCCATGGCGTCGCCGGCATTGGCGGCGGGGATCTCGCTGGCGATCAGCGCGGCGCTCTCGCGGCGGAGATGGCCTTCACGGACGCCACGGCTCTCCAGGGTGCGGGCGGCAGCGTCGACGCGGGTCAGCGCATTGACGAGATGCTCGAGATCGACCTCGGCAGCGCCATTGGCCTGCGCCACGTCGAAGGCGTAGTTGCAGCAGGCCAGAAGCACCTCGTCGACCCAGAGCGGCTCACCGTTGCCGGCCGTGAACGATGGACTACGGGACCAGCGCCCATTGGAGGCGCCTGGCTCATAGTCGGACGTATAGATCTCGCGCGGGGCCCGGCCATGGGGCACGCGCAGATCCAGATCCTCACCCTTGTACTGCATCGTCGTCGACTCCTCGGCGCGCCGGTCTTGGCCGGTGCGTTGAAAATCCCTCGGTCGCGCCGACCTTGCCCGCGGCCCACGCACCCGTCCCGATTCCCCAGCCCGCCTCATTTTCTTCCGTCAGCAGCCGGAACAGATCGCCGGCTACCGTCGTCGTGTCTCAGTTCCCGTCGCGTTAAGGCTAATGACGCTGCCGTTGTGGGACGGCCATTTTCGACAAGAGCTGTGGCACAATAGCCGCTTCTTAAGACCTTTTCGAGACCCCACGACGCTAGAGCCTCGCTGTGACAAAGGGTTGCGCCTTTCGCATCGCGGTGTTGGCCGGCTCAGATCAGCCGAGGCCGGGGCGGTACGAGCAGATCGGGGCCTTCGCGCCCGGCACGATTCAGCTCGGGGTTCACCTCGACGCACTCGAGGGCTGCACCTGTCGCAGGCGTGAGCAGATCGGCGATCGAGCCGGTCTCCCCCGATCGGCAGTCCAGCCAGCGTTCGAACATCTCGGCGTGAAGGATCAGGGGCATGCGATCATGGAACGGGGCCACGGTGGCATCGGCCGAAACGGTCAGGATCGCCATGGTCTCGAGTTCGCTGCCATCGGCGCCGAGCCAATGGTCGGCCACCGCGCCCAAGGCCATCAGGCCTCCCGCCTGGGGTCGGAACAGGAACGGCACGCGGGCGCGGGTTGGGCCGGTCCATTCGTAGAAGCCGTTCGCCGGGACGAGGCAGCGGCGATGCCGTAGCGCGCCACGGAACGAGGGTTTGTCTGTCACCGTCTCGACGCGGGCGTTGACGATCAGGCCGAAATCGCGCGGGTCCTTTACCCAACCGGGGATCAGTCCCCACCGGACGAGCCGCAGCTCGCGCGTTTGCACCGGCGATCGGCGCACGATCGCCACGGGCTGGGTCGGCGCAATATTGTAGCGGGGTGGGAACGTATCGCTTTCGGCGAGCCCGAAATATGCACGCACGGCCTCTGCCGGCGATGTCAGATTATAGCGCGAGCACATGCAACCTATCGCTCCTCCTTGGCGCACCATCATAGATCGTGTGAGCCGGGTTGACGATCGGGCGCAGGCTCGCGACAGATGACGCGCGGCTGGCCGGCCGGCAATGCGGTCGTTGGGGGCGGAACGAAATGGCAGTGATCGTGGAGCAGCGTCCGTATTGGCCTCGCCTCGGGGCGAGTGCCGCGATCTTCAAGGATGGGGCGGTGCTGCTCGGCGAACGGGGCAAGGGTGCGCTCGCGGGCATGTGGAGCCTTCCCGGTGGGCATGTCGAACCCGGCGAGCGGGCGGCCGACGCGGCGCGGCGTGAGGTCGCCGAGGAGACCGGCGTCGTCGCTGAGATCCTCGGGCTGGTCGATCTGCACGAGGTCATCCGGCGGGAGGCGGCGGGGGGCGAGGTATCGTGGCACTACGTCATCGCGGTGCATTATGGCATCTGGCGAAGCGGCGAGCCGGTGGCGGCGAGCGACTGCCGGGCGACGCGGTTCGTGGCCCTCGATGAGCTGTCCTCGGTGCCACTGACCGACGGGGCCGAGGCGATCATCCGGCGGGCGCAACGTCTGCTCGACGGCGCGCGCTGAGGCTCGTATCGATCATCCGGTGGCCACGAATCCGTGCATTGTCGTGAGACTGAAGGCGCCGAAGGAGCGTTCGGACATGCGGTTGCTGAGCGACCAGCATCAGGCGGAAACCGGAAGGCTGGCTCTCGGCCGGCTCGGGTTCATCGCGGCAACCGTGCTTGCTCTAGCGGCAGGCGGGCCGGCTGCATTTGCACAGGGTGTTCAAGCTCCCCGGTCCGATCTCGGTGCTCCGCGCACGACCGAAGCGCTTAAACCGGGCGATACCAAGCCTTACGACGACAAGCTGGTGCGCCTTTCCGAGATCCTCGGTGCGGTGCATTATCTGCGCGAGCTATGTGGCCAGAGCGACGGCCAGCAATGGCGCGACCAGATGCGCGAGATCCTGGCGGCAGACGGCGGCTCGGCGTTGCGCAAGGCGATGCTGACACGCAGCTTCAACAATGGCTACCGCAGCTTCGGGCGCACCTATCAGGCCTGCACCCCGAGCGCGCAAGCCGCCATCGGCCTCTTCCTCGCCGAAGGCGCGCAACTCGCCGACGGACTGGTCAAGACCGTGCCGTGAGAATCGGTCGTCGGGGCGTCGCGCCTCACCCGGCGCGGCGCAGGCGCTCGGGGCGCCAGCGGGAGGGGGCGTGGCCCAGGATGCCGTGGGCGGGTCCGATGGCGAGGTCCTCGATCGCGGTCGGGTCGAGGCTCCACTTGGAGGCGAGCTTCATGATGTGCTGCTCGGTGGGATAGAGGACCAGCTCGCCCGCGGCGTCGTCCTTCTTCCGCTTCACGCCGCGCACCTCGTAGAGCTTGATGCCGAGCGTCTTTTCTTCCTTCATCGGCTTGGCCTTGCTCCAAACCACGCCCTCGTCGTTGATGGCGTAGGCGCGGACCAGCTTGCCGTCGATGACGCGGGCCCAGGCGAAGGCATCGAGGGCCGGATAGGCGAGGTAGTATTGCACCTCGATGAACTGGCTGCCGAGATCGAGCAGCAGCGGCACCGTCTTGTCGACGAAGGCCTTGCTGATCGGCTGGGGCAGCGCCAGGCCGACGATGAACGTCCAGCCGTTGACCGGCGGCGAGACGAAGACGGACGAGTCCTCGTGCTCCTCGGCATAGACGGTGCCGATGCCGTTGTTCCAGTTGGCGGTGACGGGATCGACGAGGCCCAGCCGCTCGACGACGCCGTCGGTGTCGCGCGTGCGGATGGCGATCCAGCCCATGCGGTAGCCGAAGGCCTTGGGGCGATCGGGCTCGGCGGCGTAGACGACCTCGGGCGCGGCGATGCGCGGCGCAAGGAGGAACGCGGCTGCGGCCACCGTCGCGGCGATCAGGACGATAATGATGGCGATCTCGAGCACGGATAGGGTGCCTCGGCTGGTCGATCCGACCTCGTATCGACCTGATTCGGCAGGTTAACAAGGCGTAAACGAGGGTCGCCGCCGCTGCGACCGCAGATTGCGGTCCGGCGTGTCGTCCGGGTCGGCTCGAGAAGGCAAAGAGGCCGTTGCCGGGCGCTTCGGGTCTCTATATAAGGGCGGTCTCATGAACACAGGGCGTGGGGCTGAGTGCGTGTGCTTTCGGCATGCGCGCGCGGGGCGAAGCAGGTCCGGCTCCTGCCCGAGAATCGAAGGCCCCGCGCGAAGACCGCGGCCGGGGGCCTTGTCGTTTTTGGAGACGTAAGATCATGGCTGACACGCAGGTCATCAAGGCCGAGGGGCGCCCCTCGAACGGCAAGAGCGGTGCGCGGGCCTTAAGGCGCGAAGGCCGGGTGCCGGGCATCATCTACGTCTCGCTCGACGCCAAGGAACTCGGCAAGACGATCTCGCGCGGCCGTTTCCTGGCCAGCGTCTTCGAGGTCGAGGTCGACGGGCACAAGACCAAGGCGATCCCGCGCGACGTCCAGCTCGATCCGGTTCGCGACGTGCCGCTGCATGTGGATTTCCAGCGCATCGGCGCCGACAATCAGGTCCGCTTGCGCGTGCCGGTGCGGTTCTTCAACGACTTGCTGTCGCCGGGCCTGAAGCGCGGTGGCGTTCTGAACGTCGTGCGCCGTGAGATCGAGGTTTGGGCGCCCGCCGACAAGGTTCCCGAGCTGTTCGAGATCGACCTCGAGGGCCTGGACATCGGTCGGTCGATTCACATCTCCGCCGTGACGCTGCCCGAGGGCGTAACGCCTACGATCCGGGGTCGCGACTTTACCATCGCCACCATCGCCGGCTCGTCCGCCAAGGGCGAAACCGACGAGGCCGCCAGCGAGACGGGAGCGGCTCCGGCTGCGGCAGCGGGCGACGCCAAGGCTGCGGCTCCGGCGGCCAAGGCTCCGGCGGCTAAGGCACCTGCGGCCAAGGCTCCGGCTCCCAAGAAGTAGCCTGACGGCGCGCGCGGGCGCGGCGGCCGGGACCTATGAGGGCTCGCCATGAAGCTTTTCGTCGGTCTCGGCAATCCCGGCGCCAAGTTCGCGCGCAATCGCCACAACGTCGGCTTCATGGCCATGGATCGGATCGCGGCCGAGCACGGTGCCGGCCCTTGGCGCAAGAAGTTCCAGGGGTACGTGGCCGATGCCACGATTGCGGGCGAGAAGGTGCTGCTTCTCAAGCCCGACACCTACATGAACGAGAGCGGCCGGTCCGTCGGCGAGGCGGCGCGCTTTCTCAAGCTGCCGATCGGCGACATCGTCGTGCTCTACGACGAGATCGATCTCGCGCCCGGCAAGCTGAAGGTGAAGGCCGGTGGCGGCAATGCAGGCCACAATGGCCTGCGCTCGATCTCGGCGCACCTCGACAACGATTATGTGCGCGTGCGCATCGGGGTCGGTCATCCCGGGCACAAGGATCTCGTCGCCAACTACGTGCTCAACGATTTCGCCAAGGCCGATCAGGTTTGGCTCGAGCCGCTGCTGGATGCGATCGCGAGCGCCGCGGGCCGTCTGGTCACGGGCGGCAACGAGCGCTTCCTGACCGACGTGGCACTGGCGCTCGGCCAGGATGCAC
This sequence comes from Rhizobiales bacterium Ga0077524, assembly GCA_001464755.1. Lineage (GTDB taxonomy): Bacteria > Pseudomonadota > Alphaproteobacteria > Rhizobiales > Hyphomicrobiaceae. The sequence goes on from LNDR01000392.1 coordinate 31,837, forward strand.
CGAAGGCGGATACCAAGACCGAGAAGCCGTCGCGGGGTGAGAACGCCGCCGAGCAGGCTTCGGCGGAACCGCGAAAGACGGGCGGCCACCCGGCGGGTGAGCGGGCCGGAAAGCGACAGTCGGCGCTCGCCGATAATCTCAGGAAATGGATGGAAGGGAGGCGAAAGGGCAATAGTGAGTAGGCAGTCGTCAATAGGAGGGTCGATCGACACCCCTACTGCCTACTGCCTATTGCCTACTGCCTCGCAAGATCATGGGCTTCAAATGCGGCATCGTCGGCTTGCCCAACGTTGGCAAATCGACCCTATTCAACGCGCTGACCCAGACGGCGGCAGCCGAGGCAGCGAATTATCCCTTCTGCACGATCGAGCCGAACGTCGGCGAGGTCGGCGTGCCGGACGAGCGGCTGGATAAGCTGGCCGTAATCGGCAAGTCGGCGACGATCCTGCCGACTCGGCTGACCTTCGTCGACATCGCGGGCCTCGTGCGCGGTGCGTCCAAGGGCGAAGGTCTCGGCAACCAGTTCCTCGGGCATATCCGCGAGGTGGACGCCGTCGCCTACGTGCTGCGCTGCTTCGAGGACGACGACATTACGCACGTCGAGAACCGGATCGATCCGGTGGCCGATGCCGAGACCGTCGAGACGGAGTTGATGCTCGCCGACCTCGACAGCCTCGAAAAGCGCCGGACCAACATCGAGAAGAAGGCCAAGTCCGGCGACAAGGACGCAAAGGCGCAGGTGGCGCTGATGGACAAGGCGCTGGTGCTTCTTCGCGAGGGCAAACCGGCCCGGCTGGCCGACGTCGCGCCCGATGAGCGCGCCGTGTTCGATGCGCTGCAGCTTCTGACCGCCAAGCCGGTGCTCTATGTGTGCAACGTGGACGAGGCGTCGGCAGCGAACGGCAATGCGCTTTCGGCCAAGGTGTTCGAGCGCGCCAAGGCGGAGGGCGCGGGCGTCGCCGTGATCTCGGCCAAGATCGAGGCCGAACTCGCCAGCTTGCCCGAGGAGGAGCGGCAGGCGTTCCTGGCCGATCTCGGACTCGAGGAGGCAGGCCTCAACCGCCTGATCCGCGAGGGCTACAAGCTGCTGGGGCTGGTCACGTACTTCACGGTCGGGCCGAAGGAGGCGCGGGCCTGGACGATCACCAGGGGCACGAAGGCGCCGGCTGCGGCGGGCGTGATCCACACTGATTTCGAGAAGGGCTTCATTCGCGCCGAAACGATCGCCTACGAGGACTACGTGCGCCTGAACGGCGAGGCAGGCGCGCGCGAGGCCGGCAAGATGCGCCTCGAGGGCAAAGAGTACGTGGTCGCCGACGGCGACGTCATGCACTTCCGGTTCGCGAACTGATCGCGGCGCGGGGCCACGCTTGCCTTCGTGTCGGGTGCGCGCCATCGGCGCCATCCCGACCAACCCGCAAGCATGCGCCCCGATTCACCACTTCAGCGCGCGCATGGCGGCTGCCGGTGGATGCGCATGTGCGGCGAACAACTCCCCGACATGCCCCGCATCGAAGGCTCGGCGATCGTCGACGTGCAGCGCGCTGGCGATGAAGAGGCAGCGCAATCGCTCGCGGCCGGCCCCCTCGACGTCGGTGCGGATGCCATCGCCAATGGCCAGGATGCGATCTTTCGTGGGTAGCGCGCCGCGCGCCCGCTCGATCGCCGCATACGCGCGCTCGTAGATCGCGGGGAAGGGCTTTCCAGCGTAGAGCACCGGGCCGCCGAGCGTCTTGTAGATCTCGGCCAGCGCACCCGCACAGGGAATGAGCTTCGGGCCGCGCTCCACGATCAGGTCAGGATTGGCGCAAATCAGCGGGACGCTGCGGCTTGCCAATGCAGCGAGGCTTCGGCGGTAATCCTCGGGCTCTTCCGTTTCGTCGTGAAAGAGACCGGTGCACAGCACGACGTCCGCCGTCTCGGCAGGGCCAATCTCGACATCGAGGCCGTCGAGGATGCCGACGTCACGCTCGGGACCGAGATGGTAGACACGGCGGCCGGCGAAATCGGCGAGCAGGCCGCGCGAGACGTCACCCGAGGTGATGATGGCGTCGTAGGCGGTGGGCGGTATGCCAAGGCGATCCAGCATGCGGGCGACCGCGGCTGCCGGACGCGGCGCGTTGGTCACGAGGACGACCGTGCCGCCGTTCTCACGGAAACGCGCGCAAGCTGGGCCCGCGTCAGGGAACGCGGCAACGCCATTGTGCAGGACGCCCCAGATATCCGAGATCCAGGCATCGGCCGACGACGCGAGTGCGGCAACGGAGTCGAGGATGGCAATATCGGTTCGATTGGCGGTCATAGAGCAATCCGGTCGTGCGAAGGATGGGCGGCATTTCGCTGCAGTCTCGCATGCCGGGCCGGTCGTGCCTACGACACGAGGTATGGCCTCATTCTCCCATCAGCCCGCGCCGATGGGCTCACGCCGCGCGGCGCTCACGCTCCAGTTCGACCGATCGCGGTCCGCCAAAGAGCGTGCCCTGTCCCAAAAGGGCGCCGAAGCCGAGGACGCGAGCGAGATCCTTCTCGGCGACGATCCCTCCGACGATAAGAGCAAGACCCAGCTCGGCGAGATGGCGACAGATGTCTGCAGCGGGTATGTGGCCCGAGGGAGTGGGCAGGCCTTCCAGAAACACCGACGCATCGAGCTTGATGAAGTCGAACCCGTGCCGTCCGAGCACCTCGAAGTCCATATCCAGGTCGGTGACGTCGGTCAGCGCGAACTTGAGGCCGATCCGGCCCATATCGGAGATCGCCCGCCAGTGGGCGTCGGTGAAGTTGCGGGCCTCGGCCTGAGCGAACGTCAGGACGAGGCGCGTAGCCTGACCTTCCTCGGCAGCGAGAATGTCGGCGAACGCACCGGCGAAGTTGTCGTCAGACAGAGATTCGCCGGCCACGGTCGAGAACAGCGACGCCGCGGAGCCGCGCGCTCTCAGGCGTTGCAACACGCTGGCCGCACTCGCCAGCTTGGCGGCGTCGATGCGGCCGAGCAGGGTCGATGTCATCACCGTCTTCAGTAATCAGGCGCACGGAAAGCTCGAAGTGGCGGGCCCGGCGATCGGCGAGACCGAGGATCGGGTCGAGCAGTACGTCCATGCGGCTCGCCTCAACCGCCTCCGCGATGAGCGCGAGATGGGCGAACGGGGCGGGCTCTCCACGCTCTATGGCCTGACTGGCTTGCGTTGCGCGCACCATGTCGGGAGACGCGCGCTGCGGCAGGCTCGGAGGTGTCGCCGATTGGGGTGTCGCATCGGGTCGGGGGTCAGCGAAGGACGTGCCGCCCGCTGCGGGATCGAGTTGGCCGGCGAGTTGTTCGATCAGGCTCTGCATTGTACCGAGGTCGAGCGGAGATGTCGGGCTT
>LNDR01000393.1 GCA_001464755.1 Rhizobiales bacterium Ga0077524
CACCCTCCTTAGCGCGCCGCTTGGCAAAATCGACGAGGAAGTCGCGCGTGAGCCGCTGAAGGTGAGTAGCGCCGATCGTTTGACGCAGGCGGAAGAGAGTGTGCTCTTTGCTCCGGCCAATGCCTCTTCCCAGTTCCTTCAAGTCGGCCAAGTGAAGGTCGATGATGCTGGCGAGCGTCTCCCGGCTCTCAGGGGCCGCTGACGAAGGAGCAAGCCCGCGGTCAATCAGCTGCTCCTGCTCGCGCGCCCATTGCTCCGCCTCGCTCTTGATGCGAAACGATCGTGACAGGAATGATCCCTTGCGTCGGATCTGGGCGCGCCATTTCCCCGAAGGAAGTCTATCGAAGGTGGCCATGACCTGTTGCTTCCCTGCAGTGTGCACGAAGGCCCGAATGTCACTGTGCGCGGTGTGCACGGCGTCCCCTTGTGCACAATTCGTGCACACGGAGGCTGCGAAATGGTGCGAAATGGTGTGCACAGCTGTGTGCATATGTGTGCACGTTCGCGCTTTAGACCCCGGAAGCTACTTTAAAAACGATGCAAAATCAAATGCATAAGTTCTGCATTGCGCCCATGATGGATTGGACGGATCGGCATTGCCGGGTGTTTCACCGCCTCATGACGCGCCGGGCGTTGCTCTATACGGAGATGGTCACGGCGGACGCTGTTCTGCATGGCAAGCGGGATCAGTTGCTTGGGTTTTCGTCCGACGAGCACCCCGTGGTGCTGCAACTCGGCGGTTCGGACCCGGCCAAGTTGGCCGAGGCGGCCGCCATCGGCGAGGCGTGGGGCTACAACGAGATCAACCTAAACGTCGGATGCCCGTCCGATCGGGTGCAGGGTGGCAATTTTGGCGCCTGCCTGATGGCCAATCCCGATCTGGTGGCGCGATGCGTCGCGGCCATGATCGGCGCCGTTCGCATTCCCGTGACGGTCAAGTGCCGCATCGGCATCGACGACCAGGATAGCGAGGTGGATTTCGAGAGGTTCGTACGAACGGTCAAACATGCCGGCTGCGCCACATTCATCGTGCATGCTCGCAAGGCGTGGCTGCAGGGGCTGTCGCCGAAGGAGAACCGCGAGATCCCACCGCTCGACTACCCGCGCGTCTGGCGCCTCAAGGCGACACACCCCGATCTGACGATCGTCATCAATGGCGGCATCACGACTTTGGACGAAGCGCTCGCGCAGCTGGCCCACGTCGACGGCGTCATGCTGGGGCGGGCTGCCTATCAGACGCCCTGGGTGCTGTCACAGGTCGATGAGGTGATCTTTGGCGATGCGCCGAAAGCCCCGGCGCGCGACGAGGTGTTGACGCGACTACGACCCTACGTCGCCCAGCACCTCGCTGTTGGAGGCCGCCTCAATAGCGTAACGCGCCACATCCTCGGCCTCTATCACGGTCAACCGCGCGCACGTGCGTTCCGCCGTTTCCTGTCGGAGCACGCCGTTGGCACACGCGCGTCTGTCGAGGTGCTCGACCAGGCCATCGAGGCCATGCAGTCGCCGCCGATGCGTCAGGCCGCCGAAGCGGCGGGTGGACCCGCTTGAGTCGAAGTGTCAGGAATCCTCTGCCCGGAACGGCCGCGCCAGCAAGGTCTCGATCGCCGTGTCAACGTCGAGCGCGCCGCTGACGATCGCGTGCACGGCCCCGGCAATCGGCATCTCGACCGCCCGTTCGCCAGCAACACGCACGACCGCTGCAGCCGTGAACACACCTTCGGCGACCGATCGCCGCGAACCCAGAACATCGTCGAGCTTCTGGCCCTGCCCCAGCGCCCGCCCCAGACTCATGTTCCGCGATTGCGGGCTGCCACAGGTGAGGACGAGATCGCCGAGGCCGGACAGCCCCGCCAAAGTCTCAGATCGTGCCCCGAGAGCAGTACCCAAGCGGCGCATCTCGGCAAATCCGCGCGTAACGAGTGCGGCGTGGGCACTGGCACCGAGTGCTTTCCCGTCGACGATGCCCGCCGCGATCGCCAGAACGTTCTTGATCGAGCCGCCGAGTTGCACGCCGATCAGGTCGTCGGACCAATACAGCCGGAAGTTGCGGTATCCGATTGCCTCGGCCAGGCGCTGCCCGAGCTCGGCGTCGGCGGTGGCGAGGGTCAACGCCGCGGGCAGCCCGCGCGCCACGTCAGCGGCAAAGCTCGGGCCGGATAGTATCGCGAGGGTTGCGGTGGGAAGCGCCTCGCTCAGCACCTCGCCCATGGTCTTGCCGGTCGCCTGCTCGAGCCCCTTGGCACAGACCACTACAGGTGTGCCGGGAACGAGGAGCGGCGCCAGCGCCTCGGCTGTAGCCCGGACGTGCTGGGCCGGTGGCACCAAAAGAATGGCGTCTCGAGCGGCGATCTCCGCGAGGTCGCTGGTGGCGACGAGGCCCTCGTCGAGCGCTACGCCGGGGAGAAAGATCGAGTTGCGGTGAGCGCTGTTGATCTCGTCGGCGACCTCGGCCTCGCGCGACCAAAGAGCGACATCGCGGCCAGCGAGCCGTGCAGTCTGGGCGAGGGCCGTCCCCCACGCGCCTGCGCCGACGACGCCGATGGTTTGGATAGCAGCCATGGGACCTCTCGAGGTTTGCTTCTGGGTATCTGCATCTCGCAGTCCCGGCAAGGCCGGTCGTGCCCGTTGGATTCGCCGTGAAAGGTCGATTGGGAGCAGGAAGTGGGCCGCCCGACAACTCCGGCCGAATGGCGGTGCCACTCGTGTTCCGGTTCCGACATTCGGCTCCCATTGCGGCCAGTGTCAGAGCAAATTCTGCATCTGACGTTTGGTGACAACCAGCCGCAAGCAGGTCCCAAACGTCAGATGCGCTACTAGCCGTTCGTTAGACATTCGTCGGTAAGATGAGACTGACGGTACCTATCGGACGGGATTGGTCAGTATGCAACAGCGTTCCACTGACAAGCGTGGCGGCGCCCGCAGCCGGATGCTCAAGGGCGGCCTCATCGCCTTCAGCGGGCGACACGCCACGATGCCATGCGTCGTGCGCGATATTTCAGAGGGGGGAGCCCGCCTGCAAGTGGCGCAGGGCGCGGCCGTCCCCGACACGTTCGAATTGATCGTCGAACTCGACGGTCTCGAGGCCCAATGTCTCGTCGTTTGGCGCAAGGCGCACGAGGTCGGCGTCGGGTTCCTGGAGACACCACGTCATTGCGCCCCAAAGAGAGCGCAGGTCGTCGGCCAGAGCGGGCCCGTCGCTCGTGCAACCCTTCGCCGCAGCGGTCTGCCGACCCCTCCGTCGACCCGGGCAGAGCCCCCAATCGTTTCACCGGTCGATCCCGTATCGTCGACATCGACCCGGCAGCCCGAGGAGGCGGCTCGCCCGGCGAGCCCCATCGTGCTCAGACCCAAGTCGGCGACGTTGTCAGCTGGAACCATCCCCATTCTCATCGCGGAGGATGACCCCGACGATCGCCTGCTGATGCGAGATGCGTTCGCCGAAAGCCGGTTTTCGCACCCGATCGCTTTCGTCGAGAACGGCGTCGAGCTGCTGGCTTATGTCCGTGGCGAGGCGCCCTACGAGGGCCGTTCCTATCCTGGCCTCATCCTGCTCGACCTCAATATGCCGAAGATGGATGGTCGGACCGCCTTGATGCATCTGAAGACCCATTCGACCTTCAAGCGCATCCCGGTGATCGTACTCACAACGTCGAGCGCGGAAGACGACATCCAGCGCACCTACGACCTGGGCGTCACCGCCTACGTATCCAAGCCGGGCTCCCACAAAGGTCTCATGGAGCTGGTTTCGTCGCTGAACGACTTCTGGGCGCGTTTCGTCAGCCTGCCCGCCGCCTGAGGCGCGTAGGTGGCTCGTCAGCCGTCAATGAGCTTGAGGCCCGCGATGGCGCCGATCAGCACGGTAATCAGAACGAGGCGCAGCGTACTGGTCGGCTCGCCATACCAGGCCATGCCGATCAATACCGTGCCAGCCGCTCCGATGCCGGTCCAAACGGCATAGGCCATACCGACGGGAAGCGTCCGGACTGCGACCATCAAGCAAGTGAAGCTGGCCGTTGCGAAGATCACAAACACGGCGAGCGGCAAGATCCGCGGTGGCCACCCGAGGTAGCGCATCGAGGTCGTGAAGCCGATCTCGAGGAGGCCGGCGAGCAGGAGATAGATCCATCCCATTGAGGTCTTTCCACTCTGCCGCCGGTTAGCGAGCCGACTCGAGGCTCTCGATGACGAGCGATCCGTTGGTGTAGACGCAGATCTCGGCCGCAATCCCCATGGCCTTGCGCGCGATCGCCTCGGCTGTCATGTCGGTGTCGATCAGGGCGCGCGCGGCGGCGAGAGCGTAGTTGCCCCCCGATCCGATGCCCATCATGTCGCGTTCGGGCTCGAGAACATCGCCCGTTCCGGTGAGGACCAAGCTGCGCTCGCGGTCCGCCACGAGCATCATTGCCTCGAGGCGCCGCAGATAGCGGTCGGTGCGCCAATCCTTGGCAAGCTCGACGCAGGCCCTGGTGAGTTGTCCGGGATACTGCTCGAGCTTGGCCTCGAGCCTCTCGAAAAGCGTGAAGGCATCGGCCGTCGATCCGGCGAACCCGCCAATGACGTCGCCCTTGCCGAGCGTTCGCACCTTGCGCGCGTTGGACTTGATCACGGTCGCCCCGAGCGAGACCTGACCGTCGCCCGCGATCACGACGCGCCCGCCCTTGCGCACGGTGAGAATGGTCGTGCCGTGCCACGTGGTTGAGGCATGATCGGCGCTTGCGGTCATCTCGGGCACTCCCACCTGGGTAAGCTGGTGTTAACCTTGGCAAGGGCTTCTGCTCGTGTCATTGACGCCCCATAGCATGAGTTCAATCGTCTGGCACGACTGCGGCCTGGGGCCGTAGCGGCGAACAAACCGGTGATCCCCGTGACCCGAACCGCCACCATCGAGCGCACGACCAAAGAGACCGCTATCAAGGCCACCGTCAATCTCGACGGCACTGGTGCCTTCCGCATTGCGACCGGCGTAGGCTTCCTCGACCATATGCTCGAGCAGCTGGCCCGGCATGGACTGATCGACATCGATCTCGAGGCGAAGGGCGATCTCCATATCGACTTCCACCACACTGTGGAGGATTGCGGCATCGCGCTGGGCCAAGCCGTGGCCAAGGCGCTGGGCGACAAAGCCGGCATCACCCGCTACGCATCCGTGGATCTGCCCATGGACGAGGCTTTGACCCGTGTCGCGATCGATGTCTCGGGGCGGCCTTATCTGGTATGGCGGGTCGAATTCACGCGACCGAAGCTCGGTGAGATGGATACCGAGCTTTTCCGCGAATGGTTCCAGGCCTTCGCCCAGAACTCCGGAGTTACGCTTCACATCGAGAACGTCTACGGCGAGAACAATCATCACATTGCCGAGACGTGCTACAAGGGGTTGGCGCGTGCGCTCAGGGCAGCGGTCGCGCCCGACCCGCGTCAGGCCGGCCGTGTGCCATCGACCAAGGGCAGCTTGAGCGGCTGACCGCTGACGAGGTGAGTTGGATGCTGAGGCAAGGTCGCGCGACCTGTCGGGAACAGTGAAGCATGCACACCTATACCGTTCACGAGCCCCGCGATGGCCCACTCGACCGCCTCGAGCGCGGTGAGGCTCTGGTCTTCGTTCGCGACGGCTTCTCGCTGGCTGCCGCTGCGCTCACGCCCTTCTGGATGATCGCCAATCGTCTGTGGCTCGCGTTGCTCGTATATCTGGCGGCCTTGATCGGTATCGAGTTGATCGTTTGGGTTGTCGGCCTCGGCCAGCAGACGGCAAGCTGGATCATGATCGCGGTCCACCTCCTCGTCGGGTTCGAGAACGATACGATCCGTCGGTGGACCCTCGGCCGCCGAGGATACGATCTCGTCGGTAGCGTTAGTGGCCGCAATAGCGATGCGTGCGAGCGCCGGTTCGTCGAGGCATGGCTGCAGGAGCGGCCCTTTGCGGTCGCGCGGCCATCACCACCCCCGCCCCCCGGTGTCATGGGGCGCGGGACAGGAGGGCGCTTAAGCATCATGGCATTGAGGCCGGGCAGGACGTGAGCCGATGCAGCGTGTGATCATCATCGACTACGGATCGGGAAATCTGCATTCGGCCGCAAAGGCATTCGAGCGAGCCGCGCGCGAAGGCGGGAGCGGCGCCGTGATCGAGGTCTCGTCGAGCCCCGAAGCTGTGCTCGCAGCCGACCGCGTGGTTTTGCCCGGTGTCGGCGCGTTCGCGGATTGCAAGCGTGGCCTCGACGCGGTGACGGGCATGCGGGAGGCTCTGGACACGGCCGTCCGCAAGAAGGGGCGCCCTTTCCTCGGCATTTGCGTTGGCCAGCAACTTCTCGCGACGCGCGGCCTCGAGCACGTCGTGACCGAAGGGCTTGGCTGGATCGAAGGCGAGGTGCGCGTCCTGGAGCCGCGAGATGCCGCGCTCAAGATTCCCCACATGGGCTGGAACACGTTGACTGTCGTGCGCCAGCATCCCCTCCTCGCCGGACTGCCGACTGGACCCGACGGCCTTCACGCCTATTTCGTGCACTCGTACCATCTCGTGCCGGCGAGCCGCGATGTCGTCGTGGCGGAGACCGAGTACGGCGGCGCAGTGACCGCGATGGTGGCGAAGGACAATATCGCGGGAACCCAGTTCCACCCTGAGAAGAGCCAGCACCTCGGCCTCGGCCTGATCGGTAATTTCCTGTCCTGGAAACCCTGATCGCGCCATGTGCGCTCAGCGGAAATGGTACGGTATCTGGTAGGTTCGCTGGGCGAGCGTCATTCCGTATGGCGGCACAGGGAATGCGGCGTTTCTGACGGCGCTGATTGCGGCGTCGTCCAGTGCATCGTGGCCACTCGACTTGGCGACCCGCACGAACTCGAGCCCGCCGCCTTCTGCAATCGCGAAGGCCACACTGGCCGTCCCCCGCGCCCTGTGCCGTAAGCCCTTCGGGCGCGTCTTCCCGAGCGCGTCGACGACGCCTTTCGTGAACGTACGAACGCTTCCCGCACTCACGGCCGCCGCCGCCTGTGCACGCCGGTTGACGCCGTCCGTGGCATGAGAGGTCGCGCCTCCGGTCGGCGCCGCCAATGAGGCCGTGCTGTTCGGCGGGGGAAGGCGCTCCACCAGCTTGGGCTGCACCGGCTTGGGCTCCGGCTCGCGAACGGGCAATGCCACGGCCTCTACCTCGGTGGGTGTGGGGCCTGGGATCGTGAGGGCCAGTGTTGGCAGTGGATCGGCCGGTGGGTCGGACGCCGGATCTTTCGCGGGCTTGGCTTGTGGTGTCTCGTTTCGGTGCTGCAGCTCTGGCTCGGCCTTCTCAGCAAAGTCAGGCGTGGAGGGCGCATCGATGGCCGGTGCGGACTGGATGGCGCCTTCCGTCTGCTCGATCGCCGCAGCGCTCGCGACAGCCTCAACAGCAAGGGACGCCCGGCTTTCGAGCGCAGAGGCGGACACGAGAGCCACCTCGACGCTGAGGGCGTCGAGGTCGGTCCCGCCGGCTCCTATGGGATCGCTGCCAACAGCCAGCGCGGCGACCAGAACCAGTCCGTGCAGCGCGGACGCCGCGAGCAGTGCAGGTAGCCCAGTTAGGCGGCTCTTTGTGCCAGCGAAAACATCGCGATCGAGGGGGGCATGATGGAGCATCGCGCCCGCACTGGGTGCGGGATCGGCGGGTTCACCAAAACAGGTACGTTATAGTGTTGCTCACAAAACACGCTTCGGCCGGCTTGTCGATCACCCGAGCATGATCGGCTTGCCGAGTCACCGGTTCGCGGCCAGTGTTATAGTATAACATTTGTTGTGGCCAAGGGGGCTTCGGCCGTATGACCAGAAAAACTCAAGGAACAGCCGGGGTCGTACTCGCGGCGGGCCTAGTCTGTATCGGGGCGAGCGCAGCACGTGCGCAAACGCAGCTGCCGGGTATCGTCGTCTCGACGCCGAGCCCGGTTGTTCGCCAGCCTTCCAGTCCGCCGCCTGTTGTATCTCAGGGGCAGGCCACTGGTGGTTCGGCGGCGGCGGCGTCGGTGCCGGCTGCTCAACCGCTGCCACCACCCGGTACACTCCTTGTCGTCGACGATGCTTTTGTGCCGGTGACCATTGTGACAGATCGGGAGTTGCTGGCTAACCCCGGCCCGACCGTCGCCGACTCCCTGTCTCAGAAACCCGGCATCGTCGGCTCGACGTTCGCGCCCGGCTCCAACCGACCAGTCATCCGGGGGCTCGATACCTATCGCGTGCGCGTGCAGGAGAACGGGATCGGCAGTCACGACGTCGCGGCATTGTCCGAGGATCACGCCGTGCCGATTGATCCGTTTGCGGCGGAGAGAGTCGAGGTCGTGCGGGGACCTGCGACGTTGCGATATGGCTCCCAGGCCATCGGCGGCGTCGTCTCCGTCGAGAACAATCGTATCCCGATGTTCATTCCGCCACGCGGTTTCACGGCCGAACTGAAGGGCGGCCTCAACTCCGTCGACAAGGGCAGGGACGGCGCGTTTCAGGTTACCGCCGGCGCCGGCAACGTTGCCGTCCACGTCGATGCCTTCCGTCGCCGCACATTCGACTACGACACGCCCCAAGGCGTGCAGCCGAACACGTTCGTCGATGCCAAGGGCCTTTCGCTCGGCAGCTCCTGGATCTGGGCAGACGGCTTCTTTGGTGTCGCCTGGACACGCTACCAGAGCCTCTATGGCATTCCGGGAGAGGAGGCCGAGGAGGCCAGACCCCGCATCGATCTGATCCAGGACAAGCTGACCGCCAAGGGCGAATGGCGCGTCCGTGATTTCGGCATCGAGGCCGTCAGGCTCTGGCTCGGCTCGTCGCGCTATGCCCACAATGAGGTCGTGCGCGAGGGCCACGGTCACGGTCATGAGGAGGAAGAAGGGGTCGGTCACGAGGACGAAGGTCCGGCGCTCGACATCATCGGCACCCGCTTCACCAACCGCGAGCACGAGGCGCGCGCCGAGGCGCAGCATCTCCCCATCCACACAGCTCTCGGCGAATTGCGCGGTGCAGCGGGCGTTCAGATCGGACGCAAGCGTACGCGCGGCTTCGGCGTCGAGGAGCCGGTCGACGGATTGATCGACCCTGCGGCTCGCCAGAACATGGTTGCCGGCTTCCTCTTCGAGGAACTCGAGGTGACCCGGCGCCTCAGATTGCAGGCGGCCGGGCGGATCGAAGGCAACAAGGCCGATGGCACGAGCATCGAGGACCCCTTGGTGACTACCGATGCCGAGCGGTTCCAGCGAAGCTACACTCCGCTCAGTGGCAGCGTTGGGCTCTTATATGAGCTACCGCTCGGCATCGTCGCGCGTCTCAACGCTCAGCATACCGAGCGGGCACCGGATATTGGCGAGCTGTTCTCGAAGGGTGTCCATGAAGCGACCGGCACCTTCGAGATCGGCAATCCCAATCTGGCCGTCGAGAAGGCCAGCACTGCCGAACTCGGCTTCAAGCGCTCGAAGGGCCACTTCCGCTTCGACGCGAGCGTGTTCCACACGGTCTACGATGGCTTTATCTTCAAGAGCTTCACCGGCCGCCAGTGCGACGACACGCTCGATACTTGCGGCGCCGGCGAGGAACTGGACGAACTCGTTTTCGCACAGCGCGATGCCAAGTTCACTGGCGCCGAGCTGGGGGCTGAACTGGACATCGCGCGCCTCGGCCGCGGCATCTGGGGCGTTTCAGGCCAGTACGACTTCGTTCGTGCCAGCTTCGAAGGTGGCGATAACGTGCCGCGGATCCCGCCGCATCGCGTAGGCGCCGGCCTTTACTACCGCGATCCTGCCTGGCTCGCCCGCGTCTTCACGTTGCATGCGTTCCGCCAGGACGAAGTTTCGCTGCTCGACGTACGTGATACGCCGACCAACGGCTACACGCTGCTCAACGCAGAGCTGGCCTATACCTTCAAGGCTGGTCGCGAGGACGATATCGCCTCGCAGATGACGATCGGGCTTCGAGGCGAGAACCTGCTCGACGACGATGTCCGGAACCATGTCTCGTTCAAGAAGGACGAGGTGCTGCAGCCGGGCCGCACAATTCGGCTATTCGGCTCCATCAAGCTTAACTGAACGCACCAGAGCCCGGCCGTGGGGCGGCCGGGCTCTGGCGGGGCGAAGAGAGATCTGACGGGGCGAAGAGAGAAGAGAAACGCAAACGCTACTTACGCTGCTTGGTCGAGTGCGATTGCGGCCTCCTGTCGGTTGTCGCGGAAGGCGAGCACAGCTGCCGTCTCCAGCGCCGCTAGCGCTGATTGTCGCCGCGGGCGGAACCACCTGAGGCCGGTATTGGCGAACGCGGCCTCGCCCCTCGCCTCCTGCACCATCAGGCCTTCATCGGAGCCAAGCATCGGCGCCAGACGCGCCTCGACCGCTTCCGCCGTTAGAGTGGTGCGGAGCATCCACACCGTATCCAGTGGGCGCGCCCAGGCTTCGCCGATCGCCATCAGCATCTCGGCGATCTGGGCGCGGGCGTCGGAGGTGGGCGAGAGGTCGTAGGCGATAAGGAAGGTGCGGGTCATGTGGTATCTCGTGGGCGGCGAGAGGGAGGGTTGTTCTCACCGATCTGATGGCAGCGGGTCGGTGGGAACATAGGAAGAACATGACCTGATTCGGCGGAATGTTCAATCAATGTTCTCGTGTCACCTCTGAAACGCGATGTGCGAGGCTGGCGTTTGTGCCTTGGGCGCCGGTGCCCCATATTCCGGGAGCGAAAGCACGATCCGTTGCGTTGAACGGGTCGAGGCGGGCCAGTGCGGCACCGTCGTCCCTGTAGATCCGGACACTGTGCAATGGCCCTGAGCTCGATCTTTGATCCCCGCGCCTTCCCGGCCCGTTTGGCCGAGGCATGGGCGCGCGTCGTCGAAACCCGCGAGAGTGAAGCCGCCCCAGGCGCCGTGGCGGAAACAGCGGCAGCCGAGGCGCCGGTGATCTGGTTGGTCGGCAAGGTGCAATCCGGGAAGAGCTCGATCGTGCAGGCGATCACGGGCGCTACCGAGGCCGAGATCGGCTCGGGGTTCCGCCCGTGCACCAAGACAGCGCGGGTGTTCGATTTTCCGCCGGAGGCGCCGGTTGTCCGTTTTCTCGACACCCGTGGGCTCGGCGAGGTCGGCTACGATCCGCGAGAGGATCTGGCTGTCTCGGAGGCGAAGGCCCATCTGGTTCTCGCCGTTGTGCGGGCCATGGACCACCAGCAGGACAGCGTCATCGAGGCGATCGCTGCCGTGCGGCGCCGGCATCCGGACTGGCCGGTCGTCGTGGCCCAGACATGCCTGCACGATGCGTATCCGACGGGCTTTGTACACCTGCAGCCATATCCGTTCGCGGCGCAGGACGGCGCGTCGAGCGACGTTCCCGAGGCGCTCGCCCGCAGCCTCGCTTACCAGCGAGCCGCTTTCGCCAGGATCGGCGGGAAGGGGCCGCTCGTTTTCGTGCCGATCGACTTCCCCCGCGTCGACGATGGCTTCGAGCCACGTCTCTACGGCCTTGACGCGTTGCTGCGTGCCATCGTCGACGCGGCACCGCGCAGTATCGGCGCGATGATCGACGAGATTCGCTTCACGGTACGCGGGCGCACGTCTCGCCGTGCCAATCCGCTGATCCTGGGCCATGCAGCGGCGGCTGCCGCCGCCGACGTGGTGCCGATCGCTGGCGCCATCGCCGTGCCGGGCGTGCAGGCCCGTCTCCTCCATGCACTTGCCGCGCAACAGGGGATCGCCTGGGACCGCCGCGCGCTTGCCGAGTTCGGTGGCTGCCTGGGGGTCTCGATACTGACCCGGCTCGCGGCGGGCTTCGGTATCCGCCAACTCGTCAAGCTGGTACCCATTTACGGCCAGACAGTCGGCTCTGCGGCCGCCGCCGCG
This sequence comes from Rhizobiales bacterium Ga0077524, assembly GCA_001464755.1. Lineage (GTDB taxonomy): Bacteria > Pseudomonadota > Alphaproteobacteria > Rhizobiales > Hyphomicrobiaceae. The sequence goes on from LNDR01000393.1 coordinate 11,817, forward strand.
ACGAGCTTTGCCACCACGTACGCTCTCGGCAAGGCGGCTCTCGTCTTCCTCGCCCGCCGTGAGCGTGGCGAGGCGGATCCGGAGGCCGTGGCCCGCGCCTATCGCGAGGCCCTCCAGAAAGCGTTCGGCCTGGCCCGCGAGCGTGGACTCGACGCCGGCAAGACAACCGCCGATGCTGACGGGGCGGGAGCCAATGGGGCGCGATAGCATCAAGTCGTATATCGGCCTTGCCGCGCTGGTGGCCGGGGCAGGTCTGCCGTTGCTCGTTCTGGTGCCATTTGGGTGGCTCTGGCTCTGGCAGCACGGCTATGTGCTCCACTGGTTTGGCGCTGCGCTCGCCATCTCGCTCGCGGCGTTCGGTCTCCGCACGTGGCTGGTGAGCCGGTTCCGCGTGGAGATCGCCCTCGGAGACAAAACCCACACGGACGCCGAGGCCTTGGCGGGATCCCCTCGCGAATTTGCCGCCCGGGAGACGGTGGAGCGGTTGGCGCGCGAGGTCGATCCCGCGCGGATCACGGATCGGGAATCCCTCGCCAACCTCGGCATCGAGACAGTCGAGGCTGTCGCGCGACACATGCATCCCGGCGTTGACGATCCCGTCTGGACCTTCACCGTCCCCGAAGCGCTGACGCTCGTCGAGCGCGTCAGCCAGCGCCTGCGCCCGATCGTCGTCGATAACGTGCCGCTGGGCGATCGCCTGACCGTCGGCCAGGTCATGCGCCTCTACGAGTGGCGCGGCCTGATTGATGTCGCCAACAAGGCTTACGACGTCTGGCGCATCATCCGCCTCATGAATCCCATAGCCGCCGCCACCCAGGAGATTCGCGAGCGCCTGAGCAAGACCATGTACGAGGGCTTGCGCGAGGAGTTGGCGAAGCGCCTTGCAGCAGCCTACGTGCGCGAAGTGGGCCGCGCGGCAATCGACCTCTACAGCGGTCGTCTCGCCGTGCCGGCGGCAGAGACCGAGATTGCTGCTCCGGCGGCTACCGTGGACAGCAATGCCCCGTTGCGCCTCCTGGTCGCCGGTCGCTCCGGCAGCGGCAAGTCGAGCCTCGTCAATGCGCTGGCCGAGGAGGTGCAAGCCGCCACCGACGCGCTGCCGCAGACGCGCGCGTTTGCCGGCTACGAGGTGCAGCGCGGGGGGCTACCGCCCGTGGTCCTGGTCGACAGCCCCGGCATCGCGCGCGCCCAGGACCTCGGCTCGATCACCGAGAAAGCACTGGACTGCGACCTCATCCTTTGGGTCGCCGCCGCCGATCGGCCAGACCGCGAACTCGACCGCGCAGGCCTAGAGGCCATTCGCCAGCATTTTGCACGCCATCCAGATCGCCCGACGCCGCCAGTCGTCGTGGTTCTTTCGCACATCGACCGGTTGCGGCCCTTCCAGGAATGGAGCCCGCCCTACGACGTGGCCGAGCCGGACGGTGCCAAGGCTCGCTCGATCCGCGATGCGATCGACGCCGCCGCCGAGGATCTAGGCCGCCCGATTGATCGCGTCGTGCCGGTGTGCCTGTCACCCGAGCGCGGCGCATACAATGTGGACCTTGTCTGGGCCAAGCTCACCGAGGCGCTGCCCGCCGCCAAGAGCGCGCAGCTTCTGCGTCGGATCGCCAGTGCAAGGCGCGGCATGGATTGGCGCCGTCTTCTGACCCAAGCCGCCGGCGCCGGCCGTCTCGCAGCCGACGTGCTGTGGCGCAAGTCGTGAGACGGCATGCGCAGCCTTACGAGCGGCGGATAATGTCCTCGCTGAACTGCTGCATCCGCTCCAGGCATTCGCCGAGGGCGGGGGTGCGGAAATCGAATACGAGTTCATCGACGCCGAGCTTCTCGAACGCCGCGATGTCGTCAAGCGCTGCGTCGGCCCCACCTGTGAACAGCCGCCGCGCCTCGCCCTTCGGCGGTACGCCGCCGTCATAGATCGGTGCCTTGTAGCTGACCACGAGCTTGCTGAAATCGCGCCCCGCGGCTGTCATCATCCGCTCGATCTCGCCAAGCTTCTGGCGCATCTCCTCGGGCGGCAACGGCGAGGCGGCCGTCGCGCCGACCGGATGCCATCCATCACCGATCCGCGCGACGCGCCGCAACGCTGGCCCGGAGTGCCCGCCGATCCAGATCGGTGGCCCGCCCTCCTGAAGTGGCTTCGGATGACAGACCACCTCTTCGAAGCTGTAGAAGCGCCCCTCGTAGGCGACGGGCTTGCCGCTCCAAAGTCTCTTGAAGATGTCGATGTACTCGTCGGTGACGGCACCGCGATGCTTGAAGTCGGCCGCGTGCAGCGCCTTGAACTCCTCCGCCAGCCAACCCACTCCGATGCCGACGGTGAGCCGCCCGCCGGACAGAACGTCGATCGTCGCGAGCGCCTTTGCGTTGAAGACCGGGTTGCGATGCGGCACGATCATGACGCTCGAGACGATGCGCAACTGCTCAGTGCGCCCGGCCACGAAAGCCATCATTGAAAGCTGCTCGAAGCACTCGCTTTCGCTGACGAAATTGCCCTTCACGGTGTAGGGGTAAGCCGACTCGATTTTTGTCGGCAGAATGACGTGGTCAGCCACCATCGTCGACCGGAAGCCGATGCGCTCAGCCGTTGCCAGAATGACGGACAGGTCATCGCGGTTGGCGAGCGGTCCGCGGGTGGGCAGATAGAAGCCGTAGCGCATCTTGGGTCTCCCGGGTCGACGTTCCGGGCTCAGTCTGCCGCATGCCTTGGAGAATTGCAGCACGCGATCGTCGAGGCGATTGGGGGCTCCGCCGAGGCCTACTCGAACAGGCTCAATTGCCGCCGCTCTTCGGCCTTGTCCGCGACGGCTGGAATGCGGCGATATCCGAAGCTCGTCCGCTCGACGATGCCGGGATGGCGCTCGCGAAAGTCCTTCTCAGCCTTGGCACGCGCTCCCGGAAACCGCTCGCCCCACCAGATCTCGTAAAGCCGGCGCGGATCGCAACCGTAGCGCTGCACCAGGCTTTTCGGCCGGATGCGCAACCAGCGCGCAATCCAGATCTCGACCGCGTCCGCCTCGGTCAACGCACGCGCCGCCCCGGCAGGCGGGGATACGCTCTCGAACTCGTCGATCCCGTCGAGCACGCTTGACCTCTATTCCTCTTTCGTTCCATTGATCGCGGGAAAATAGAGCAATCTCATGGCCGCGCCATCCCCGATCGATGGGGGCATGGCCCGACGTGCCCCAGGAGCCCCGATGATCCTCTTCCCGGCGATCGACCTCAAAGACGGCCAGTGTGTTCGCCTGAAGCTCGGCGAGATGAGTGAGGCCACCGTCTTCAATGACGATCCTGCCGCGCAGGCGCGCGCTTTCGAGGATCAGGGCTTCGAGTATCTGCACATCGTCGACCTGAACGGAGCTTTCGCCGGCAAGCCCGTCAACGGTGCTGCGGTCGAGGCAATCCTCGCAGCGGTGCGCATGCCGGTGCAACTCGGCGGTGGCATTCGCGACATGGGCACGGTGGAGGCCTGGCTCGAGAAAGGTGTGCGCCGCGTCATTCTCGGCACGGTCGCCGTGCGCAATCCAGCGTTGGTCAAGGCGGCGGCCAAGGCTTTCCCCGGACGCGTTGCGGTCGGCATCGATGCCAAGGGCGGTAAGGTGGCCGTCGAGGGCTGGGCCGAGACGTCGGAGCTGACGGCCGTGGAGCTCGCCAAACGCTTCGAGGATGCCGGTGTCGCGGCCATCATCTACACGGATATCGAGCGCGACGGCGTGCTGATGGGCCTCAACCTGCCCGCAACGTCGGCTCTGGCTGCCGAGACGGCGATCCCTGTGATCGCATCCGGCGGCCTCGCATCCATGGATGACGTGGAGGCTCTGCTGCGCCCGGAGAACGCGCGTCTCGAAGGCGCAATTTCGGGGCGTGCCCTCTACGATGGCCGTCTCGACCCGGCGACCGCGCTGGCTCGTATCCGGGCCGCGCGCGGCAGCTGAGCCTTCACTTGGCCTCGAGTTTCGCACCGAGGCCCGTCATCAGGCCTGTGAACGCCGGGAAGCTGGTCGCGACGAACGTCACGTCGTCGACCTCGACCGGCCGGTCGGTGCCGAGCCCGAGGATCAGAAATGCCATCGCGATGCGATGGTCCATGTGGGTGACCACGGTGCCGCCGCCGCGCGCCGCGCCGCGTCCTTCGACCACCAGCGTGTCGCCTTCGACCCGGGCCCCGATACCGTTGGCGATAAGGCCCGCAGCGGTGGCCGCCAAGCGGTCGCTCTCTTTTACCTTGAGCTCCGCCAGCCCCTCCATCCGCGTCTCGCCCTGGGCAAAGGCCGCCACTGCCGCGAGCACCGGATACTCGTCGATCATCGACGGCGCCCGCGCGGCCGGCACGACGACGCCCGTCAGCGCCCGGTGACGGACACGGATGTCGGCGATCGGCTCCCCGTTCTCCTCGCGCAGGTCTGCGAAGGCGACGTCCGCGCCCATCTCGCGGAGCGTGGTGTAGAACCCCGTCCGCGTCTCGTTGACGAGCACCCCTTCGATCGTCACGTCCGAGCCCGGCACAATAGCGGCCGCTGCAGCGAGGAACGCCGCCGATGACGGATCGGCCGGCACCTTTACATCCCGCCCTTCGAGTTCGGCATCACCAACGACGGTGATGGCATGCCGGCCATCGCGCATGGCCGTGCGGACCTCGGCGCCGAAATATCTGAACATGCGCTCCGTGTGATCGCGCGTCGCCTCGCGCTCGATCACCGTCGTCTCGCCGCTGGTGGCGAGGCCGGCGAAGAGCACGGCCGATTTGACCTGTGCCGACGGCACCGGCGTTGCGTACTCGATCGGCACAAGGCTCGACGTACCCCGGATTGTGAGCGGCAGCGTCTCGCGGTCCTCGACCACGCCCATGCCCATCTGCCTGAGTGGCGTCAGCACGCGGCGCATCGGCCGGCGCGACAGCGAGGCGTCGCCGACGAGGCGTGCCTCGATATCGTGCCCGGCAATGACGCCCATCATCAGCCGGCAACCTGTGCCCGAGTTGCCGAAGTCGAGCGGCCCCGAAGGCTGGATCAGCCCCCCGACACCGCGCCCCAGCACTTCGATCACGCCCTCGCGGCGGTTGATGCGTGCGCCGAGCGCCTCGACGACCTTGGCCGTATTCAGCACGTCCTCCGCCTCGAGCAGTCCGGTGATCCGCGTCGTTCCCGTCGCCAGCGCGCCGAGCATCAATGCGCGATGCGAGATCGACTTGTCACCGGGAACACGTACGCGGCCCGAAAGCGGCCCGGAACGATGCGCGACGAGGGGTTTCGGCTGCTGGCTGTGGCTCACGGTCTGTCTCGGTCTGGTGGGCGGTGGAGCTGCTGGGTTGCCATAGACACGCGGCCACCGCCGGCTGTCAACGCAGGCCCGGATCGCCATGTCGCTCGTGGGTCTGTGAACGTCGATTTTGCGTTTTGACAGGGTCGCGCGGCACGTGCGATAGCACCGCACTTTTTTCTTCAACCTCCTTGAGGTTTGCCATGGCCGACAAAGCGGCGCGCGGCACCAAGCGGACCTGCCAGAGCGGGTCCTGCGGGTCGCGCTTCTACGATCTCGGGCGTAATCCGATTCAGTGCCCGATTTGCGGAACGACCTACGTCATCGCGCGCGCCGCCGCCCTGCCCGCGCGCGAGGAGCGCCAGACCGTGCGCAAGCCCGACATCGCACCCGTTCTCGGTCCTGCGGTCGAAGTCGAGGTGGAGGCCGAGGACGCGCTCGTCGACGTCGAAGGTGTGGAGGAGCCGCTGGTCGAGGCGGAGGACGACACGTTCCTCGAAGAGGAGGAGGAGGACGCCGGCGGCGATGTCACTGCCATCGTCGGGGGTGGCGGTGAGGACGAGGAGGAAAGCTGAGGCTTTCCCGTCGATCCGCCGGAAGGCAACGACGAGACGGTTGCCGCTTCCCTTTGCATGCGTCAACCTTGGCGACGAAACGAAGATCATCGCCAGGGAGCAGCACCATGTCGCTGAAAGGCAAGGCGGCCGTCACGGGGGTCGGCGATACACGCTACTCGCGTCAGTCGGGCAAGAGCGTCACGACCTTGCAGATGGAGGCCTCGCTCACGGCGATCCGTGACGCAGGACTCGATCCGAAGGAGATCGACGGCATTATCGCCTATGGCAGCATGGCCGTCGTCGCCGAGGATTTCATCACAAACTTCGGCATTCCGGACCTCAAGTTCTCAGCCGTGACGCCGCTCGGTGGAGCCAGTGCCGTCGCCTCGATCCAGTGCGCGGCGGCAGCTGTTGCCGCGGGGATCTGCAACCACGTGCTCATTCCGATCAGCCGCAACGGCTCGTCCGGGGTCGGCGGCCGCATCGGCTCGCGCGTGCGTGAGATGCCGCAATTCCGGCTGATCGGCGAGTTCGAGATGCCGCTCGGCGCCATCGCGCCCGCTCAGCTCTATGCGCCCATGGCACGGCGCCACATGGAGCTTTACGGCACGACGAGCCGCCAGCTCGCCGAGATCGCGGTTTCGACGCGGCACAATGCCATTCTCAACGGCAACGCGATGATGACGAAGCCGCTGACGGTCGAGGATCATCAGGCCTCGCGCATGATCTCCGATCCGCTGCGACTCTATGATTGCAGCCTGGAGAGCGATGGCGCGTGCGCCTTCGTCGTCTCCTCCGCCGAGCGCGCAAAGGACTGCGCCAAGCCGGTGATCAGCATTCTAGGCGTCGCCGAGGGGCATCCTGACTCGCCCTCTGCGATCACACAGCGGCCCGACCTGACGCGGCTTGGCCTCGCCAAGGCGGCGCCCAAAGCCTTCGCCATGGCCGGCGTGACGCACGACGATATCGATGTCGCCGAGGTCTATGATTGCTTCACCTACATCGTCATGTGCCAGCTCGAGGACATGGGCTTCTGCAAGAAGGGCGAGGGCGGGCCATTCGTGGCCTCGGGTGCGATCAAGCTCGGCGGCAAGCTGCCGATCAATACGCATGGCGGCCTGCTCAGCCAGGCGCACATGGCCGGCTTCAACCACGTCGTCGAGCTCGCACGTCAGCTGCGCGGCGAGGCGGGGAACGCCCAGGTGAAGGACGCCGAGGTCGGCCTCGTCACCGGCTACGGCGATATGGGCGACGGCTCGATCGCCATCATGGCGCGCGCGTAACCGGAGAGAACGCCATGCAAGCGCAAGAGTATCTGAAGCCGACACCCGACCCGACCGCCGACACCGCCCCCTTCTGGGACGGCCTGAAGCAAGGCAAGCTCCTGCTGCAGTGCTGCTCGGACTGCGGCAAGGTCCGCCATTATCCGCGGCCGGTTTGTCCGTACTGCTACTCGATGGAGCATCGCTGGGTCGAGGCGAAGGGCACGGGCACGGTCCATTCGTGGACCATCTCCCATCACGCCTTTCATCCGGGCTTCAAGCCGGAGCTGCCCTATGTTCTCGTGACGGTCGATCTGGCGGAAGGCGTGCGGATGCAGGCCCAGCTCAAGGGCAGCGAGGCCGGCGCCTTGAAGCTCGGTCTGCCCGTCCAAGTGGCCTTCGAGGCGGCGACCAGGGATCTCGTGCTTCCGGTGTTCGTCGTCGCCTGAGCTTTGTTGGCGAACGCAGCTATTCAACGAGAAACGGCCCGCTCCTGTGAGCGGGCCGTGCAAATTTCGTGTGGCGATGCCCTGTGAAGGGCAGGCTGGTCCGCTTAGACGTAGGCGATGTTGTTGACGATCGCCGCGGCGCTCGTGCCGGTCACGCCGAGGTAGTGGAAGCCCGTCGCCGTCGGTACTGCGATCCACGTGTAGGTGTTCGCATCGAAGATGAGCAGGTCGTTGGCCATCGACTGCTCGAGCACGATGAAGTCGTTGGCGCCCGCGCCGAGCTGCGTGTCCTCGAAGTCGAGGATGAAGTCCGTCTCGTTGGTGTTCGTGCCCTCGTCGAAGGCGTAGAAGTAATCCGTTGCGCCGTCTAACCCGCCGCCGCCATGGCCAAACAGGTAGTCGTTGCCAGTGCCGCCGAAAACGGCGTCGATCCCCGTGCCGCCGCGGACGTCGTCGTTCCCGTCGCCGCCTGAGACGACGTCCGAGCCGCTGTCTCCGTAGAGGAAGTCGCTGCCGCCCTGGCCGTACATCGAGTCGTCACCAGTGAAGCCGTACAGCGTGTCGTTGCTACCACCGGAGCCGCCGAACATCGTGTCGTTGCCGGTTCCGCCGTCGAGGACGTCAACTCCCGTTCCGCCATCCATGAAATCGGCGTCGGCGCCACCAATCAAGGTATCGTTGCCGATGCCACCCAGCAGCGTGTCCGCGCCACTCTGGCCTTCCAGATGGTCGTTGCCGGTGCCGCCATCGAGGATATCGTTGCCGTCCCCGCCGTAAAGGCCCATTTGGAAATACTGGCCAGTATAGCCAGCCACGATCCCACTGTCGTTCCCGCCGCCGCCGTAAAGCGTGTCATTTCCGCCGGCGCCGTAAAGTGCGTCTCGGTCTTCGTCTCCGTACAGGACGTCGGCGCTAGTGTCTGCGGCGAAACTTGTCGCAAGCCATGGCGTCCCAATCGCTCCATTTCCTGACCACACAGTGGGGTCCGCGCCAAGGAGCACGTCGTTGCCTTCACCGCCGTAAATTGAGGCGGTGCTAGCAATGGTACTATATATGAGATCATTGCCATTCAGGCCGTAGATCCAAGCCCACGCGCTGCCTGTATAGAAGTCATCGCCGTCCGTTCCATATCGATCGCCGGGAAATGCCATTGCCGTTCTCCTTGCTGATACTACGAGGCTCAATCATGCAGCGTGCAGGGTGAGCCATCGCACGCCGTCATCGGATCACACGATCATGCTCTCTTTGAGGCTTGGCACCGACGCAGTCGAGAGATCGATTGGAGAAATCGCACTCGGAACGACGAGCCACACCGGCTGCTGCTATGCTCCATTTCTGGTTCAATATCCGCGCGCACCATGCAACCTCAGGTGGTTCAAATCAGAGAAGACCATTCTCCGACAAGAATATGGAACGGACGGTCTAGAATTAATGCTCGACGTTCACAGCGTGTCAAGCATTTAGCAACGATGAGTATTAAAACGTGGGCAATCGATCAATTGAGGTCAATACGGATTTTCGTATGTCCGATCGTAATGACATCAGCGGGACTGACCACTTGATTTCCGGATAGCTGTTGTCCGTTGACCTGCACGGGATTGGTCTTTCCCCCGGCCGCCAATGTGCAAATGCCACCTTTGCACGTCAGATAGGCATGCGGCTCGCGATGCACCGACATGTCGCCGAAGTCGAGGGCCACGACATTGCGCGCCGCATCGCGACCGATCGAGTTCGAGCCTTCGTAAAACATCAGCGCCTGGCCTTTGCCGGGACCGTCCGTGATGACGAGCTTACCCGCAACGCGGGTGCGCACGGTGGTCATCAGGTTGTCCATGTCGGCTGGCGCGGCCGGAGTGCCGCCCTGCTGGACGATCTCGGTCGAAGGCTCCTGGGACTTGGGTGACTTCGCCATGTCGCTAACTCCCAATTGGACGCGGGGGCTTGAACTCGATGACGACGCGGCGCGCGCAACGTCGTCGACAGTCAACTTTTCCGGCGATCAGACACCGCCCGGCGCATAGCGGAATACGAACTCCGGGGCACCGCCCAGCACCACTTTGTCTCCATCCGCGAGCACGGCATGCTCGTGCGCGATGCCGTTGATGAGGATCGGGTTCGCCTCGGCCCGGTCGGCCGTCTGGTTGTGGATCTCGAACTTGCCGTCGTGTGTCAGGGCAAGGCGCGCATGGCGGCGCGAGACTCGGATGTCGTTGATGCGGATGTCGTCCTCCGAGTGGCGTCCGATGACCATCGAAGGCTTTGTCACGTCGAACGTGCCGAGGTCCTCCGCGAAGCTGACAGTCGCCAGAATTGGTGTCTTTGACGTGTCGCGCGGCGCAGGGGCTGCAACGACCGGCGCCTCGCCCTCGAGTGTCGGCACCTGCGTGCGGCCGCCATCTTTCAGATCGTCGCCGTATCGCTGGAACATGAGGCGCATGATCGGCGTTGGCAGGCCGGTCGAGACCATGCACATGAACACCGCTGCGGAGAACATCAGCGGCGACACGACCTCTTTCTCGAGGAAGACGACGATGACGATAAGACCCATCAGCCCCTTGGTTTGCAGCAACAAACCGATGCTCATGGCGAACGGCCAGGATTCGCCGGACATCCTTGCGGCGACGCCGTGTCCGATCATCTTGCCGAAAACGCAGAGGAAGATGCTGATCGCGAACAGGATCCAGACGTTCGGATCGAAGAAATTGAAAACCGTGTTGAGGCCCGTGTTGAGGAAGAAGAAAGGCATCAGCACGAAAACGGTCGTCTGATCGAGACGGTGGGCCGCGATCTCTCGGACTTTGTCGGGCAAGAAGAATCCAGCGACAAAGGCTCCGAGAACAGGATGCAATTCGGTTATGCCCGTGATGGCAGAAGCGACGAAGATCGATAGGGCTGTGAACGTGATGATGGCGCTTTCCGGTGCTTCTTTCGCTATCATGCGATTGAGAATCGGCGAAGCTACCAGCTTGATGAAGCCGACACTGAGTGCACCACCGAGAAATGCCTTGGTCAGCGCGGCGGTCAAGTCGCCACCGAGCGCGAGCGCGACGACGAGGCCGAGCCCCAGCCACATCATCGTATCGGCGATGCTGGCACTCGCCAGCGCGACGGCCCCCATGCGTCGTCGGGTAATGTCGAGGCCGCGCAAGATCAGCGCAAGCACGGGAAGCGCCGAGACGGCGATGACAAGGCCATACGCGATCGAGAAGTTAAAGGCTGTCGCGTTTGCCCCGCGCGCTGCGGGAAACCAATGGAAAATGAAGTAACCTGCAATGATCGCCAAGCCCCAGCCGAAGATCATCCCGACGACACCAATCGAGACGACGCTCTTGCCTGACTTCCGGATCAGCTCCTTGTCGGCATCTGCGCCGGCGAGGAACCCGAACAGGCAAACGGCAATTGTGGCTACCGATGCAATGCCGGCTGCGCGATTCACGACCTGCGTTCCGTGATAGCAGGTCGCGCCGAAAATCGCGTTGAACAGCTCCCGTGCCTGCGGATTGGTGCAAGCGTTGACAGGTTTGGACGGATCGAATTGCGGCGACCAGTTCAGGAAGGCGGCATCGATCGCGCCGAATATCGAAGGACCGAGCAACACGCCTGAAAAGATCTGCACCACCCCAAGGGGGAAGTGCTTTGACAAGCGGAGCGTGCTCCAAAGGAAGTAAGGGAACGCGACGATGATGCAGGCTTGCACCAGCAGGATGTAGGGCGGCTTGAGTCCCTGTAAAAGATGAACCAGCTCAGCGTACATGTGATTGATCCGTCAATGGCCCAAGGTCGCCCGACGCTGATGCAGGTCAGCCGCGATCGCGACCGAATGTCTCATTTTGCATCGCACAACTCAATGGGATTTTGACAATCGCCAACCGAGAATTTTCAAGAAAGTCAACGCCGAGCGATGCGCCGCGAAACTGACGCGAACAGAACGACCACAGGCGGCGCATCCGTAACGGCGCCGCCCGAAAATAGAAACCGGCCAACTCGTTACTTCACTTCGGCCCAATCGAAATCCGGGCCGCACAGGGGTACGAACAATAGGGTGGTCCGCCCCATCGTGATCTTGTCGTGCGGCTTCAGCTCGCCGTTCGCCAGCAGGGCCGAGTCGTTCAGGTGCACCAGGTTCGGCCGCTCGAGATTCGGCACGAGCTGGTACTGCCGCTTGCGTCCGTCATAAACGAGGAACGCCTGCTTCTCGCTGGAGATGGCGTCGTCGCCGAAATCGATCGGGATGCGTTGGCCAGACGAGCGGCCGATGGTGTTCGATCCGCTGAAGATCGGCCGGAAATTGCCTTTGCCTGGCCCGTTGAGAACCACCAGCCACCCGACAACCGGGTCGCTGCGCACATCGGCCTCGACGCCCATCGGCCTGAGGATGCGTGTGTGCCCGGCATCGGAGGCCAAATGCTGTACCGGCACCTTGACCGGCTCAGGAGTGGTCTGCGGCGCAAAGACGGTCTCTTGCGAGATCTCCTCGGCTCCGATGATGATGGTTGCCTCGTCGGCGGCGTCACGACGGCTGATGGAGCCTGAGGGATCGCGTGTGGGGTGCTTCATGGTCTCTTCCAATGGCCAGTCTTGTTAGCATCGCAGAACTCGCCCGCACCTGCATCCGTGGCTGCGTCGGCGAGGCGCGGCGAAGACCCGGTCGGCTGAGAGAATCGTTCGTGCATGATGTTCCCGCCACCACAATAAAGGAACAGGCAGGCGAGTGTGAAAGGCAATCTCGCGAATAAGTGAACGACGTTTGCGGATTGCTATTCCGACCTTGCGAACTATACTTCGTCCACAAGATGTCGCCGCCAGCCCGGAGCTTGATGCGTGGGTCGCCAGCCACTGCCAACCGATACTATTCTTGGCAACGGTAGCGATCAATACAGGATCGACACCGTCCTGGGCCCCGGTGGATTTGGGGTTACCTATCTCGCGCGCGACATGCGCTTCGACCGGGATGTGGCGATTAAGGAGTATTTCCCCGCCGAGTTCGCCTATCGTGACGGCTCGACGACGATCCGATCGTCGACCCGAGGCAACCAGCAGAACTACTTCGAGCAGGGCAAGCGGCACTTCCTCGACGAGGCGCGCACGCTGGCGAAGTTCCGCCACGAGCATATCGTTCGTGTGCTCAATCTGTTCGAGCAGTACAACACGGCCTATATGGTGCTGGAGTTCGAGGAGGGGCAGAGCCTCAAGGCTTGGCTGCGCAGTCTCGGTCGGCGCCCGAGCCAGGCCGACCTCGACAACATTCTCGACCCACTGTTGGCAGCACTCGACGTGGTACACGCCAAGGGCATGTTCCATCGCGACATCGCCCCCGACAACATAATCGTTCGCCCGAGCGGCAAGCCGGTGCTGATCGATTTCGGCGCTGCTCGTCATTTCGTGCGAGAGCACAGCCATACCATCGGGGCGATCGTGAAGCACGGCTACTCGCCGCCCGAGCAGTACACCCTCGATACCAAGCTGCAGGGAGCCTGGAGCGACATCTACGCACTGTCGGCGACCATTTATTCGGCACTGATGGGGGCACCTCCGGACGAGGCGTCTCGCCGACAATTGAACGACACGTTGCTGCCAGTGGAGCAGCACCTCGAGCCCCGGCTACGCGAGCTTTACCGCCCGTCCTTCTATGCGGCGCTGAATGCTGGATTGGAACTGAAGCCGAAGGACCGGCCTCAGACGATCGCTGCGTTTCGGGCCATCCTCGAGGGTGGCGAGCCCGTCGAGCAAGCGAAAGCAGCGACAGCGTCTCGGGAGGCCGCGCGACCAGGCATTGCTGCCCTTGCGAGCGCCCGGTCGTCGGAGGCCCGCGGAGAGGTGGGGCCGTCCCGTGTCAATGCGTTCGCCGGAGCGCCGTCCTCGCGTCCCGTGCCGCCCCAGGGGGCTCCCGCATTCGCCGCGCTGAGTGCTGCGCAGGTCGCCGCGCCGGCCAGTGTGATCGACTTAGCTGCGCCGGTCTATCCCGAGCGCGAGGCGCGCATGGCGTCGCTGGCTGCGCTCTCGGTCGCAGGTCTCTCCGCGCTGGCTTTTTTGTGGATCGGGGGCATCGATCATCCGGGCGGCTTGGCCGCGGCCATGCTGGTGTGTGCGAGTCTGATCGCCACCGGGATCGAGCGAGCAGTGGCCGTCTCGCGCGCGGGCACGCTCGAGGTTTCCCGTGTTGCGGCGGCCGCGGCGGTCATGTCGTCGCTTGCGCTCGCCATCTACTGGCTACCGTTCTTCTTCTGGCAGATTTCGGTGCTCCTCGCCGCTGTCGGCTGCCTCTTCGCGTGGCTGCGGTTCGGGCGCTGGGTGCCGGTCACCTTGCTTAGCATTGCCCTGGTCCATTTGGCGGCTGCTGCCTTGCTCATCATGCTGTCGACGCGGTCGGTGCAGAAAGATCCGTTCTTCCTTCCGCTCATGGGGACCAGCTTGACCATCCTGGCCGGTCTCGTTCTGGCGTCGGCCTTGCACATTCAAAGACGGTGGGAGACGACGGCGCCATGACAATTCTGCTCGCATTGGCTCCGATACCGGTCGTCCAGGATCTCCGCAAGACCCGGTCTGGCGGCTCGTCGCCGGGATTGCCCTCGTATCGCTACCTCTGCAAACCTGAAAGCCTTCGATGATGCGCCTCGAGCTCGCCACCGCGGAATACATCGGTGCTCGCGCCCAGCAGCAGGATCTCGCGGCTGCCGTGCCCCTCGGCGCGGGTGCGATGCTCGTGCTGGCCGACGGCCTCGGCGGTCATGAGGGTGGCGCGGAAGCCGCACGCATCGTCGTGGATACGTTCAAGGAGGCCAGTGTCAGCGGGCTGTTCAACACACCCGGAACACGGCGCCAAGCGTTGCGCGACACCCTCGAGCGGGCCAATGCCCGTATCGCGGATGGTGCCGATCCCGCATTTGGCCACCGCGGCATGGCAAGCACGGTTGTGGCGGCCATCGTGGCTCATGACGAGTTGAGCTGGGTCAGCGTCGGCGACAGCCATCTCTATGTGTGGCGAGGAGGGCGCCTCAGTAAGCTGAACGAGGACCATTCGCAGGCCGGGCTCATGGTTCGCTCCGGCAAGTATCATCCGAACGATCCCGAAGTGCTGGCGGTCCGTTCGGTGCTCGTCTCGGCGCTGACGGGGCGTAAGCTCGAGATCGTGGATCTGCCCCAGACCACGTTCCGGCTTCAGGCAGGTGATGTGCTCATGCTGGCGAGCGACGGCCTGAATACGCTGCCCGACAAAGAGATCGAGGGCATGGTCGGCGAGTTGCGGGCGCATGGCTCCATCAAACTGTCGACGGCCTTGCTCGAGCGCGTGCGGAGCCTACGAATCGAGCGACAAGACAATACGACGGTCGCCGTGGCTCGCGTGCTGGAGCCGGTGCGGCAAGAGGCTGCCGAGACGCCCCGCCGCGCGGTCGGAGATCCGGGCCGGGCAGGCGAGGCACCCCGCAAACCCTCGGCGAGCCCGCCCGCCATCGACGAGCATATGCTCGAGGTCAGGACTGAGCGGATCACACCGGAGCCGGCGGCCCTGCCCGAGCAGATTGCCCCCGAGCCGGCAACGATGCCTGTGTCCCGTCCCATGGCAGCGGCGCTCGAAGCAGCCGGCACGCCGCAAGCCCAGGTCTCGGAGCCGCCTTCAGCGCCAGCGGTTAGCCGCGACCAGCCTCTCGCCAAGCCAGTCGAGCCGCCGCCTCTCGGATCGCCGTCCGACGCTGCAGTGGCCAAGCCTACGCCCGTTGAGGTCGGCGCCACCGAGGAGGTTCCGTCCGTCCTCGAAGGCGTGTCCGCCAAAAAATCCCCGCCGGCCGCTCTACTGCGCGCTGATGCCACCGGCAAACCTACGCTGAACGGACGCCCTGGGGCGAAACTAAGCGGCGCCCGCGTCGTGCCGGAGGGCTGGCGCGAGGTCGAGGCGGATGCCGAGCCGCCCCCTGCGCCGCCGGCCCCGGCAAGCCAAGGCTCCGCGACTTCGCCTCAGCGTGCCGGGAGGCAGGGGGGCGCCCGTGTCATGGTCGGTCTCGTTCTGCTTTGGCTGATTGCGGGTGGCGCCGCCTTCGCGGCTATTGCGGCCTTGAGACCGGAGTGGCTGAGTGGGATCGTGCCCGGCTTCGGTGCGCGGGACGTGCCCACCATGCCGGCCTCGCCGGCGTCGCAAACCAAGCCACCAACTGTTGAACCAATCATTGCTCCGGCGCCTGTTCCGGCGGTACGGCCCCCATCCAATGCGGTCGAGGGCGCACCGGATGCCGCTGTGGCGCCGAAGACAGAGCCCGCGCGCCGCCTTGGTGCCGAGCAACCTCAGGCGCCACCTGCACCTGCAGCGCCGGCGCGTACACCAGGGCAGGACGCCGCCAGACCAAACGGCGAAACGGGCAATCCTGCCGCTCCTGCGCCGGCTGTGGCAACGCCTCCCGCTGCCGCAACGGGCGCCGCCGCCGATCCGCCTTTGGTCGAGCCCGAGAGGCCCGCAGCTCGCCCGAGTCGGGCTCCTTAAGAGCCCCACCTCGCCCATTGCCACGCCACGGTGGGCGTTCAGTCGGGGCCGGAACCCGTCGTTTTCTGCGTTTGCTTGGCTCGCTGCAACTGCGTTCAGAGGATATATTTCGAAAGGTCTGTATTCTTGGCGAGGTCGCCGATCCGCTGCCGGACGTAGGCCCCGTCGATCGAGATCACCTGCCCGGCGCGATCTGCGGCTTCGAACGAGACCTCGTCGAGAACCCGCTCCATCACGGTCTGCAAGCGCCGCGCGCCGATATTCTCTACGGTTGCATTGACCGAAGCGGCGATGTCCGCCAGTGCGTCGACGCCATCGTCCGTGAAGTCGAGGGTGACGCCCTCCGTGGCCAGAAGAGCCACGTACTGCTTGATCAGGCTTGCTTCCGGCTCCGTCAGGATTCGACGGAAATCCTCTTTCGTTAGCGGTGACAGCTCCACACGGATCGGCAGGCGTCCCTGCAATTCGGGCAGCAGATCCGACGGTTTCGCGAGATGGAATGCACCCGAGGCGATGAACAGAACGTGGTCAGTCTTGACGGGACCATACTTGGTCGAGACGGTCGTGCCCTCGATGAGTGGAAGCAGATCGCGTTGCACGCCCTCCCGGCTCACCTCGGCGCTGCCCCGTGTGGCATCGCTGCGCGAGCAGACCTTGTCGATCTCGTCGAGAAAGACGATGCCGTCGTTTTCAACTGCCCTGATCGCCTCGGCCGTGATCTGGTCCTGGTCGAGCAGCTTGTCGCTCTCCTGGGCCATGAGAAGCTCGTAGCTCTGGCCGACCGTTGTCCGCCGGGTCTTCATTCGCTGGCCGAAGGCTTTTCCAAGCATCTCGCCGACGTTGATCATGCCGACCTGTCCGCCCGGGATATCGAAGGTCGGAAACGACGAGCCGGTATCAGCAACCTGGATATCGATCTGCTTGTCGTTGAGTTCGTTGCCTCGCAGTTGGCGACGAAAGCTCTCGCGAGTCTCGCTCCGCGCATTGGGGCCGACGAGAGCATCGATGATGCGCTCCTCCGCGTTCTTCTCCGCAAGCGCCTTCACCTCGCGTCGTTTGACGTCGCGAACGAGGCCGATCCCGACCTCGACGAGATCCCGAATGATCGAATCGACGTCACGCCCGACGTACCCCACCTCGGTGAATTTGGTTGCCTCGACCTTGAGAAAAGGGGCACCAGCCAGTCGCGCCAGGCGTCGAGAAATCTCGGTTTTGCCGCAACCGGTCGGCCCAATCATGAGGATGTTCTTCGGCTGAACCTCCTCGCGGAGGTCGCCGGTGACCTGCTGACGGCGCCAGCGATTGCGCAGCGCTATCGCGACCGCCCGTTTTGCCGGCGCCTGTCCGACGATATAGCGATCGAGTTCGGAAACGATCTCGCGAGGTGAGAAGGTGGTCATGGCTCTCCTGTGTATCCAGCCGCTTGCGTCGCCCCTGTCGGCGCCTGCTGCGGGCTGAACCCGTCGAGGGGGGAGAGGAGGCGCACTCGCTTCTTCGCGCCGAGCCTCGTCTCGATAAACCGGCACTACGTGATATCGGGTGTCGAGCCATGTCTTGCCAGTACACGCGCACGCAGAGCCGCTTACATCAGGGCGAACCGCAGCGTCGTGAGGCCGATCTTGATGATGTCGCCATCGAACAGCGACCGATCACCCGACAGCCGCTCGCCGTTGATTTGAACCGGATTCTGCTTGCCGCCATCGAAGATCCGAAACTCCTCGCTGCCAACGTCGAAACTTATGACGGCGTGTTGCTGGCGCGAGATCGTGTTGTCGCCGAAGTCGAGGGGGATTCGGTTGTCGGCGCTGCGTCCCAATTGATTTGTACCGCTGAAAACTGGACGCTCCTGCCCTTTACCAGGACCATCGACAACTTTCAGGATCGCCACTTTAAGATTCGAGGTATCTCGGAGAACCTGCGTCGCGAGGTTGTCCATGTTGGCGCCCTGGCGTGCCTCGTCCGCGCCTGGGATGACGACTGTTCGTGTTCGGTCGCGGTCGGTCATGTTTTGTCTCATTGTCTCATGGGAGGAAGCTGTCTCTCTTTGGAGGCAACTGGCCGGTATCAGCCGCTCGCCGGAACGTGAAGCTCACGCCGCCGAGTGTGACGACGTCGCCATCCGCCACCGCGGCGTGCTCGCGGCTTTCCCCGTTTACCAACATCGGGTTTGGCTCAGAGCGAATGGTCGTAAGATTCTGGATCTCGAAGGCGCCGCCGATGCCGGCCGAAATCCGCGCATGATGCCGGCTCACGCGGACATCCGAGACTCGTACATCGTCGTCGCTGTGTCGGCCAATCACGGTTTCTCCACGTCGGATGGGTACGTAGCCCGGGGAACCGTCGAACTCCAGCACGGCGAGGACCTCGTTTTCGGGAAGTGGCGGCACAAGAGTATTCGTCACGTCGCCGACACTCGCGTCCGAGCGCGGTGCGGACGCCTCCTGTTCAGTGCGTTTCCGCACAATGCCAATCGGCAAAGGGCGACCGCGGCGAAAGAGCCAGCTGCATACGGCCAGGCTCGCCAAAACGATCAGAACAATGACGCCCCAGTCTCGCATCGACCTCCAGGTTCGCTACTGCGGTTGCGATCCTATTCTAGACTGTCCGGCTCGAAAGTCACGGATTTCTGTCGCAGCTCTTTTTCATCCGATGCCGGAGGAAACTCCAACCACACCTGCGTGATCGAGATCGGAGCGCAGATTATGCGCCGTCAGGCTTTTGCGGATGTGATTATCGCGCCGCCAGCCTGAACCATGGTCAAAATGGTCAAAAGGCTGCAAACTTCTGCGTGCGTGGGGTGTGAAGCCGTCGAGACAAGGCCCTCGACCGCAATATGAACAAAAAATCATGGGAAAACTCCACCACTGAAAAAGCACTGTAGCGGGTGAGTAACGGTAGGCGTTGCTGAATTGGCGCTTCGGGGTGCCCTTGGGGCTACCGCGGGGTGCGGCAACAGCCGTTGTGGCGTCACCGCGCTCGAAGGCCGGAGAGGGAACCGGCAGTCACGTGGTCGCGTTGTGCTTTGCGGTTCAACACGAGGACGTGAGCCATGCCCGAGATTGCGCGCCTGTCGCGGTCCGCTGCGAAAGAAAACCCCGGTCAAGCATTCGACAGCCCCGCGGCCCTGGTCGCCGAGGTCATGTTGACGCGTGGCGAGAAGCTGGGGGCCCTAGAACGCTGGCGCTGCGACGTACTGCAGGAAATGACCGCAACCGGCGAGGGGATGCGCGCGGAAGCAGCCACAGATCGCCTTGCCCGGGTCATGCGGGAGATCGATGCTGCCATCCGCGACCTGAGCCGGAACGACAACGACTTGCCGGCAAAATGACTGCCCCGGTTAGCGTTAGTGAAGGTCTAGTCCGGGCGCGGGTCCCACTGGTCGGCGAAAGGCCGGCATTTCAAGACGTGTGGCGTCGCAAAAGGTGCGGCGTCTCACATGCCGAGCACGTCGGCCATCGAGAAGAGGCCCGGTCCTTTGCCGCGCCCCCAAAGCGCGGCCTTCACTGCTCCCCGGGCGAAGATCCCGCGGTCGGTGGCGATGTGCGAGATCACCACGCGCTCGCCGTCCGCCGCGAAAACCACCGAGTGCTCACCGACGACGTTGCCGCCTCTGAGGGTTGCAAAGCCTATGTCGCCCCGATTGCGCGCGCCGGTATGTCCTTCGCGGCTCATCACGCTGTTGCCTTTGAGCGGGATTCCTCGGCCATCCGCGGCCGCCTGACCGAGCATCAGCGCGGTGCCGGAAGGCGCATCCACCTTGCGGCGGTGATGCATCTCCAAAACCTCGATATCGAAGTCGGCATCGAGCGCTTCTGCGACCTTGCGTGTCACGGCCACCAGTAGGTTGACGCCAAGGCTCATGTTGCCAGCCTTGACGATCGTGGCATGGCGCGCGGCCGCCTTGATGGCTGCGTCATCGGCCTCGGTGCAGCCCGTAGTTCCAATCACATGCACGATGCGCGCATTCGCAGCGAGCCCCGCGAACTCGACGCTTGCCTTCGGCACCGTGAAGTCGAGGATGCCGTCCACCTTTGCGACGATCTCGAGCGCGTCTGCCGTCACAGGAACCCCGAGTTCCCCCACGCCGGCTAAAATTCCAACGTCTTGGCCGATGAATTTGGAACTTGCCGGCTCGATGGCGCCCGCTACTACGCACCCCGGCATCGCATGCACCGTGCGCACCAGCTCCCGCCCCATCGCACCGGCGGCGCCCATTACGGCAAGCTTCATGTCGGACATGGGCGTCACTCCCTACTTGCTCTCTTGTTGCGGCCGACACAGTCCGGGCGCGTTGCGAGGCCATCGCCTGTTCCGCCAGCCTAAGCATCTTCGCATGGACGCGCCAGCCGCTGTCGTGCCAGCATTCGGTCGAAGCGCGCCGGCGCGTCGTCTTTGTGACCGGCCACCCCCTCGAGCATGGAGCATGTGACGCCGATGGCCGAAACGATGAATGGCGCCGAGAGCCTGGTCCGCACCCTGATCGCCGGGGACGTCGACGTCTGCTTCACAAACCCCGGCACGTCCGAGATGCATTTCGTTGCGGCACTCGACAAGGTGCCCGGGATGCGTTGCGTTCTGGGCTTGTTCGAGGGCGTCGTCACCGGCGCCGCTGACGGCTACTACCGCATGCTCGACAAGCCGGCGTCCACGCTTCTCCATCTCGGTCCCGGGCTCGCCAACGGCCTCGCCAACTTGCACAACGCCAAGAAGGCCTCATCGGGAATCGTCAACATCGTCGGCGAGCACGCCACGTATCACATTGCCCACGACGCGCCGCTGACCTCCGATATCGAGGGTGTTGCCGCCCCCATGTCGCATTGGGTGAAGACCTCGCCCTCGTCGCGCGGCATCGCCAAGGATGGTGCCCTCGCCATCGAGGCTGCCCGCCAGACCCCCGGCCAGATCGCGACGCTCATTCTGCCTGCCGACACGGCCTGGGGCCCTGCCGACGGCATCGCGGAGACCGCGCCGCAGCAGGCCCCGCCCAAGGTCTCGGCCGACGCCATCAAAGCCGCTGCCGACATGCTCCGATCGGGCCAGAAAGCCACGCTCCTGATGGGCGGCGCAGCGCTGCGCCAACGCTCGCTCGAACTCGCGGGCCGCATCGCAGCCAAGACGGGTTGTGGCATCCTCACCGAAGGTGCCAACACCCGCCTCGAGCGCGGCGCTGGCCGCGTCCAGGTCGAGCGCATCCCCTATGTCGTCGAGCGCGCGCTGGGCGTCATGAAGGCCGCCGGTAACCTCGTGCTCGTCGGCGCCCGCGAGCCGGTCGCGTTCTTTGCTTACCCCGACAAGCCGAGCCTCCTGATGCCGAAGGACGCGCGCTCGACCAAGCTCGCCGGCACCGACGAGGATATGGAGGCCGCCCTCGAGGCTCTTGCGATCGAGCTTGGCGCGATGAGCACGGCCCCGGCCCGCATCGCTGCCCCACGCCGCCCGGTCATCCCCACGGGCGCCATCAACGCCGAGAAGATCGCCTCGATCCTTGGCGCCAAGCTCCCCGAGGGCACCATCGTCGTCGACGAGAGCGTGACGACCGGACGCGAGTTCTTCGGCGAGACGGCGGGGGCCCCGCCGCACGACTGGATCAACAACCGTGGTGGGTCGATCGGCTACGGCATGCCGGTCGCCATCGGCGCGGCCATAGCCTGCCCAAACCGCAAGGTGCTCGCCATGATTGGTGACGGCAGCGCCATGTACACCGTGCAGTCGCTCTGGACGATGGCGCGCGAAGGCCTCGACATCACCGTGATGATCTTCGCGAACGGCTCCTACAACATCCTTCGCGGTGAGCTGACCAATGTCGGCGTCCAGAATCCCGGCCCGCGCGCGGTGGACATGCTCAGCCTCGGCCGCCCGGACATCGATTGGGTCGCGATGGCCAAGGGCCATGGCGTCCCGGCGCGGCGCGTCGAGGATTGCGAAGGCCTCGCCAAGGCCCTCGACGCCGGCCTCCACGGCAGTGGGCCGAACCTCATCCAGGTGATGCTGTAGGGCCCGCGCACATGGCGAACGATGGCCAAGCCGCGCGGTTTCCGGTCTCGCGCGCCGAGAAGCGTGTGGCGCTGCTGGCAGCCGTCGAGGCCATCCGCGACACGGTTATCGCGAACGCGGCCGAGAGCGAGCGGCTGTGCACCCTTGCACCGTCGACCGTGGCCGCGCTCCACGACACGGGTCTGCTTACGTTGAAGCTGCCGTCAGTGCTGGGGGGTGCCGAGGCTGATCCGGCCCTTCAGTTCGACGTTATCGAGAGGCTGTCGGCGATCGATCCCTCCGCCGGCTGGTGCCTGATGATCGGCGGCACTGGCATCGGCCTGCCCGGTGCGTTCCTCCCCGATGAGGTTATCGCCCGCGTCTTCGAGGGCGGTCGGGTACCCACCGCCGCCATCATGGCGGTGCCGTCGGCTGAGGCTGTGCCGGTGGCGGGTGGTTACCGCGTCACAGGTCGCTGGTCATTCGTCAGCGGCGTCCCGCACGCCGAATGGGTGACGCTCGGCGCGAGGGTCGTGGCGCCTGATGGCATGCCATCCGTGCCGCGCCTTTTCGTTATTCCCGCCACAGCCGTCACGCTGCATGACAACTGGCATGTCATGGGCCTCAAGGGCACCGGGAGCTGCGATGTCTCGCTCATCGATCAGGTCGTGCCCGAAGCCTTCACCTGGGATCGCTTCCGCACGCCACCCTGCCGCGGCGGCGCCCTTTACCGCCTCGGCCAGCCGGGATTCGTCGCCAACGAGCACGCTGCCTTTGCCATCGGCACAGCGCGCGGCGCGCTCGATGCCCTGAAGAGCCTTGCCCGCGAGAAGCGCCGCAGCTTTGCGCTCGAGCCGAGCGCGATCGAGTCACGCCCCGTCTTTCAGCGCTTCGTCGGGCTCGCCGATCTGCGTCTGCGCGCCGCGCGAGCACTGGTCCTCGAGATCTATACCGAGGCTTGGGAGATCGCCTCGACGGGCGAGGTCCCGCCTCCCCGCATCCAGGGCGCTATACGCGCCGCCTGCGCCTACGCTACGGAGGTCGCGGTCGACGTCACCAACGAGGCCTTTCGCTTCGGCGGCGGCGAAGCCGCTTACGATCCGCACCCATTGCAGCGCTATTTGCGCGACATCAACGTGGGCGCGCAGCACCTCATGATGAGCCCCATCGCCTACGAGAACCACGGCCAGCTCACCCTCGGACTTGCTGGAGCCGATCCGCTGCGATGAGATCGCATGCCGATACTTGAGTGCGCACAGTGGTCACACCGGAGGCGAGAATAGCTATCGGCACGGCGGCGCTACCGTTTGTGGCTCGGCCGCATCTTCTGTCGGGATAGCCCTTGGTCCTTGAGGTGTCGTCCGATCGACGTCACGGCGTACGTCACGCCCCATTTCTTCGCGACGATCTCAGCGAGGTCTTCGCGCGTGTAAGCGGACAGATGATCCGTCTCGACGTCGGGTCCCTTGAGCGGCCGGTCAAGGCCAAACCCTGCGGATGGCCGCCGAAGGGGCGGCCCGGCGCAAGCAGCAGCTAGAGCATTGGGGTCCGATACTATTGAGGCTGAGCCGCTGTGACCAACAGTTTGAACCCCGAGATCTTGAGCAAGACCCCGCTCCCGACGACACCCGGCCTTTCGCGATCGTCAAGACCGATGAACTGTATCACCGACTGACATTTCTCCCGCGCTGCACGATCCACAGCTTCAAGAAAGGATTCTGTCGGCGAAATAATCATTACGCTCTCAACCTCGATCAC
>LNDR01000394.1 GCA_001464755.1 Rhizobiales bacterium Ga0077524
CGAGCCTCGGCTACATCAGCCCAACGGCCTTCGAGGCAAGGCACGAAGCTGCGGCACGGATAGAGCGAATGGCTCTCCACTGAATCCGGGGAGGTCCATTCCGCGCAGTTGGCGCGACCGGCTCTACGACGTCCTCGCCCGCAACCGTTTCCGCATTCTGGGTCGCAAGCAGGCGTGTGACTTGCCCCCGCCGCACGTTCGCGTGCGCTTCGTCCTGCCGGAGTGAGCGTGTCCGAGACCATTCTCATTATCGGTGCGACCGGCGTGTTCGGACGCAGGCTGGCTTCCCATCTGGCGCGAACGAGCGGCTACCAACTCATCCTGGCGTCGCGGTCGTATGCACGCGCGAGGCAACTCGCCGATGAACTGGCCGCGAGGCCCGAGACCAAAGCCACGCTCGAGCCCATCGCTCTCGATACGACCGCGGGCATAGAACCGGCACTGGCGTCGGTGCATCCTAAGCTCGTAGTGGATTGCTCCGGGCCGTTCCAAGCCATGGACTACCGGGTACCGCTCGCTGCAGCGGTGGCGGGTGCGCATTTCGTCGACCTCGCGGATGGCCGCCAGTACGTGCTCGGCTTCGAGCACGCGCTCGATGCGACGTTCCGCTCGAGAAGGCTGATCGGCCTGACCGGAGCGAGCTCCTCGCCGGCGCTGGCCGGAGCCGCTGTCGCCGAGCTGACCCGCGGTTGGAAGCGCGTCGATAACATCGATATCGCGATCGTGCCGGGTGGCCGGTCCGAGGTTGGCGAGGCCGCCGTCGCGGCTGCACTGAGCTATTGCGGAAAGGGGGTCCCGGTTGTTGCAGCTGGCGTCCTCGATCACGCGCTCGGGTGGGGTATGCGGCGGCACGTTTCGATTCCATCGGTGGGCCGTCGCTTCGTGGCTCCCGTCGAGACGCCAGATGCCGAACTCCTGCGCGCGCTCTATCCCGAGGCAACGCGCATTGGGTTCTGGGCGGGGCTCGAATCGCCACTCGAGCAATGGGGAATGGCGATCATTGCGCAAGGGCGACGGCTCGGTTGGTTGCGTCGGCCGGAGAGCCTGGCGCCGCTTCTGGCGCGGGCGCGGCAGCTGACGCGCCTTACGACCGGTACGACGGGTGCCATGTCGGTCCGTGTCGTCGGGCTCGATCAGGCGGCGCAATGGACCCAGGCCGAGTGGCGCTTGACTGCTCGAAACAACGAAGGACCGCAGGTACCCCCTTCACCGGCCGCTGCGGCGGTGCGTGCCATCCTGGCTGGCAGCATCGCGCCTGGAGCGCGTCCCGCACTCGCGCTACCCCTCACGGCTATCGAGTCCGAATTCGCTGGTTACGCCATAGAGACGGAGCGAGTGATTGAAAGGAGCGATCGGTGCTTTGTGGAAGGGGCGATCGGAAGCGACGCATTCGACAGACTGCCCGGCGCGGTCAAGGCCTTCCATGCGATCGATGCGCCTGCTGTATGGACGGGTCGTGCCACGGTCGACGGAGCGACCGCACCTCTTGCCCGTATCGTAGCGCGTGCGGTCGGGTTCCCAGGTTCGGGAGAGGGCGTGCCCGTGACTGTCGTGGTGGATCGCAAGATGCCGACGTCCATAGGGCAACCCCCTCCGACAGAAACTTGGACGAGATCCTTCGGAGGGCACCAGTTCGTCTCGACGATCGCAGCACAAGGTGCGGGCGAGACGACGGAACGTTTCGGACCATTCACTTTTGCGCTTGCGCTGGCGGCACGCGACGGCCGGCTTCACTATCCGGTCATGGGCTGGCGCATAGGGCCGGTGCATCTGCCGACGGCATGGGCACCGCAGTCGACGGCGCACGAGTGGGAGGACGATCAGGGGCGCTTCAACTTCGATGTGCGCCTCAGTCATCCGCTTCTCGGGATGCTGGCTCGCTATCGGGGCTGGCTCGTGCCTGCAATCAGGCGACCTCCCTCCGCACCTGAGCGATGAGGTCGCGCATCGTCGACTTATCCTCGGGCGTGTTGCACGGGATCGAGAACTCGATGTCGGAGACGATACCGCCATAGCGCTGGACGAGCATCGCGCCGATCTCGTCGTAGGTGCCGATCGTCGCGTACATATGCAGGACTTCGTCGCTGATCTTAGACGGCATCTCCTCCCAGCGTTGCGCTTTCGAGAGGATCGCCATCTCGTCGGCAAGCGCTCCGAGACCATGCAACTCGAAGGTCGCTCGATAGGCGGGCGTCGAGCAGTAAAAGGCGACCCGCGCTCGCACGTCCTTGACGCGGGTCTCGAGAGTCGCCTTGTCCGGCGCGGTGCAAACCAGTGGCTTCATGGCGATGGCGAGCGCTGAAGGATCCCGGCCGGAGCGCCGCGCGCCTTCAGTCGCGGCTGGGAGCATCACCTCGCGGATATACCGTGGCGTGCAGACGGGATGCACGCGGATGCCGTCCGCAACCTCGCCCGCGACGCGGCACATGACAGGATTCACGGCTGCGATGTGGATCGGGATATCGGGATGGGCGATCGGACCCGGATCAAACAGTGGCACCATCAGGCTGAGCTTGTAGTGAGTGCCCTGGTAGTCGAGCGGCTTTTGCTCTTGCCAGCACGACCATACGGCTCGCACCGCTTTGACGTAGTCACGCATCCAGGGACCGACGGGATGGAACTCGAGGCCAAAGCGGCGGACGATGTGCCCGCGCACCTGGCTGCCGAGACCGAGCACGAAACGCCCCCTCGAGAGCTTGGCGAGCGACCATGCGGACATGGCCGTGATGGTGGGCGAGCGGGGGAACGCCATCGCAATGTTCGTGGATAGGCGGATCCGGCTGGTCGTAGAGGCGGCGAGCGCCATGATCTGGTAAGGGTCGTCCTTGGTCTCCTCCACACACAAGCCGTCGAAGCCCACCTCCTCGACAAGCGCGGCGTCGTGTGGGACGCGCGAGATGTCGAGAGGCATGTCCGAGGCGCGCAGTCCAGGGTCGAGCTTGCCGAGAGGGAGGAGTGTCTCTATGCGCATGGCCGCCTCGCCGTTCGATTAAAGGGCTTGTCGGTGAGAGGGTGGCATCCCTTGCGCGATGGTCAAGGCCGATTGCGAGGGCGAGAATTAAAAGCAATGAGGGCCGGCGATTGGCTCGCCGGCCCTCATTGTCGACTGTATGCTCTTCAAAGGGTCTCGAGGCGCCTCAATAGGTGACCTTGGCGGTCGCGACGAAGCGCTCGTCACACCCGAACAGCTTGGCCGCGCAGAAGCCGTCGGCGAAACCGTTAGCTGCGTTGTTGTTCTTCACGTCGGTGTCCCAGTAGCGGAAATCCAGCGAGAAGTTGTCGCCGAAGCCGAGCGTCAGACCGGAGTTCCAGTACAGGTAGTCGTCGTCCCCGTTGCCGAAGACGGCCTGGTAGGCCAGCGTGTCGCCAGACTGATAGCCCAGCGTTGAACTCCACGTGGGTGTCACGCCCCGGATCGCAGCGAATGCTTGCGAGAACGTGCCCTCGATGGTGAACACTTCGCCCGTCTTGCCCGTGTATTCTGGCGAATAGAAGCCAGTCAAGCCGACCGTGGCGTCCTTCCAAGGACTACCGCTCGCTCCGACTTTGATCTCGACATAGTCGAGCTCTGCACCAGGGTCGAAGGCGTTGGGATAGGTATAATAGATCACGCCGATGTCGAACGTGATAGGCCCGAGCACAGGCTTGATGCCGGCGTAGAAGTCGACCTCCGCAGGGGCGTCGGCCGGGCCGAAGTCGATATGCGATGCCCAGATGCCGGCATAAAGCCACTTGTACGTCGCATCGACGCCGCCTTGGACTGCCGGGCGCTCTTTCGATTGCGAGAAACCGCGAAACACGTAGTCGCTTGTCACAGAGAAGTTAGCGCTTAACTGTAGGTCGCGCTTCGGCTCCTCAGCACCGCCATCCTTCACGCTACCACCGGCAAGTGCCGGTATTGCGGAGCCGCACAAAGCGAGTGCCGCGATGCCGCCCTTGATGCCCCTAAAGATCCCCATCCCACCGTCTCCGAACACTTGAGTTCCGCTCCAGGCACGAATCGTCCTGTCGTAGCTCCTACAGTCGGTCGGAAAGAGGGTGCCTCTCAAGTCTGAGATTCGGGCAATCGGTTCATTGGCATATCGCTGTGTCAACGGGGTAACGAACTGAATTCATTGCCCATATAGATGGCTTTCTCCGATTGAAAATTGAGCAGACAAGCGGCGGCATGGGATGGCTCGAGCAGCTCGGTTGCCTGGTTTTTGGCCACTTGCTCATGGCGCCACATTGCGCTGGTATGACAGGGCCGTGAGACAGGCCTCTTGGCGCAAGGAGCACGCATGACCGACACCGTCTCGACGCGCCGGGTTGCGCTCATCACCGGAGCCAGTCGACGGATCGGGCGTAGCATTGCTCTCGATCTTGCCCGCCATGGCTGGTCGGTCGCATTGCACTATGGCTCGCGATCCGATGAAGCGGAAATGGTACGTGCTGAGATCGAGGCTGGCGGCGGTCGGGCAATTGTGTTGGGCGCAGACCTCGCGGACCCATCGTCGGCCGACAGATTGATCGGGGAGAGCGCCCGTGAGTTGGGTCCGGTCACGTGCCTCGTCAACAACGCGTCGCTGTTTATCGAAGACGATCTCGCGAGCCTCGAAGCCGCGATCTGGGACCGCCAGCACGCCGTCAACCTGAGAGCGCCGATGCTTTTGGCCAAAGCATTCGCTAAGCAACTCCCCACGGATCTTTCGGGGGTGATAATCAATATCATCGACCAGCGCGTGCTAGCGCCGACGCCTGAATTTCTCTCCTACAGTCTCTCGAAAGCCGGTCTCTATGCGGCAACACGCATGCTGGCGCAGGCACTTGCGCCGCGCATACGTGTCAATGGGATTGGCCCGGGACCCGTGCTGCCGAGCGTCTACCAGGACGCAGCGGCCTTCGCCGCCGAAGTTCGCTCGACCCTGCTCGGCCGGGCGACGCCGCCGGACGAGATCGCTGCGGCCGTGCGCTTCATCCTTGACGCCCCGTCACTCACCGGCCAGATGATCGCGATCGATGCGGGGCAGCATCTTAACTGGCGAACGCCGAGCTGAAACCATGCCCGCCCAACCCGAGGGGCACGACCCAGTGACGATCCGCAACCCTCGACGAGTGTTCGTGCATAGGCTCGAGCTGATGGCAAGTGTCGGCATTTTCGAGGTAGAGAAGCGCTACGAGCAGCGAATCCTCGTCTCCATCGACCTCGATGTCCTTGACGACTACGACGGGGTTTCGGATCGCCTCGACGCCGTCCTCGATTATGGCAGCATCATCGAAACGGCGCGCGCGATCGTGGCGCAACGTCACTTCAATCTGATCGAGACGATGGCGGAGCGGGTTGCCGAAGCTTGTC
This sequence comes from Rhizobiales bacterium Ga0077524, assembly GCA_001464755.1. Lineage (GTDB taxonomy): Bacteria > Pseudomonadota > Alphaproteobacteria > Rhizobiales > Hyphomicrobiaceae. The sequence continues at coordinate 5,336 of LNDR01000394.1, forward strand.
TCGGAGATGGACGCGTCGCCTGGGTGCGGGTCGCCATCGAGAAGCCCGATATCGTTCCGGGCTGCACGGCCGTCGGCATCGCCATCGAGCGCCGCCGCAAGGCACTCTGAGAGACACCCATCTGAGTGGCCCGATCGGCTTTCAGGGTAACGCCTCGGCGTCGCCGCAATTCGACCACGCAACATCCCCAATAGCGCCCGAAACCGCACCCATTGGCGCCTAAAATCTGCGTGATGATCGGAGTTCGAATCGGGGAATTAAAGGGCTGTTAACGATGCGCGATTTATTAACCATAAGGCGCTCGGCGGCTTTTCGTTCCAGCCTCGGCGCGCAGCCAGTTGGGGGTTCGTTTATGTCGCGTACCAGTATGCGTATCTGGGCCTCGAGCCTCGCCGCCGCAATGCTACTGCCCGTCTCGGGAGTGCTGGCGGATGTGCCTGCGATCAAGACATCTTCATCGAATAAGGTCGTCGCGTGCGCCACGCCGGGGCGGCTGATGGCCTATCTCAAATCGCGCAATCCGCAGCTTGATCCGCGGTTCGACAAGATCGCGGTCGAGTACATGCGTCACGGCGAGACGCTGGGCCTGCGCTGGGACTACGCCTTCTACCAAATGCTTCTCGAGACAGGCCACCTGAGCTTTCGTGGCGATCGTGGACGGCGCGGCGACGTCAGTCCGCGACAGAACAACTTCGCAGGCCTCGGCGCGACGGGTAATGGCGCCGCGGGAGAGAGCTTCCCGGACGTTTCGACAGGTGTTCTCGCGCACTTGCAACATGTGCTCGTCTACGCTGGCGAGACAGTCGACGATCCCGTCGCCGACCGCACGCGCAAGGTTCAGGAGTGGGGAATACTGAAGTCGATGCAGAAGCGCGCCGGTGGCGTCGTCACTTTCCGCCATTTGGCCACCAAATGGGCGCCGGGTGCGGACTATGTTGCCGGCATCTCCGCACTGGCGAGTCGGTTCGACGAGAGCTTCTGCAACCGCCCCGATCCGAATCCCGAGTGGGTCGCCGAGGCGCGCGGCGCGACCGCAGGCGCTAAGGTTGCCGATCTGGCGCCAGCCTCGGATCGCGTCTCCGGAGCAGAGCTGGCGAAGCGCGCCATCGCAGACGCCAAGGCCGCTGGCGACGACCGGCGCACCGGCCTGGGCGCGACCGGCTTGGCGACTGGGATTGCCGCGATGACGGGTGCAACCGGCGGCGGAGGCACCGCCGCCCCGACGCCATCCTATAGCATCCTCAACGCACCCCAGGTCGAGGCCCCGGTTGAGGCGGCGCCGATCGCTGACGACGACTTTGGACGCGCGAAGTCCAAATCGGCCTCTCGCGGCGAGAAGCCTGGTTCACTGGCCACCGCATCGGCAGCCGGCGTGTTGGGTGCGTCACCACCGCGTTCACCTGGTGCGCGGAGCGAGCCCGGCGTCTCCGACACCCCTGGCCCCACGGGTGGCAGGAAGTCTGGTGGGAGGTGCCGCGTTTGGACCGCCAGCTACGGCGGCCATAAAGCGCTGATCATCCGCGTGAATACCGACAAGGGAAGCGATCTCACTGTGCTCGACGTCAACGAGGGCGCGGAGCGGCGTGAAGCCGAGGCCTACATCGCGGCCTACGCGAAAGGTGGCCAGATCGAGGCTGAGTTCACGAGCCAGGCCCAAGCGTTGGACAAGGCGTTCGAGCTCTGCCCTGAGGGTTGAGAGGGGGAGCCGAAGTGAGCGGTCCACATGCGGTTCCGCGACCCGGTTCCGACAAAGGGCCGCTAGCAGGAGCAAGTTGCCGATGATGTCGCGCCGACACCACGCCAGAACCCCGGCAGCTAAGTGGTTCGTATCGCTTGCGATCCTGCTCGCATTAACCGGCGCGGCCCCAGTGGCGGCGCAAACGCTCCCGGAAATCAGGATGAGCGAGAGCAACCGCGTGCCGGCATGCGTCACGCCCGCGCGGCTGATGCAGTTCCTGGCCGAGCGCAACCCGAACATGCCGGTCAAGTTCCGAGGTATCGCCGCCTATTATAAGACACACGGCGAGCGCCACCGGGTGCGATGGGACTACGCGTTCTTTCAGATGGTGATCGAGACAAATTACCTCCAGTTTCGAAACGCCAAAGGCAAAGGCGACGTGAGCCCGTCCCAGAACAATTTCGCCGGCATCGGTACGACGGGCGGTGGCGTGCCGGGCGACAGTTTCCCCGACGTCTCGACCGGCGTGCTTGGCCAGATTCAGCACCTGATCGCCTACTCGGGCGAGCGCGTGGATACGCCTGTGGCGAAACGCACACGCGAGAAGCAGGATGATATCATTGCAGCCTCGCAGCGCCTGCGCCGCGCCGTGACGTTCCGCGATCTCGCCGGCCGGTGGGCCGTCGATCGGCGCTATGCTCGCTCGATCGCCTTCGTGGCGGATGAGTTCACGCAGAAATATTGTACGGGGCGGCAACTCGATCCGGAGCCCGCACCGACGCGGGAGACCGAGGCTAGCGCCAAGCCGTCGCCCAGCAGGCCGACCGCGCTGGGTGCCGCTGCCAGGATCGGCGGTGGAACTCCGCGGGCGCCGAACGCCATCTCGCCTCCGCAGGCAGTCGCGCGGTCGATCCCGTGCAAGGTTTTCACAGCTAGTTATGGGGGCACGAAAAACGTGCTGATCCGTAGGCGTGTCGGCGACGAGATGCACTTCACAGTCCTTCAGGTCCTGGAAGGTCGCGAGGCAGGCTTGATCGAAGCCTTCATCCGTTCGCACGCGCAAGGTGGCGAGGCCCTTGGAGAGTTCGCAACCAGGGACGATGCTTTGACCAGCGCCTTCGATCAATGCCCCGGCGGAGGCACGGGCACGCCGAGTGGGCAGGGCTGAAACCCGACGGTGCGTGCTTACGACGCCACCGGGTTTGGACTATGGGCCACCGCCCCCGCTCGCCAGGCGCGAGGCGCGACAGGTGAGGCGGGGTGGGTGTGAGATGGCCGTGTCTATTCATGCCGACCGGGACCAGCAGACTGATCCAGAGCATGGTCAGGGCCGATAGATACGCCGATTGTCGCCATGTCGACCATGGCTCGGGATGATTGCCAAATGGCAGAAGATGTAGCGCCGGACGGCACGCGGCGCCTCGGGCTTGTCGCCGGGATCGCAGTCGCGGCTGTCATGCTGGTGGCGCCGCCGCCAGCCGGCCTCTCCGCGGAGGGGTGGGCAGCTGCCGCCGTCGCAGTCGTAATGGCGGTCTGGTGGATGACGGAGGCGCTCCCGATCGCCGTCACAGCGCTGCTGCCGGTCGCGCTTTTTCCGCTGCTGAGCGTTGCCACCCCGGAGCAAGCGACGCGACCGTACGCCGATCCGCTGGTCTTGCTTCTCTTGGGTGGCTTCATGCTGGCGAAGGCAATCGAGCGTTGGTCGCTGCATGAGCGTCTCGCCGGGGCATTGACGCGGTGGAGCGGGGAGCAGCCGGCCGCAAAGGTCGGCGCGCTGATGGCTGCGACGGCATTTCTGAGCATGTGGGTCAGCAATACCGCCTCGGCGATGGTGATGCTGCCGATCGGTGTGGCGGTCGCCACGGCGATGGACGCGCATCTGCAGGGTGCCTCGGATCTCGAGCGAACCGACGCGAGGGCTGCCATCATGCTGGGCGTGGCCTATGCTGCAACGATCGGGGGCATGGCCACGCTCGTCGGCACGCCGCCGAACGCTTTGTTTGCCGCTTATATGGCCAATGCGCACGGCATCAACATCGGTTTTTCTGACTGGCTCATGGTGGGGCTGCCGACGTCACTCGTGCTCCTGGCAGTGACATGGATCGTGCTGACGCGAGTTGCATTTCACCTGCCTCGCGTCGCACTGACGGCAGGGCGTGATCCTTCGCTTGAGGTAGCTGCGGCCCCCGGTCCACTCTCCAGTGAGCAAGTGCGCGTCTTATGGATCGCGGCTGCGGCAGCACTGGCTTGGACGTTGACCCCCTTCATCCGGCGCCTGGTGCCGTCGCTCGAGATCTCGGACGCGGGCATCGCAATCACAGCGACGCTTGCGCTGTTCGTGACGCCGTCTGCACCAGGAAGCCGACGGCCTTTGCTCGTCTGGGACGACGTCATCACGATCAAGTGGGACGTTCTGATTCTCGTTGGGGGCGGCTTGGCACTGGCGCACGGCATCGGCGCCTCGGGGCTGGCGCGATGGATCGGCGAGAGTGTCGGCGGGCTACGTCACATTCCACTGCCCGTCTTGACTGTGCTCGCGATGATCGCAGTTGTGTATCTGGGGGAGCTTGCGAGCAACACGGCCGTTGCCGCTATCTTCTTGCCCGTCGCTGGAGCGGCAGCTATCGGCCTGGGCGAAAATCCGATCGCCATGACACTCCCGATCGCGATGGCGACGTCGCTTGGGTTCATGCTGCCGGTTGCGACACCACCGAATGCGATCGTCTACGCGAGCGGAATGGTGAGCAGCGGACAAATGCTGCGCGCAGGGGCAGTTCTCGACGCTGTCAGCATAGCCGTTGTGGCGATGATTGCGCTGTCACTCGGTGCCTGGGCGCTCAGGTGAAAGAAAACGGCCAACCTCCTTTGACGAGGCTGGCCGACTGTCGCGCAGGGCTTGCGGTGCGAGATCGTCCGCTCGCGTCAGGCCGCCGCCTTCTTGCGAACGGTTGCGCGGTTGCGGGAAAGTTCGGCTGCGATCATCTCTACGGCCTTGTCCCAAGTCGCGTCGACGGGCGCGGAAAGGCCGACGGCGGCAAGGGCGTCGGTGGCGCGGCCGCCATCCCGGAAGACGCGGGCCGAGATTTGACGGGCGAGACCGAGGGACTGTTGCCAGAGGATCGGATTGACGTGAGCGGGGGTCTCATCGTCGCTCGACCTGAGCGAGGCGTGATCGAATTGGATGACCATGGGAGCTTGCCTCTCTGCTTGACTCTGTTCTGATGCGACGCCGCAGTGGACAGTGCCGGCAAGCGCTTCGAGCTGGGTGACAGCTCTACGCGGGACCGTGCTATGAGCTGCTATCGGGCTACCTTTCGGTGCCAATAGCTCAAAGCGCTTGCCGTTCCTTGGGAGTGGCGGGGGGACGCCACTCCGTTATTCTGCTGGCACGGCGAAGGGGATTGTCTCCGGCCGTTCGCCGTCTTCCTCACGGAGGATCGGGGACACATTCGACGCGACGCCACAACGGAATGCAACGAGACCCAACACACTGCCCGTAGCCTCACCGAGCGATCGCCAGCCCGGGGATCCGGACCCACTTGTCAACTCTCGGGGGAAAGAGACGACATTCGAGGCCACAGTTAGAATTCCTTCAGTGAGCAGCACGGGCACGACGCGTGCCCAAACGCGACGGACACAACGCGGACGCTACAGGGACGGACGCACCAGACGCGGACGAGACGCTACGAAACAAGCGCGACTTCGATGCAGGCAACGCGACATCACGCAACTCGGACGCGACCGACACAACCAACTCGGACCTTGACCCAACCGTAAACAACGCGACGCAACGCGATAACGATGTTGCGGAAACGACGCTCCGCGACGAAGCATCCTCGAGCCGTCGCCACCTACGCGAAACCTTGGCGGCGGCGGCTCGCCGCACGAGTGCCTTCAGCACGAGAGGGAGCGTGCTCGAAGGAAGCTCATTGCGGGCCGACGCTGACGCTGTCGACTGGGACGCTGACACAACGCGATACCGATACGCAAAGGACTGGGACGCGGCACTCTGGGACGCTGACGCAACGAACTCGGACTCTGACGCCACTGAACGAGACGCTGACACTACTGACTGGGACGCAATACTACCGATACGCCGACCTACGCCACGCAACACACTCAACGCACGCTGGACCGAGATGCGCTGGTCCTTGACCGCCACACCGCCGCACCGGGCGGAGTACAACTTGCTGGACGCCTCATCACCTGCGGCCGCTACGCCGGCCATACTCACGCCACGCAGAAACAGAACCTCGGCAGGTGTCGGACTGCCCTTACGCGTTACGCTGGGCATCCGGCGGCGACTGATGACTTCCATGATCCGGTGCCTCCCTCGACCTCGCGTTCGGCGCGTCGCCGCGTCATCCGCGAACGAGTGTTAATAAACAGTTGCTGCGTGGCGACATGGTGACGAATTCGCGATTTGATTTCGGTTTTTTGCTTGACGGCTGTTCATAAAGTCACCGCGCGCCCCTGAATCAGGGGCTTTGCCAGCTGAATCCGCTGCTCGAAGGTTGCGGTCGAATCGCTGTGGATAACTTGGATTCAGCGCATCCTGCACGACGCGGCAAAGGCCGCCTGCAACGCAGCAACGAAGATCATGAAGGAGCCAATCACATTCCACCCGGCAAACGACATGCCGAGGAAGCGCCACGCCGCCTCATCGCACCGCACGACGCGGGCCTTCGCGAGGTCGTCCAGAAGATTGCCCCCGCCAAGCGGCTTCAGCGTGCCACTTGGCTGAGCGCAAGTGTCTGGCCCGAGCCAGAATTTCCATTCGACACCGGCGTGGTAGGTTGCGAGGCCGGCGTTCGCGAGGAAGGCGAGTGCAACGGCTAGGAACAGCAGGGCAGCGGCCCTCGGATACTCGGCCGCGACGAGAACCAGCGCCAGGAACAAGACTGGGATGCCAGCGTAGAAGGCGTAGCGCTGCTGCAGGCAAAGAGGACACGGCTCGAGCCCGCCGAGATGCTCGAAGCCGAGCGCTGTAAGAATGGCTATCACCGCAAGCCCCAGCGCAAAGCCGCCGACGCGGTAGGCTGGATCTGACTCGGCGGCAACGCGGGACATCGAAGCGACCAATCCGGCTGGGGATCTCAGAGCAGGAAGCGCAGGGCCACAAAACCACCGAAGAGCAGCACGAGAAACACCGTCAGCAAAAGACCCAGGCGCTTCTCGATGAAGACGCGGATCGGCTCGCCGAACCAGTAGAGGAGAGCGGCGACGATGAAGAACCGCAGCCCTCGTGACGCGATGCTGGCGACGATGAACACGATGATGTTCAGACTTGTTGTGCCGCTCGCGATGGTAATGACTTTATAGGGAAACGGAGTAACGCCGGCAAAAAACACGATCCAGGCGCCCCACTCATTGTAGTGGCTGGAAAACTCTTTGAATTTACTGCCATAACCATAAAGCTCGAGGAGCGGCTGACCGACTGCGTCGAACAGAAAGTAGCCTATGGCGTATCCGGCCACGCCACCGAGGACCGACGCGACCGTGCACAAGGCCGCATAGAACCAGGCACGGGCTCGCTTGGCCAGCACCATGGGTACCAGCATGACATCCGGCGGAATGGGAAAGATAGAACTCTCGATGAACGAGACGGCGAACAGCGCCTCAGGGGCCCGCTTGTGGCCCGCCATACCCATCATCCAGTCGTAGGCCGCTCTGATCATGGCCGGGTGAATACGAAAGGCCCCAATCACTGTCCATGAGACATCGACGCCGCTGCTTAACTGGAGGCGAGCCGTGTGGCCTTTTCAGTCGCGATGTAGCCTGCGGCGCAACAGGACATAGAGGGCACCTTCTCCGCCGTGGCGGGGAGCTGCAACCTGGCAGCTGATGACCAGCGTGCGGAGCGGCGCCTCGGCAAGCCAGCGTGGCACGCTACGCCGGAGAACACCGACGTCCTCGTCCTCCCGCCAGCCACCACGGAGCGCGGACGGTTGGCGGCTCGCGCCCTTGCCGGTGATGATGAGGACGGTGCGAAGACCTTGGGCGGCGGAGCTTTGCAGGAAGCTGACGAGGCGGCCGTGCGCTATGGTTTGAGTGAGGCCATGAAGATCCAGCCGGGCCTCGATCTCGATGTTGCCGGAGGCGATGCGGCGGGCTTTGCGGCGGTCGACTGCCGGCACGGCTGAGGGCGACAGGGAGTAGGAGACGGCTGGTGGTCGCTGCCCTGGGCCTTTGATGGGTCGGCCTGGGAAAACCGGAGGCTCTTGCGCTCTAGTGGGCTTCGGTGGGTGTAGGCGTGACGCCATGTGCGCTGGCATTTCTGGTCTTGACGGCAGCGAGCCGGTCGGCGCGGCCTCGACGTCTGGAACGCGAGGCTTGCCTTGCCGACGCGGATCAATCGTAGCTGCGATGCGCTGCCAGAGCGACGTATCCTCGGGCGTGAGCAGGGGCCTCGGTCCCCGCTTCGGCGGGTGATCTCGGCCCGAGCCGGTCATCGCCCGCGAGGCCCGTGACTAGGCGAACCTTTGGTGGTCGCAGGCGCTGCGTCCGAGGCGCCGCCAGGTTCTTTGGCGATCAGGACGAAGAGGTTGCCCGGATGACGTACCGTTCCCGCCTGCCGTTCGGCCGTCTCACCCGAGCCGAAATAGATGTCGCCGCGCTCCGGACCCTTGATAGCGCTGCCGACGTCGTGGGCGACCATGAGGCGATTGAAAGGGACCTTGTGTCCGTTGGGGGTAAGACTTGGCGCGCTGACGTAGACTAGGCGACCCAGGCGATGCACACCGGGATCGATGGCAAGCGAGCGGCCGGCCACCAGTGGCACCTGGATCGCGCCAAGTGGGCCACTGGCATCGGGCGGCATCTCGCGGAAGAACACGTAGGATGCGTTTTGGTTCATGATTGCGCGTGCACGCTCGAGATCGGACTTCAGCCAGCGACCGAGAGCCCCCATCGACATCTTGTCGGCCGCGAGCAAGCCTTTGTCGATCAGATAACGGCCGATCGACGTGTAGGGATGGCCGTTCTTACCGTCGTATTGAACACGCACGGACGTCCCATCTGTGAGGCGAATTTGACCAGAGCCCTGGATTTGCAGAAAGAATTTCTCGACCGGGTCGGTGAGATAGAGAATCTCGAGATTCTGTCCCGCAAGCGCGCCCGCGTCGATCTCCGCTCTCGTCGCGAACGGAACCAATCCAGCCGCCGTGCGCCGCGCATGCGTAAGACTACCAGGGGCGGCGCCGCGGGTCTCAGGGACGATCGTGACCAGGTCGGCAGGGCGCTTGAATAGGGGTGATTGGAAGCGGCCCTCCCGTGTCCGAGACCCCTCGATCACGGGCTCGTAGTAGCCCGTGAGGAGGCCATCCGAGCCTTGGTGGACGATGCGATGGGGCTGGAAATGCTGCTCGAAAAAGGCGCGAGCCGAGACTTTCGTCGGCTTCTGCAAGGCGAGGGCGGCCGAGCACGCAGCCGGTAAAAGGTCGACATCTGGCCCGCTGGCTCTTCCAGCTTTGCCGGCGATAACCAGCGGGCACGAGGCGAGGAAAGCCTTCAATGCGGCCAAGTGGTCGTCGTCCGCCCAGCCGGTCAGATCGGCAAAGACGACAGGGGCGAGGCTGTGCGTGTTCATCTTGGCAGAGGACCTGTCGCGTTCGCGTTTTGCTCCGAATTGCGGGACTGACACAGGAGGTGCTTGCGGCGTCGGCGCAACCGTCGGGACGCTCTGTCCGGGCGGGCGCGGGGCCGGAGCGAGGGAGCCGGTCGTTGCAGGCACGGTTTCCACAGACCAGCCACCAGTCGCGACCGGTTCGCGCGCCGCGGATCCGCCGGCCCACGTCCCCGCGGCAACGACGCATACGACTCGGCTCGCCAGCATGACGATATGCCAGCGGCACCTATAGTTGCCGCAATCCCCCAAAAGTCGGCCCCCAATGTCCATCGACGCCCCGCCGGTAGCCGAACTCGCATCGACCGGGCCTTGCAAACGCAAATGCTTGGGAGCGCTTTCCAGTGAGGCGCCCCAGCGCCGTCCTTAGCCTGGGGCTTGGGTCGCGACCAGCTTCCAATTCGGATCCCGTGAGCCGATGTCGCGCGCAAACGTCCAGATGTCGATGACCTCTTTGATCCGCTTCGGATCGCCAGCGATGACGGTGCCTTCGCGATCCCGGGTCGCGGAGATGAGCTCGCTCGCGAAGCGAACCGTGACGTGAGCCATTCCGCCTTTCAGCTCGGCCTCGACGATGTCGGCCTTGTTGATGCCAACGAAACTCTGATCGATCTGCTCGCCTCGGCTTTCGCGGTCGGTAAGGGCCGCTGAGAACCCTTCGAAAACGTCCTTGCTGAGCAGACCCTTCAGGGTCTTGCTGTTGGCCTCGGCAAAGGCCGTCACGATCATTTCGTAGGCTTGGCGCGCTCCGACCAGGAAATGCTCGGGATCGAAGCTGGAATCGGCACGCGCCACCGACATCAGGCCGTCTGCCAGCGGCTCGTTACCGGAAGCAAGCGTGCGCACCTTCTCCTCGATGTCCGCCGTCGCTGCGGCAGCTGCCGCCTTTTCGGGGGCTGCCTCCGGTCGGTCCCGGCGCGGCAACGTTACGATCTTGTCTTGCCCCTGGCCAGCTGCAGCGCGTGCCCGCTGCTCGGCCTTGTAGCGCTCGACTCGGGCATCGTCCTCACTGCTCTTGCGGCCCAGCACGCTGCGTAGCCGCAGGATGATGATGACCGCCAGAACGAGGAAAAGCAGCGTGAAGATGTCGATTTTGCCGTCCATGCTCTATGGTGCTTTCCAAGCAACGGGTCGCGAGGGCAACCCATGATCGCCATCCTAGATATATTGGACGTTGCCGGGATGCTCCAGATGTTCCCGGCAATTCTTAGCTGCCACGCCCATCAAGGTCGTCCGAACGGCCGACGTCCATTGCCCGGCGATAGGGCCAGCCAATTGGAATTTAGGCGATTGCGGCTTTGAATCCAAGCGCGGCAAGCGCCACCAGCGGCTTTAGGCCGTCCGGAGGCATCAACACCTCACGGGAAGCAAGGCAATGATCGGCCTCCTCATTCTGATCGCGCTACCTTTGATCGAGATCGCCACGATGATCAAGGTCGGCCAATGGATAGGCTTCTGGCCGGCATTCGGGTTGGTCATCGCCACGTTCGTGCTGGGCGCGATGGTACTGGGCCGCAGCGGCTTTACCTCCGCGCTCAAGGTGCGCGAGGCGCTGGAGCGCGGCGAGCCGCCGGTTGCAGCCATGGTCGACAGCGCATTGGTTGTCGTGGCCGCGGTCCTGCTGATCACGCCGGGCTTCATCGCCGACGTCATCGGGGTCGCGTTGCTTATACCGCCGGTCCGCCGGGCTCTGGCGCACGCGGCATTGCGCAACGCCGTCACGGTTGGCGGCGGCGTCAGGATGCAACGCGGGTCGTTCGAGGAGACGCAGCGCGGTGCTGCCGATCTTGGGAGGCGTGAGCAACCGCCTCCGGACGGCGACGGACCCGTGATCGAGGGGGAGTTCGAGCGGCTCGACGAGCGCCCGGTCAACCCTCGAAGACCGCAGGGAGGCGACGACCGCCCCGGTTAAGGCACCAACGGAAAGGCCAATGCGATTCGATAAGAGATCAAAATAAATCAGCGGGTAAGACAATCGAGATAAAGTAAACTGATCTCCGGCTCGTCGCCGGGCCCCAATCGCATCGGCGCGACGGTGTCGGCCGAAAACGCGGAGTGAGACACATGAGAACCGGCAGCAACCCGCCGCAGCTTCCGTCCCCGCGCATTCCCGCGCTCGGCATCGGCGCCGGTGCATTGGCGGTGATCGCCCTCCTCGTGCTGTCCATCCTTTGGATGGGCATCTATCGCATCGACGCTGGCCATGTCGGCATCGTCAAGCGCTTCGGCAACGTTATCAACGTCGTCGACCCTGGCCTTCACGTGAAGATCCCATACGCCGACACGGTCGAGGAGATGGAGGTCCGTGAGCGGGCCTACTCGGTGGAGCTTGCCGCCGCCTCCCAGGACCCGCTCGAGCTTCCGATCACTGTCACGGTCAACTGGCTCGTCAAGCGCACCAACGTCCAGGACCTCTATATCCAGTTCGGCTCGCTCGACCAGTTCGAGAAGCGGATCATTCAGCCGCGCCTGAACGATGTCGTGAAGGGCGTCACCAGCGGCTACATCGTCAACGATCTTCTGCGCAAACGCGGCGAATATCGCGACAAATCACAGCAGGCCTTCGCCGATCGGATGCCGGACGATATCCAGATCACGGGCTTCTCGATCGTCAACATCGGCTTCCCACCCGAGTACACCAAGGCCATCCGCGACAAGCAGGTGGCGCGAGAGCAGGCCGAGACCGAGCGCTTCGTTCTCGAGCGCCAGAAATTGACCACCACGCAGGTCACGCAGACCGCCATGGCGCAGCGTGACGCCGACAAGGCCCGCGCCGATGGTCGCGCCTACGAGATCAAGGTGCAGGGCGACGCACAAGCCGAGGCGGTTCGCGTGCTGGGCCAAGCGCTGACAAGCAACCCGCTCGTGGTCGAGTACCGCAAGATCGAGAAGTGGCACGGCACCTTCCCGACGACTTTCATGGGCGGCGAGCAGGGCGTCAACACGCTGTGGTCGCTGCCGGGTGGCGGTCCGGCGCCAGCTGCAAGGGGTAGCCAGACTATCAATACGCGGCCTCAACAGTAGGCTTTGGCATCGCTGGCGATCAGAACTCGAATACCTCACGGGCAACCCGAAAGGTGTTGGCATACCCCTTGACGCTCGCCTCGATAGGGACGGCGTAGCCGCCTCCGATCGCGATCGATACGGGGATGCCGCGGCGCCGGCACATCTGGAAGACCATGCGGTCGCGCTCGGCCAGACCTTCGTGCGTCAGCGCCAGCCGGCCGAGCTTGTCCTCCCTCAGGGGATCGGCGCCCGACAGATAGAGCAGCAGATCGGGGCGGTGCGCCTCGATGGCTGGCAACACGTCGGCCAACGCGTCGAGATAGGCGCGATCGTCGGTGCCGTCGGGAAGCTCGATATCGATGTCTCCCGGCACGCGCCTGAACGGGAAATTGCGCTCGCCCTGGATGCCGACCACGAGCATGCCAGCTTGCCCACTGAGGATGGCGGCATTGCCATCGCCTTGGTGGACGTCGAGGTCGACGATGGCGATGCGCTGACAGGCGCCTTCTTCCAGCATGGTCAGCGCCGCGACAGCGAGATCGTTGAAAACGCAGAAGCCGGAGCCGAAGTCGCGATGCGCATGATGCGTGCCGCCGGCGAGTTGGCCGGAGATGCCATGCCCCAGAGCTTCGCGCGCGGCGGCGAGTGATCCACCGACGGTCGCACGCGAGCGTCGAACGAGCGCAGGGCTCCAGGGCAAGCCGATCCGCCGCACGATGTCCGGCGAGAGCGTCCCGTCGAGCACGGCAGCCACATACTCGGCCGAATGCGCGCGCGTCAGATCCTCGACGGTGGCCACGGGCGACGGCGTCAGGCTCTCGGGTGGCAGGATCGCCTCACACTCGATCATCTCGCGAAGGAGCCGATACTTCACCGCCGGAAAACGATGGCCGGGCGGGACCGGCATCTCCTCGACGTCGGGAAAGAAGAAGCGCACGGCACTTGCCTGATCTGTATCGGCCACAGGGCTCGGCGCCCGCTGAAGATCACATTATCCGCCTCGTCAGCTCTCGCCACGCTTCAGACAGCGCGGCTCGGGATCGCACGTGCACCCGTAGACGCAATCGACCGTGCGGCGCCCGCACTGCTCGGCCTTGGCCGCGTATCCGACGCCATAGGTCAACGTTCTGCCCTTGCACGTGCAAAGCGTCGTGCATACCCCTGCAACGAAGCCGCCGCCGCGTGGCGGACTGGCCGGCGAGGACTCGAGCGAGCCACCAATGCAGCGATCCGCGACGCATGGCCCGGGACAAGGCGTGCGGGAAATCTCGACCGACTGGCATCGGCCGATACAGCGGCTCTGCTTCACGACCAGGGAATTGCCGGAACAGTAGGCTCGGGTCTGGCCGAAGTCGCGGCATTGGCTGTCCGAGGTGCAGGGTTGGGCGAAAGCCGGCTGCCCGGCTGCAATGTGGCCGAAAACGAGGAGCAGCACCGCCAGACCGCGCGCGGGAACCCAAAGGGCACGCCAAATCCAGGCGATCATTAAGTAGGGACGCATCACGCACCATGCTTTCGGGTCACCGACGCCATTGCCCATTCTCGCACCGTCGTGCTCACCCCATATATAGGGCAAGCTACTCGATTTCACGGGTCAGCCCTGCGGCTCGGCCATGCGGGACGTGGAGGTGTGGTAAACGCTCATGATCGAGACATCTTGGGGGGCTTGGCGACAATGACTGGAAAAACTGGCACGACCACTGCGGCCGCACTCACGCTTGCGCTAGGGCTATCGCTTGCGCCGCCAGCAGCCGCGCAGCCGACGGTCGAGATCGGCGTGCTAGAGTGCTCAGTCGAGGGCGGGACCGGGTTCGTCATCGGCTCGTCGAAGCGGCTCGATTGTCTGTTTCGGAACGGCGATCGGCGCGAGCCCTATTGGGGCCGGATCAACAAATTCGGGATCGATCTCGGCACCACGGGTGGCGGCGTCATCGCCTGGGCCGTGTTTGCGCCGGCACGTGGCGATTTGGAGCCGGGAGCACTGGCAGGAACCTATGCCGGCGTCTCGGGTGAAGCGACGATCGGTGTCGGGCTCGGCGCGAACGCCCTTCTTGGCGGATCGAGACGCAGCATTGCGTTGCAGCCGCTCTCGGTCGGCGCTCAGCATGGCCTCAATCTCGCCGTGGGTGTTGCCGCGCTGACCCTCGAGCGGGCCGACTGAGGGCCTTACGCGACCGAGCCGAAGTATGCCTCGAATGGAATCAACTCGGTGGCTGCATCGGTATAGACGGGCAGGTGCCACGGCAGGCTTTCGACGCGCGTCAGCCATCGTGACAAGGCGGGCCACGCACCGGGATCGAGGCCGATTTCTCCGGCGAGGCGCGTATAGGGGTAGAGCGCGAGATCGGCGATGGTCGGCACCGCATCTGCGATCCAGTCTTGGGTCGCCAACCGGTCGTCGAGAACGCCGAGGACGAAGCGCGCTTTCTGCGTGAGTTCGGCTATGCGGTCGGTCTGTACTGCTGGATCGGGCGCAAAACGCATCAGGTAGCGCAGGACGGCGAGCGCTGGCTCGTGGCTGTACTGCTCGAAGAACATCCAGCGCAGCACCTCGGCTTGGCGCCGACGATCGGTAGGCCAAAGGCCCGTACCCTCGGCGAAATGAAACAGCAGCGCGCCCGAGTCACTGAGCACGTCCCCGTCCTCGAAGCGAACGGCCGGCACCTTGCCCATCGGATTGAGTGCCAGGAACCGCGGATCGCGTGGCTGGCCCCGATCCTGGCGCACGTCGACCCGGCGGAAGGGAATGTCGCGCGCGTGCAGGATGGTCTGCACCTTGTGCACATTGCCGGAGTCGAGATTGCCGAAGAGGGTAAGCATGATACCTCCGCAGCTAGATCTCCAGCCGCTCCCGGATCGCCGAGAACATCTTGGCGCGGCGCTCCATGCCGATGCCGGGCGTGTCGTGCGGACGCGTGAAGCCATCGACGATCGCGATGTCGTCGGCAAAGCCGCCGTAGGGCTGGAACACACCGGGATAGCTCTCGGTGCCGCCGAGTTGCAAGCCCGCTGCCATGTTGAGCCCGAGCTGATGGCCGCCATGCGGTACCGTCCGCCGCCGCGACCAGCCCATAGCCTCGCTCGCGTCGAGAATGCGCAAGGTCTCCGTCAGGCCGTAGTCCAGCGACGGGTCGGGCTGCAGCCAATCCTTGTGCGGGCGCAGGCCGCCATGACGAAGTAGGTTCTTGAAATCTTGCAATGAGAAAAGGTTCTCGCCCGTCGCCAGCGGAATGGCGCTCTCCTCGGCAATGACTTGATGCGCGAGATAGTCGAGCGGATCGACCGGCTCCTCGAACCAGCACAGCCCATAGGGCTCCATCGCCTTGGCGTAGGCCAGTGCGTCGGCGAGCGAGAGCCGTCCATTGGCGTCGACGGCAAGGTTGTCGCCGCCGCCCGCGATCTCCAGTGCCCACTCGATTCGCTTCAAGTCCTCGGCGAGGGAAGCGCCGCCGATCTTCATCTTGAGCAGCTTGTAGCCGGCGGCCTTGCAGGCCTTCATCTCGTCCTGCAGTCCCTGCTTTTCCTTGCCCGGATAGTAATAGCCGCCACCGGAGTAGACCAGCACTTGGCTATCCGCCTTGCCGCCGTTGAAGCGCTCGGAAAGGAGCTTCCACAGCGGCTTTCCCGCAATTTTGGCGACCGCGTCCCAGACCGCCATGTCGATGGCGCCGGCGGCAACAGCGCGGTCGCCATGCCCGCCTGGCTTCTCGTTCGAGAGCATCGCCTTCGAGACGGCGAACGGATCGAGATTGTCGGATGACTTGTCGAGCAGCGTTGACGGGTCGGCCTCGAGGATGCGCGGCGCGAGGCGCTCGCGGATGATGCCGGACTGCGCATACCGCCCGTTCGAGCAGAAACCGTATCCGACGACCGGCTTGCCCTCGCGCACCACGTCCGTCTCGACGGCAACGACCGAGATGGTCATCTTGTCGAACGAGATGACGGCATTGCGCATCGGGCTCGGGATCGGCGCCGCGGCGTCGCGGATGCGGGTGATTTTCATTGTCTTTGACCCTTCAGTTGCCCACGCGGCAACCGGGCCGGTGGATGCAGCGCGCGGCGCCCGTGTGAGCGTGAGAGCGCTGCTTTTATCGAGCCGCGATACACGTCTCGAACAAGACTAGGACCGGAGCCTGCCGCCCACTCCCTCGTCCCCCGAGTTGGGCTGGTGGCAGGCTCCGGTCCCTCGCGCGCAACGAGGCACGCCTCACGCGCTGCGATAGAGCTTCGTAAGTGAGAACTCCCGATGACCGAGCGCCTCGGCCGCCGTCAGTCGCCCGTTTGCGGTGCGGATGATCATGTCGATCAACGCATCGCCGGCCATGTCGAGTGTCTGCTCACGGCGCAGGATGCCGGTCACGTCGACGTCGATGTGCTCCCCCATCGTGCGCAATGTCTTCGGGTTAGCCGAGATTTTGATGACAGGCACGATCGGGTTGCCGATGACGTTGCCCTGACCAGTCGGGAAGGTGTGCACCACCCAGCCACCGGCCGCCATCAGGGTGACGCATTCGGCGGCGGCCGACGATGTGTCCATGTAGTAGAGGCCGTTGCCCTTCTGCGGCTCCTCCGCCGGGCCCAGCACGTCGATATAGCGGCATTCGCGGCCGATCTTCTCGAGATTGCCGAGCGCCTTCTCCTCGATGGAGGAGAGCCCGCCTGCGATGTTGCCCTTGGTTGGTTGGCTTTCCGACAGGTCATCGACCTTGTTGGCCTCGATCACCTCCTGCTGGTAGGCATTCCAGACCTTGTACCACTTGTCGCCGATCTCCTTTGAGATCGCCCGCTCGCGGGCGATGTGCTCGCCGCCGGTGATCTCGCTGGTCTCGCCGAAAACGCCGGTAACGCCCTTGGGGATCAGCTTGTCGTACATGTTGCCGACCGTCGGGCAGGAGCCGAGGCCGGTCGTGGTGTCGGATTCACCGCACTTGGTCGAAACCCAGAGTTCGTCGATAGAGCATTGCTCGCGCTTGAGCTCGGAGGCCCACTGTACGAATTCCTTGGCCTTGTAGGAGGCCTTGGCAATGATCGCGATGTCGCCGTGCCCTTCGATGCCGAAACCGACCACAGGCTTGCCGGTCTTCGCGATGCCTTGCACCACGCGATCTGTCCAGCCGTCCTCGATGCCGATCACGACCACAGCGGCGACGTTTGCATTCGAGCCGGTGCCGATCAGCGTGCGGAAGTGCAGATCGAGATCGGCACCGAACTGCAGGCGGCCGTAGGCGTGCGGGATTGCGAGCGTGCCCTTGATGTTGTTCGCCACTGCCTCGCAGGCGGAGTTGGACAGATCGTCGAGCGGAAGGATGAGGACGTGATTTCTCACGCCCACGCGCCCGTTTTCTCGGCGCCATCCCCAGAACGACAGGTTATCGAGGCTTGTAGCCGTCGGTGCGGACTTGGCCGCCTTTTTCGCTGCTGGCTTTGCCATGGTCTCGTCTCGCCTCACCAGCGCTTTGTTCTGTGATTGTGGATGTGGACATGTTCGCCGGTATTGGCGCTGCCCACCATGCGGCCGACGTCGGCCCCGTACTTGATGACGGTGTCGCCTTCCTTCAGCTCGGTCAGCGCCACTTTGTGGCCAATAGGGATGTCCTGCTTGGCGGTGACGCGAATGGTGGTGTTGGTCTCGGTGATGACGCCGAGCATGTCAGTGCCGGCCTTGAGATCCTCGACCACGACGACGCCGACGTTGTCCTTGGGGCTATGCACCAGGAATTGTGGAATGTTGGACACGCGCTTCCTCTTCGAGGTGTTTTTTGAACCATCATGAGCCTATGCCCCCGTGACGGCGGTGGCCAGTGCGACGAAATGAGGGGAGCGGAGCAATCGGCGTGAATGGCGGACTGTAGACCGCTCCCTGGCGCGGCGACAACCGATTGCCGGAGCTTGAACGCCACGCGCGCGATCACACTTCGTTACGAGTTCTAACCGCCCGCCACGCCCTGCACCTGCACATAGAGTGCATAGACCGACGTCGACGCCGCCATGAATAGGCGGTTTCGCTTCAAGCCTCCAAAGCACAGGTTGGCGCAACGCTCGGGCAGCAGAATATGGCCGATCGCCTTGCCGTCAGGGGCGAAAATGCGAACCCCGTCGAGTGCGGGATCGCCCATTCCCCAGCCGCACCACAGGTTGCCGTCCTCGTCGCAGCGCATGCCGTCCGGTGTGCCCGGGCCGGCGTCGATATGGACGCGCCGGTTGGCGATGCGCGTGCCGCCGTCGATCACATCCCAGGCCGTTATCAGCCGAGTGGGCGCAGCACGCGATTCCACGATGTAGAGGGTCTTCTCGTCGGGAGAGAAGCAAAGGCCATTGGGGCCTGGTACGATGTCGGTAAGCATCGTCGCCTTGCCGGTCGCGGGATCGAGACGATAGACGCACATCGGCAACTCGGGCTCGGCCTTCTCGCCCTCGTAGTTGCCGAGCAGGCCGAAGGCCGGGTCTGTGAACCAGATCGAGCCGTCGGATTTCACCACCACATCGTTCGGCGAGTTGAGACGCTTGCCCTCGAAGCGGTCCATCAGGACGGTGATCGATCCATCGTACTCGGTGCGAGTGAGGCGCCGTCCGTGCTCGCAGGTGACGAGGCGGCCCTGCCGGTCGCGGGTGTTGCCGTTGGCCCAGTTGGAGGGTTTGCGGAACACCGACACCGCGCCGGTCTCCTCCTCCCACTTCATAATGCGGTTGTTCGGAATGTCGCTCCAGAGGAGGTAGCGGCCATCGCCAACCCACACCGGACCCTCAGCCCAGCGGAACCCCGTCGCGATGCGCTCGACCGCGGAAAGCTTGATCCAATACTTCTCGAAGCGAGGATCGAAGGCCTGGATCGCGGGATCGGGATAGCGAGGCGCGTGGCTGCGCCAGCCGTTGGGATAAAGGTCGGTCATTCGAGCCTCTCGGGGCAAATGGGCATCGCCATCAGCCTGCGCCCACAATCGGCACTGTTCAAGTTGCAAGGCGCCGGGGGCCATCGGCTCTGCGCATTAGGTGGGAACGTGGGGGCGCCCTGCGCGACATCTCATCAGCGGCTGGACGCGCCGACCAAACGCATCGAGGCCAATCAGGAAGTCGTCGAAGGTGAGCATGATGCCCTTGACGCCAGGCATGGTCGCAGCCTCGTCGAGCATGCGTGCGCAGTTCTCATAGGAGCCGACGATCGTCCCCATGTTGAAGTTGATCGGCGAGGCGGATCGCGAGATGGCCGATGCCGTCGAGGTCTCTGTGAGATTGGGATCCTCGGCCGCCTTGCCGATGAGGTGGGCGAGCGCCTCGCGATCCGCGCCCCGGTTATAAAGATCCCATTTGGCGAGGGCGGCCTGGTCGGTCTCCTCGGCGATGACCATGTAGAGCATGTAGGCGCCCACATCGCGCCCGGTCTTCTCGGCGTGCGCCTTGACCCGGGCCGGCACGCCCGCAGCTTTTGTCGGCTCATTGACGCCCTCGCCGAGGCAGAAATTGTACTCGCACCACTCGGCCGCGAACTCCATGCCGCGGTCCGACTGCCCTGCCGACACGATCTCGATGCGCCGCTTGGGTCTCGGAGACAGGACACATTTCTCCATCTGGAAGTATTCGCCCTTGAAATCGGAAACGCCGGTCTCCCAGAGATCGCGCAGAATGCGCACGTATTCCGTGCTGTAGTCGTAGCGGGTTCCGAAATACTGGTCGCCCGGCCAAAGCCCCATCTGCGTGTACTCGGGCTTGTGCCAGCCGGAGACGATGTTGACGCCGAAGCGCCCGTCAGACACGTCGTCGATTGTCGACGTCATGCGCGCCACGATCGCAGGCGGTAGCGTGAGCACGGCGGTGGACGCAAAAAGCTTGATCCGGCTCGTCACCGACGCCAACGACGCCATCAGCGTGAAACTTTCCAGGCCGTGATCCCAGAACTCGGTCTTGCCGCCAAAGCCATGCAGCTTGATCATCGAAAGTGCGAAATCGAAGCCATAGGCCTCGGCTTTCTGAACCACCGCCTTGTTCAGTTCGAAGCTCGGCATGTATTGAGGCGAGGTGGCCGAGATGATCCAGCCGTTGTTATTGATCGGAATGAAAACGCCGACGTCCATGGGTGATCCTCTTCGCTACGCAGCCGCATCGTACCTGCAATTGCCGAGCTGATCTGCCTGCAAAATTGCTGGTTGATTCGACAAGATGACCGATCGCGCATCACGATAGAGTAGGGTGTGCAGCGCGCGAGGGCGCCGTTACGGGAAAGGCCAAGCACCATGCGTCTCAGGGACAGGATCGCCATCGTCGTCGGCGGAGGGCAGCAGCCGGGCGAGACCACCGGCAACGGACGGGCCGCGTGCCTCAGGTTCTCGGAGGAAGGCGCGACGGTGCTTGTCGTCGACAGCAACCAGGAGTGGGCAGAGAGCACCGTCCGGATGATCACCGACAAAGGAGGCAAGGCGTCCTCCTTAAAGGCGGACATCACGCGCGAGGCCGACTGCAAAGCGATCGCCGACACCTGCATCGAGCGCTACGGCCGCATCGACGTGCTACACAACAACGTCGGCCGGGCACGGGGCGACAGGGGAACGGTCGAGCTCGAGGCCGAGATGTGGGACGAGCTGATGGCCCTCAACATCCGCGGCATGTTCCTGACCATCAAGCACGTGCTGCCGGTGATGCGCCGCCAGCGCTCGGGCGCGATCGTCAACATCTCGTCGACCTCATCAATTGCCGCCGGGCCGATGCTCACGTACCGCGTCTCGAAGACGTCCGTGAATTCGCTGACGCAGCACGTTGCCATAGAGAATGCTCCGCACGGCATCCGCTGCAACGCGATTCTGCCGGGGCTGATGAACACGCCCATGGCCATCGAGCGCCGCGCGCGGGAACGCAACGTTTCGCGCGATCAGGTGCGGTCCGAGCGCGCATCTCAGGTGCCGCTGGCAGTGGCCGAGGCCGGCAACGCATTCGACGTCGCCAACGCAGCTGTGTTTCTCGCCTCCGATGAAGCGCGCTACATCACGGGCGTCCTCTTGCCGGTCGACGGCGGGTTGCTACTGAAGATCGGGTGAGCGGCGCATTCAGTTGGGGCGGCTCAATCGAAAGCCGCCTCCACCGCGCCCAGAACGCCGAACTCTGCACACGCGCTCTGGCCGGCCCTCACGGCGTCGAGACCCGTGCAGGTTCCAGTCGAGACGATCTCGCCGGCCTTCATGCCTCGGCCCCGTTTGCTCTGCTGATTGGCGAGCCAGACCATCACGGCCAGCGGGTCGCCGAGCGCGCGGGCGCCAGTGCCATGACCACACTGTTGGCCGTCGATCGTCATGGTCACCGGGAGCGCCTTCAAATCCAGCGCGCGCCAATCGGTGGTCCATCGCCCCACGACCAACGCGATGTTGACGCCGAAATCAGCCGTCGAGAGAAAGCGCCCGATATCGGCGAGCCCACCCCCGATGCGGCTGCCGACCACTTCGATCGCGCCAGCCACGGCATCGACCGCATCGGCGACCTCGGCGTAGGTGTAGGGCACGTCGCGCGGTGGAAGATTGCGCCCCAAGCGAAACGCTATCTCGCCCTCGAGTTCGGCGTTGTGACCGGCGACGAGCGCGACCCGAGCAGGGCTTTCGTGGACGTAAGGTGCAAGCAGTGGGGCAGACCCGGGCTCTGTCGTCCCAAGCTTCTTCTGCGCCTCCACGCTGGTCGAGCCCACCTTGAACCCACGGGTCGCGAGGCCCGTGAGCCGGACCGCCTCCGCCTGCACGGCATACGCCTCCTCCGCCCCGGCAGGCGCGGCCAACGAGCCCCGGGGCAGCACCCTGCCGTCGCGACGGGCTTCCCAGAGTTGACGAGCGAGATCGTTCACAGCATGTACTCCAACGTCCACTTCAATGGCCTTTCTCGACGGTCGCGCGCTCGACCGCCAGCATGGCCTCGAGGCCGATCGTCTCGCGCACGATCTCCTGTTCGGCTTTTGCGCCGCCGCGACCGAGGTTGGGCGGCGGCTCGCCCTTGGCCATCGCCACGTAGCACTCGCGCAGGGCTTTGTGCATGGCCATCAGCGGCGTCGAGGCATCGCAGACCAGCCAGTAGCCAAGACGCCCCAGGTCGTCGAGCGATAGGCCGGTCGCCGCTCGACCGTCGTCGGACAGCAACAGCATCAGCGGGCCGCCAAGCTTCTCGCCGATTGTCGCCACCTGGTCGGGCGTCTTGGCGAGCACGTAGATCATGTCGGCACCGGCCTTCCGGTAGGCCTCCGCGCGGTGCAAGGCCTCGTCGAGGCCGTGCATGCGCGCGGCGTTGGTCCGGCCGATGATGACCGTCTCGGGATTGCGGCGCGCGGCGACACACTCCTTGATCTTCGCCACCATCAGCTCTTTAGGAATGATGTGCTCGATGCCGATGTGATGATGCGCCCGCTTCGGAAGGATCTGGTCCTCGATCTCGATGGCAGAAAAACCTGCCGCCTCCGTCATGCCGATAGTGCGGTGCATGTGCATGGGATCGCCAAAGCCGCAGGCGCCGTCGAGGATCAGCGGCAATGGCGAGACCGCGCGGATATCGAGCGCCGCCTGGCACATCTCGGAAATGTTCAGGTTCGCCTCCGTCACGCATTTCATGTACCCGCTCGAGCCACCGCCGAGGTAGGCCGCCTTGAAGCCTGCAGCTTCAGCGAGCTTGGCCATGATCGGGTTCAGCACCAGAGGTGCCAGCAGCGGCTTCGGTCCGGCGATCATCTCGCGGAATGTGGCCATGGCGTTTCGTCTCCCGTTAAGTCTTGCCTCAGCCTGACAGCGCGGGCCGGGAGGTCAAGGGGCACGGGTGATAGGCTCCGGGCTGCCAACCCCGACCCGCCGAACCCTAACGAAAGCCCCGACGACGCGGCCCTTGCCGTCCAGGATCGGGTCCAGGTGACCGGAGTGCATCTCGGACGGGTCGCGGCCGGGATGCGGCGTGACGCAAGCCGTGGCTTGGCCCGCGAAGCAGCGGTCGAACGCGGGTTTGGTCACACGTTCGAAAAAGGCTTCGGACGTCATGGCCCAGAGCGTCTTGTCGAGAAACGCCTGGGCCGATACGCCGTGGAAGGCAGCATTGGCGGTATTGGCGAACCGGTATCGATAGTTCGTGTCGAGAATAACAATGCGATCGGTCGATGCATCCAGCATCTTCAAGCTGCTGGCGTCGGGCCACATGCAATGTGTCGAAGGTACTTGCGTCACCCCGGGTTGGACCCGCTCCTTCTTTTGCGAGGCAAGGGACCTGGAAAGAGTTTCGAGGTGCTGCCGGGAGGCCTCCGCGACGAGCCCGGCGAGCTCGGCATCATATGGATCATGTGCAAGACACTCCAAAAGCGTCCGCAGTTGAACGAGCGCGACCGAAGCATTCTGCGAGCGCTGCGTGAGCAATTGTCTAAATGCTGTAGCGCGCTCCCAGTGTAACTGGTCCCGATCACCAGTCGTCATGGCAGCTGAATGGGCCGCGAGTGCCTTGTCCAGAAAGCGATACGATTTCAGAAGAAACTCAAGATCGCGATCCGCCATTCGGACCCTCCTTGCGGCCATTCACGGTCAAGGCAATTACGGTGACCTCGCGTCATGATCAAAGCGCGGGAGACGCCCTAGACCAGCCCCTGCACGTCGCTGTCGATGGAGATTGCCTGCCCCGAGAGCGTGCGTGCCCGGGGGCTCGCGAGGTAGACCATCATGTCGGCGAGGTTCTCGGGCGGCACGAGCGACTTGATCGAGGCATTGCCCAGCGTGGCGTCCTGGATCGCCTGCATCGAAGTACCCGCGACCTGCGCCTTCGCTTGAAAAACGCGACGGATGCGGTCCCCGTCAACGGGGCCGGGCAGGATCGCGTTGGCGCGGATGCCGTACTGGCCCAGCTCCATCGCCAGTGTCTTGGTGAAGCCGATCACGCCCCACTTCGCCGCCGCGTAAGGCGATCGGTTCGGGAAGCCGAACTTACCGGCTGCCGACGATAGGTTGATGATCGACGGGTTCTGCGATTGTTTCAGGTGCTCGACCGCGAGGCGCGTGCAATTGAATTGGCTGGTCAGCGTCACGTCGAGGCAGCGGTCCCAATCCTCTGGATTGATCTCGTGGACGGGGCCGGTCGGACCCGCGATGCCGGCATTGTTGACGAGGCAGTCGAGGCCGCCGAGGGCCGCGAGGGCGTCTTTGAAAAGCGCTGCCACCTGGGCCCGGTCAGCAACGTCGCAGACGCTCTGCGTCACCGTGGCATGGGCCTTCTTCAGCGCCGCCAGCGCCTCCTTGTCGACGTCGCAGGTGTGCACCTTGGCGCCTTCGCGCAGGAACGCCTCGACGGCCTTGAGGCCGATGCCGCTCGCGCCTGCCGTGATCAGCACGCGCAGGCCTTTGATGCCGAGATCCATTGGTCAAGCTCCGAGGCGATTTGACGATTCCGCGCAACCTAGCATCTTGGCCGCCACGTGCTAGTCTCCCGGTCCAATCAACCCACCAATCCTCAGCGAGACCACCTCCGTGCGCGCCTTGCAGTTCCACGAGACCGGTCAGCCGCTCCGCGTCATCGAGCAGCCTTCGCCCGAGCCCGGCCCTGGCGAGGTGATTGTGAAGGTGGCCTACTGCGGCATCTGTGGCTCGGATGTGCACGCAACCGAGGCGAGCGCGTCCCAGGTCGGACGGGGAACCGTGCTCGGTCACGAGTTCTCCGGCGAAGTGGCAGCATCCTGCGATCCGGACTGGACCCCTGGCGACCGGGTCATCGCTGTGCCTCTGAAACCGTGCGACGAGTGCCGCTCCCTCGGCGCATGCAAGGATGGGCTCGGCATTCTCTGCCCCAGCAACCGCATCATCGGTATGTCCCCTGAGGCACCCGGCGGCTATGCCGAGTTCGTGCGCATCCATGGTCGTCAGCTGCTTCGAGTGCCCGAGGCAATCACGCTCGATGCTGCCGCGCTGGCCGAGCCGCTGGCCGTTGGCGCCCATGCCGTGCGCCTTGCCGGACAACTCCTGGGGCGCCGCGTGCTCGTCATCGGGGCTGGCCCGATCGGGCTCGCGACCACCGCCTTCGCGCGGCGGGCTGGCGCCCGAGACGTGGTGGTCAGTGAGCTGGACGCGACACGGCGGGAGCGCGCACTGCGTCTCGGTGCCAGCGCCCTTGTCGATCCGGCCAAAAGTTCAGTCGCAGCAGCGTTTGGCGACATCGCGGGCGGCCCTCCGGACGTCGTCTTCGAGTGCGTCGGCGTTCCGGGCGTACTGGCGCAATGTATCGACGTGGCCGGCATTCGTGGGCGCATCGTGGTCGTCGGCGTCTGCCGCCACGAGGACCGCATCCTGCCGCGCGCCGCGATCCGCAAGGAGCTTTTGCTGCAATTCGTGCTAGGCTACACGCCCGAGGATTTTCAGCTCTCGCTCGACCTGCTGGGCTCTGCCAGCTTCGAAGCTGGCGCCATGATCACGGGCCGCGTCACGTTCGATGAACTGCCCGACGTGTTCGAGAGACTCCGCCATCCGAACGCACACGGCAAAGTGCTGCTCGAGCCCTTCGCACGACGCAACGAAATCACGACCTCAACCAGGAGATAGCAATGCCGACAGTCGGCCTCGTCGGGGTGGGCCTCATCGGCCGCGCATGGGCGAACGTCTTCAGCCGTGCGGGCTGGAACGTGAAGTGCTGGGACGCCAATGCGGAGGCGACGGCAAATGCGCCGAAGCTCGTGGCGCAGAGCTTGCAGGATCTCGCGGTTCACGGCCTTGTCGACGATCCTGAGGCAGCGGCACGGCGCATAGCGCCGGTCGGCACGCTCGCCGAAGCCGTTACCGGCGTCGACCTCGTGCAGGAGTCGGGCCCGGAGACGATCGAGGCCAAGATCGCCATCTGGCAGCAGCTCGACGCGGCTGCGGCGCCCGAAACGATCCTCGCTTCATCGTCCTCGGCCATCGTTGCCTCGCGTTTCACCGAAGCGCTCAAGGGGCGTCACCGCTGCCTCATCGCCCACCCCGTGAACCCTCCCCACGTCGTGCCGGTGGTCGAGCTCTCACCCGCCCCGTGGACCGACCCTGCCGTGGTCAAGCGCGCGCGCTCCATCTACGAAAGCATCGGCCAGGTGCCGATGGAGCTCAAGAAAGAGATAGACGGCTTCATCCTCAACCGCATGCAAGCCGTGCTGCTGGCGGAAGCGTTCCGGCTCGTCTCCGAGGGCTACTGCTCGGCGGAGGACCTCGACAAGACCATCGCGCATGGCCTCGGCCTGCGCTGGAGCTTCATGGGACCGTTCGAGACCATCGAGATGAATGCGCCGGGCGGCATTCCCGACTATTGCGCACGGTTCGGCGGCGCCTGGGCCTCGCTGGCGGGGCGGCCCTATGAGCCGGACGTGCTCGGCCCCGAGAATGTCGCCCGCGTCATGGCGAGCTGGGGCGGCACGCCATCTGCCGAGGACATCGCCAAGAAGAGCCGCTGGCGCGACGAGCGCCTGGCGGCCCTGGCCGCTCACAAGAAAGCTCAGAAGGCATATAACGGCTGAACGACGGTGGTGCCTGGTTTCAGCCTGATACCGAGATGCCTGACGGCGAGCCCCGCATGAGCGAACGACAGAGCGGCAACACAGCTGACAAGGCGCTTTTGATTGCCGTTGCGGTAGCACTCGTGGGTTATCTGCCGGCGACAGCGACCTATGGTCTGGTGATGGGGTGGATCAGTCCAATGCGTCACCCGGAGGAGGCCATGGGACGCGGGCTCGAGGCGATCTTCATCGGCGGTCCCATCGGCACCCTGTGCCTGGCCGTCGCGACGGGTTGGCTTGTCTATCGAAGCAAAGATCCACCAGCGACCCGGTTTGCGATCGCGGCCGTCGGTGGCTTGGCTCTCGTCTCGGTGGCGATCTTGAGATGGGAAAATCTGCTCTGACGGCGGCGACCCGGCACGATCGGTGCGAGTAGGCAGCGTCGTCGACTGGTGCCGCGGGAGGCGTTAAGTGTCATCTTGCGATCGGACAGCGGTCAAACTTCGAGACGAACGGAAACCAGGACAATGGCCAAGACGACCAAAAAGCGCAAAGTCATGATCACCTGTGCGGTGACGGGCTCGATCCACACGCCGTCGATGTCACCGCACCTGCCGATCACGCCCGAGGAAATCGCGGACGCGGCCGTCGGTGCGGCGGAAGCCGGTGCCGCGCTCGTCCATGTGCATGCGCGGAATCCGCAGAATGGGTTGCCTGATCAGAGCCCCGAGGCTTTCGGCAAGTTCCTCAAGGTGATCAAACAGCGCTCGTCCGCCGTGATCAACATCACCACCGGCGGCGCGCCGACGATGTCGATCGAGGAGCGTTTGAAGCCTTGCGCCGTGTTCAAGCCCGAGGTTGCCTCGCTCAATATGGGCTCGATGAACTTCGGCCTCTACCCAATGCTCGAGCGCCAGAAGGAGTTCAAGTACGACTGGGAGAAGCCCTACCTCGAGGGCTCGCGCGACCGCATCTTCAAGAACACGTTCACCGACATCGAGATGATCCTGACATCGTGCGCCGAGAACGGTACGCGCTTCGAGATCGAGTGCTACGATATCGGGCATCTCTACACGCTGCGCCACTTCGCCGACCGTGGCATCGTCAAGCCGCCGTTCTTCATTCAATCGGTGTTCGGCATCCTGGGTGGCATCGGCCCGCACCCGGAGGACGTGCAGCACATGAAGCGCACGGCGGACCGGCTGTTCGGCGATGAGTACCAGTGGAGCGTGCTCGGCGCCGGCCGCAACCAGCTTCCAATCGCAGCGCAAGCGATCGCGCTGGGCGGCAACGTGCGCGTCGGCATGGAGGACTCGCTCTGGTCTGGTCCGGGCAAGCTGGCCAAGTCCAACGCCGAGCAGGTCAAGCTGGCACGCCAGATGATCGAGGCGCTCGGCCTCGAGGTGGCGACGCCCGAGGACGCACGCGAGTTGCTCGAACTCAAGGGCGCCGACCGCGTGGAGTTCTGAACCCTTCCCCGTGTGTTCGGGTTGCCGTTGGCCGTTGCGTTCATGGGGCGACCTCCGCACTGCGGGGGCGCCTGCATGAACTGCGGTTTGACTGGGCGCGATCCAGGTGGCCGGCCGGGGGTGATGCTTAGCGCATCACCACGGCGACCTGCTTGAACGAGTAGCCGATGTAGTCGTAGGCCTTGGCCGTGCGCGCGACGAACTCGCGGAACGCCTTGTGCTCGTGCGTCTGCCAAGCCGGATAATTGAAGTACTCGTCGAAGACGATAACCGTGCCGGGGACGATGCGGTCGCCCAGGTGCTCGAAGATGCAGGCGGTCGAGGAGTAGAGATCGCAGTCGACGTGCAGGAAGGCCACGGGCCCCGGGTTGGCGGCGATGAACTTGGGCAGGCTGTCCGAGAACCAGCCGGCATGCAGCCGCACGTTCTTAGGCACCTTCGGCAGCTTGCCGCCGCGATTGAAGTAGCCGGCTTCCATCGTGTTTCCGGACCAGCCCTCTGGCAGCCCCTCGAAGCTGTCGAAGCCGTCGATGGTGCGCTTCGGCATGCGCTTGGCGATGTAGGAGATCGAGCCGCCCTCGTTGACGCCGAACTCGGCGACGAGGCCGTCGAGCGTCACCTGCTTCAGGGCGTAGTCCATCAGCTCGCGCGGCGTGTCGAAGGCCAGCGCCGACGGCATCTCTGCGGTGATGAAATCGAGCGTCTCGGCGAGCGCGCGCTGCTGCAGCGCCCGGTAGGGGTGGAACGTCGAATAGTCGAGCGGCAGCTGGACGAACATCATCGCCTTCTGCACGAGGGACTTCAGGGGGTAGTTGGCGATGAACATGGCGAAACCTTCCTGGTCGGCCTCACGCGCGCTCGGGCGCCGGAGCGTTGAAGACGAAGACGCGGAGCGCGGTGAAGACGGTTACGAACGAGAAGCCGGTTGCGACGAGCTTGGCGAGCAGGGGGTGCAAGCCCATTACGTCGGCGAGAAGACCCACCGTCGCCACGGTCACGACGAGGCCGGTTCCACCCGCGACGAAGAACTTGCCAAGGACGGGCGCCTCGGCCGCGATGCCGCGGGCGCGGAGCCGACCGGCGAAGACGATGCGCGAAGAGAGTGCATAGTGGACCACGACGCCGCAGACGTAGCCGCCTGCAGCCGCGAGTGCCGCGACCTCGAGGACCTTGAAGAGCGACCAGTAGATGGCGACGTCGACAATCAGCGCGGTGCCGCTGACGGCCAGATAGCCGATCAGCTGGCGTGCGATCGGACGCAGCCGCTCCGGCACGATGCGGAGGACCGCATCGAGCGGAGCCAGCAGCGTGTCGAGCGCGAAGGTCATGCCACCTTACCGACCGGGCGCGGCACAAGGCGGACGCTCTTCAGGGCCTCGTTGGCACCGGAAGCGCCAGCCTCGTGGTACTCTGCGTCCTCGTTGACGTTCCAGATGTCGAACTGATCCTTGCCGGCCATGATGTTCTTGACCGTCAGCATGGCGGTCATCATGGCGTGATCCTGGTTGTTGTACTTATGCATGCCGTTGCGGCCGACCAGATGCAGGCGCGGGTAGTTGGCGGTGATGTCCTCGCGGATGGTGTCGACGTTGAAACGATAGGAGTCGTCGTAGACCGGGTAGGCCTTCTTCTGGCGCACGACGCAGCCATCCTTGATGTCGTTCCAGGTGGCGAGGCCGATCTGCTCGAGCTCTTTCTTGGCGAGGCCGATGAGCTCGCCGTCGCTGGCGCCCCACAGGCCGTCACCTTCGAAGCAGAAATACTCGAGGCCGAGGCAGGCGAGGTTCTCGTCCGGCACCATCTCCGGCGACCAGGAGCGGAAGTTCTGGATGCGCCCCACCTTCACGGAGGGCTCGTGGATGTAGATCCAGTTGTCGGGGAAGAGGTCGGGCTTGTCGACGATCAGCGCCACGGTGATGAAATCGCGATAGCGCAGCTTGTCGGCGGCAGGCAAGGAAACCGGCGTCGGAGCGATGGAGTGCATCAACTCGCGGATCGGAGCCGACGAGATGACGTCGCGGGCCGTGAACGTGCGGACAGTGCCGTCTGTCGTCTCGGCGGTGATGGTCCAGATCCCGGCCTTGGCGTCGTGGACGAGGCTCGTCAGGGTGGTGCCCATATGGATGACGCCACCCTGCGCGCGCGTTTTGGCGGCGGCGGCGTCCCACATCATACCGGGGCCCTTGCGGGGGTACTGGAAGCTCTCGATAAGGGTCTTGATGACCTCGCCGTCGTGCGCCTTGGTGCCGTCCTTGAAGCCCTTCGGCGCGATCGAGTTCCTGAGCGCGTTGGCCATGGCGCTCCAAAGGTCGAGACCCTTGATGCGCTGGGCCGCCCAGTCGGCGGAGATGTCGTCGCAGCTCATGCCCCACACCTTCTCGGTGTAGGTCTTGAAGAAGATCGAGAACAGGCGTTCGCCGAACTGGTTCGCAACCCACTCGTGGAAGGTCACCGGCTTCTCGTTCGGGAAGGCCTGCTTGTACATGAAGGAGAGGACGCAGAGGCCCGACTCGACGACGCCGAGGTTGTTC
>LNDR01000395.1 GCA_001464755.1 Rhizobiales bacterium Ga0077524
CTCCCCGTGTCTGGGGCTCGGCCTCGCTCACGCGAAGCAATCCCCGTTGCGCTCACGCGCCTTAGTCGACACGTCGGGGCGGGTCACTCAGCCAGTGATCCGTGTCCCCAGCGGACATGATGGTCTAGGTGCAGTTGCTGCCCGCCCTTGCCGAGCTTCCTCAGCATCGACCGGATCGCGTCAGGTGTGTTCGGCGTCCCGTAGAAGCGCACGTCGGCTGCCGCACCTCCCTCCACCGTCGCCACCGCGATCGTCTTCTTGTGGACGTCCAGCCCCACGAAAATGGTAGTATCCATCTTGATCCGCTCCCCGTGTCTGGGGATAGGCTTCGCTCACGCGAAGCAACGCCCGTTGCGCGTCACACGCGCCTTAGTCGACACGTCGGGGCGGGTCACCGATCAGGTCAACCGTGTCCCCAGCGGACATGATAGTCTAAAGGCCTTGCAGCCAGCCGTCAGCTCGATTGGTCCGCGCGCCTTGTTTCGCCAATCCCCCAAGCCTGCGGCGCCAGATGGCGCAGCTTGTAGATCGCCGTGTGGAGCACATGGGCGACGGGACGGTCGCCCGCGAGCAGCAGGCAATCCAGATCGACGAGGCGGTGGCCTTTCTTGTCGTAGTTGGCGACGACGCGCGTGCGTGCCGACAAGACCTCTCCGACGCGGGCGAGCGACAGGTTGCGCATCGTGCTGCCGACGTGGATCCAAGGCGGAAGCACGACGTTCTCTCGGAGCGCCGAGTTGCACAGACGCAAAAGAATGCCCGGATGCGCGATGCCCTCGTCAGCATAGATCGGATTCGTTTCGCGGACATCGCGCAAGTAGGTTTCGTGACGCTCGCGGTCGAGCACGGCGGGCACCGTCGACAAATACAAGCCGACCGCGAGGCTCGCCTCGTCAGCTGGAGGACGAGCGCTGAGATCGGGTGGCGCCATAAAGGCGTAGTCGGCGAGGCGCGGCGCATGACCAGGCGTTGAGAGCAGGCGCGCGGTGCCGGTCGCGCACTCGACGCCCTCGCTCTCGACATGAATCTGGAGGCTGCCATCTGGCGCTTCCACCGCCGAAGCGGTTGCCATACGACCGTCGTAGACCGGCTTGCCGAACTTGGCCGCAAGCTCGCCGCGCTCGAGAAACGCCCTACCCCAGCGCTCGACCGGTAGATGCGAGGCGTAGGCGAAAACCTCGACGCCGGGCACGAGACCACCCGTGAAGCCCAGCTTCTTGGCAACGGCGTCGTCGTGGATCTTGTTCTCGGAGGCGTGCGATACGTTGTAGGCCTCAATCGTGTAGGCGAGGCGGCGGGCTTCGACCATTGGGTTGGACTCCTCGGGAAATGAGCCGGACAACCGGCGAACCTTAGCTCAGGCTATGCGGAGCGGCGCCAATTAGCCAAGTGACGGCGCAAAGCCCCTCTCCCACCGCCTTACCGGCGGAACCGGTTGTAGCTCTCGAGCACCTCCTTGAACCGCGGGCTCCTGGAGGCCTCCTCGGCGAGCGTCGCATCCACGGCTTTCAGCAAAGCTTCACGGACGGGACCGGTGAAGGGTCGCACGACGATGCGTTGCGTGCGGATGCGGTCGAGGACGTCGTTTTGAGAACTGGGAAACAGTTGCGCCCAGCGATCCAGATTACGCCGGCAAGCTTCGTCGATCAGGCGTTGTTGGGGCTCGGACATCGCGGCCCATGTCGCGGGTGCCAGGACGAGGGTCAAGAGATAGGTCGGCTGATGCACGCCCGGATAGTGGTAGACGCCGGCGACCCGAGGCTGGGCCAGGAAGACACCAGTCAGGGGCGTTACGCCGAAATTCGCATCGAGGCGATCGGCGGCGAAGGCCGGGCCCAGCTCGCGGCTCGACGGCAGGGCCACGTTTTGGGCATCGAGCCGGGTCAACGCGCGCGCCAGGAGATGCGGAGCTCGCACCTTGAGGCCGCGGAAATCGGATGGCGAGCGCACCTCTTTTTTGAACCAGGCTCCGACCCCACCAGCAATGCCGCAAGGAATGACGCGCATCGGGTTGGCGTCGTCGATATAGGCCTGCTCGAGGAACCGCGCTCCGTCCGCACGCAGCCATCTGACGTGATCACTTGGCTCGAGGCCGAAGGGAACGGCACCGGAAAGAACGGCCAGCTCGAGCTGCCGGCCGGAATCACGCGATGGGGCCTGCCACGCCAGGAGGTCGCGCGCCGCCGCCAGTCGTTGCGCAAGCTCAGCGGGAGAGGCGTTTCCCTCCTCGGTCAGCAGTGACACACCAAGCTTGTTGCCGCTCAGCTTCTCTAGCTCGGCGATGAAATCGCCAGACTGGTCCGTAAATCCGGGGACGCGGTCGGTTCCAAAAAGGCCAGCCCAGAGGCGCATTCGACCTGAAGGCACGGCTGCGGCGAGGCGGGCTGCCTCCTGATCGGACAAGGCCGATGGCAGGGTGGAGCGCGCCCGGAACGTGCCGGTGAATGCGGCAGAAGGCGGCGTCGGCGGCGGAGTGCGGGTGCTCAGGGGAGGGCTGGGGCTCGACGGAGGATCAGGTGGCCTCTCAGGGTTTCGGGTCGCGATCGGGCTCGGCTCGGGAGGCGCTGCGGGTGGCGCCGGTTGCGTCGACGCTTCCGCGGGTGGCGCAACGACCGGTGGCGAGGGCAGTCTCTCAGGAACAGCCTGAGGCTCAGGTGCCGTTTGGACGGGAGGCTGGCTCGCAGCAAGCGCGACGCCGGTGGTGGAAGCGGCGGGCCGCTCGGCCTCGCTTCGGCGGCGCTGCGCCTCGGTTATGTAGCGCTCGTAGGCTGCGGGCGTGCCGGCCGCCAGGGCGCGTTGCCAGGCTACGGCATCGCGAGCGGGGGCGGCGACACCGATCCAGTAGCCAAGACCGCCCAAGGCGACGAAACCGGCGACAAACGAGCCGACGACGAACCGACGAGCGCCCGACGCGCCGCCGTTCGGCGTGGACACCGGCTGCGAAATCTCATCGAACGACAAGCGTCGAGGCGCCCCTGCCACGGCGGACCGTGTAGAAGCGGCGTCTCCCCCGGGCAGCGGTCGCTGGGCAGGTGTCCCCGTGCGGCTCGCTGCCGACGCCGAGGACACCGGCCCGGACGCGGTTGTGGGCCCACCGAGCAACATGGCCCGCCAAGCCGCAACCGATTGCGGGCGGTCCTCGGACCGGACGCTCATCGCGCGATCGATCGCTGCCAGAAAGTCTGGTCGCCAGGTTCCGGTTGCAGAGGCAGCCGTCTTCATTTCCTCTCCCAGATCGCGAGAGAGCGCGTCCGGCGGGGCCCTGCCACTGACCAGAAAATACAGCGTCGCGCCGAGCGCGTAGACGTCGCTCCACGCGCCTTGCCGGTCGAGATCGACGGCGTACTGCTCCTTGGGCGAGTAGCCCGGGGTGACGATGGCGTGCACCGTGCGCGACTGCGCCGACAGTGCCTGCCGCGCCGCGCCGAAGTCGATCAGCACCGGGTCCGTGCCGTCGCGCATGATGACATTGGCAGGCTTGATGTCGCGATGCAGGATGCCCGCATCGTGCACGGCTCCGACGGCATCGAGAAGGCGCGCGACGATGCTGTCGGCCTCCGCCTGCGTGGGCTCGCGACCAAGCCCGGCACGCCATTCGGCGAGGCTTGGTCCCATCTCGAAGTCGAGCACCATGTAGGCTGTATTGTTCGCCTCGAACAGTCGGGAGACCCGAACGATCGAGGCATGACGGAATCGAGCGAGGGTACGGGCCTCCTCCAGGAACTTGCCCCGGCCCCATTCGAGCACGCCCTGCTCACGGGCGGATCGCGGCACCACCGTCGAGCCGTGCTCGCGCAACGCCAACTCGGCGGGGAAATACTCCTTGATGGCGACCGGCGCGTGGAGCCGCAGATCCTCCGCCTTGTAGGTGATCCCGAAGCCGCCCTGGCCGAGGACGCCGGTGATGCGGTAGTCGCCCGCCAGGATTGAGCCCACGGGCAAGGCCTGACGGAATTCTGCCAAGTGCGCCTCCGCCATCCGTCCGAGGAACGATACGAGCCGACCCTGACCGAATTCCTGTCAAGGTGCAAGGCAACGCCGCGTGAGGCGCACGTGAACGCTGCTCTCGGCGCTTGCCAAAGCGGCTGAAGCAGCGTCGGATACCCGCGAACCGACACCTTCAATACGGAGAGACGACCGATGCCTTCACGCTGGACGAGCCGCCGCGAGAGATTCCGCGCCGTAATCGGAGGCGCCCAATGCGTGCACCCTGCCTCTGTCCACGATCCGATCTCGGGGCGGATTGCTCACGATCTCGGCTTCGAGGTCGGCATGTTCGCAGGATCTACGGCCTCCCTGACCGTACTCGGCGCACCCGACTTGATCACGCTGACGCTGTCGGAGTTCGCCGAGCAGGCGCACCGCATCATGCGGGCGGCGGACCTCTCGCTGATGTGCGATGCCGACCACGGCTACGGCAACGCGCTATCCGTGATGCGGACGGTCGAGGAACTCGAGGCGGCGGGCGTGTCGGGCCTCTCGATCGAGGATACCGACCTGCCGCAGCCCTATGGCCTCGGTGAGAAGCAGCGGATGCTTTCACTCGAGGAAGGCGTCGGCAAGATGAAGGCGGCACTAGCCGGGCGGCGCGACCCGGATCTCGTCATCGCCGGGCGGACCAGCGCACCAGCCATTGCCGGCATGGATGAGGCGATCCGGCGCGCCAAGGCCTACGCGGCGGTCGGTGTCGATGCGATTTTCCTCGTCGGTATCAAATCCCGCGCCGAGGTCGATGCGGTGGCGGCGGCCAACATCGGCAAGCCGATCATCCTCGGCGGCACACCGCCCGAGCTTGCGGACAAGGCCTATCTCTCGTCGAAGGGCGTGCGCATCGCCCTGCAGGGCCATCAGCAGTTCGCAGCGGCCGTGCAGGGCATCTACGCGACGCTCAAGGCATTGCGCGACGGGACCAAGCCAGCCGATCTCAAGGGCATCGCTTCAGCCGACCTGATGCGGCAGCTCACGCGCGCGGACGACTACGACCGTTGGGGAAAAGACTTTCTGGGCGGGTGAGGCCTGGCTGCGGGCGTGATCCGTGTCGGCCGCGGCGAGGCTTTCTCGCCGACCGTCGCTCACGTCCCGCAGAATGTCTGCTTCACGACCTCCTCGGGCTTCGGCGGCAGCGTGTAACGCTCACGCCCTGGCTGATCGTCGAAGGGGCGGGCCAGAACGGCAACGAGATCCTCAAAGGGCTGGAAGTCCTCCCGGCGGACGGCGGCGGCGATGGCCTCCTCCACCAGATGATTGCGCGGAATAAAGGCCGGGTTGGCCTGCCGCATGGCCTCGCGACGGACCGAGGGAGTGCCACTTTCCAGCTCGAGGCGAGCACGCCAGCGCGACGCCCACTCGGTGAAGACCGCCGGATCCTTGAAGCGCCCGGCGACCTTGGCGTCGGCCGAAGGAGCGGCGGCTGCATCGGCAAGGTCACGGAAGGTCAGGGTAAAATCCGCCTCTCCCTTGGTCATCCGGTCGAGCAGGTCGTGGGCAAGGTCGAGATCGCCGTCACGCGCCTCCATCAGGCCGAGCTTGGCGCGTAGCTCACGCGTATAGGCGGCCTCGAACAAGCCGCCAAAGCCCATCAAAGAGGCTTGTCCTGCTTCCAGTTGCGCCGCCTCAGTCTCGGCGAGTAGCGGCAGCAGCGTCTCCGTCAAGCGCGCAAGGTTCCACTGCGCGATCTGGGGCTGGTTCGCATAGGCGTAGCGGCCCTGGGCGTCGATCGAGCTGAAGACCGTGCCAGGGTGGTAGGTGTCCATGAAAGCGCAGGGTCCGTAGTCGATGGTCTCGCCGGCGATCGACATGTTGTCTGTGTTCATGACGCCATGAATGAAACCGATAGCGAGCCATCGGGCTATCAGCGCGGCTTGCCGGGCGATCACCGCATCAAGGAGTGCGAGGTAGGGATTAGGCGCGCCCGCGGCTTCGGGATAATGGCGCGCGATGACGTGATCCGCGAGCTGACGAATACCGTCGGTGTCGCGGCGCACGGCAAAATATTGGAAGGTGCCGACTCGAATGTGGCTTGCCGCCACGCGCGTGAGCACGGCACCGGGCAGGGCCTCCTCGCGGAAGACGTGCTCGCCACTGAGAACGGCGGCCAGAGAGCGGGTCGTCGGCACCCCCAGCGCGTGCATGGCCTCGGCCACGATGTACTCGCGCAGCACGGGGCCGAGCGCGGCGCGGCCGTCGCCACGGCGCGAGAACGGTGTCGGGCCCGAGCCCTTCAGCTGGATGTCGCGGCGAACACCGGCTCGATCAATGATCTCACCCAACAGCACGGCGCGCCCGTCGCCCAGTTGGGGAACGAAGCCGCCAAATTGATGCCCGGCATAGGCCTGGGCGATCGGCTCGCTGCCGTGCGCGATCCGGTTGCCTGCAAGCACCTCGATGCCTTCGGGGCTGGCGAGGCGGGCCGGGTCGAGGCCGAGATCCCGGGCCAGCCTCTCGTTCAGCTTGACCAGGCGCGGGGTCGCAACCGGCGTCGGTGGCAAGCGGGCGAAGAAGCGGTCTGGCAGGCGCGCGTAGCTGTTGTCGAAGGCGAAGGGCGCAGCATGAGTCGCAGCGAGGGTCATCGGGCGCTTCCTGCGGGTTCGGTCGGCTGATTCTCAAACCTCATATCGAGCCTAGGCGGAGCCACGGCAAGGGGGGCGACCAGCTTCCCACGGATCGGGGTCGAGAACAGCTTGCCTTCGGAGGCCGTCGCTGTCAGCCTTCGCAAGGCAGATGATAGTCGGCACGCTATTCAACGGGAGTGTAGCCATGAGCGTCGGCGTCGAACTCGATTGCCTCGAAGGCATCCGGGTCGTGGATTTCACGCAGTTCGAGGCGGGCCCCTCGTGCACCGAAAGCCTCGCTTGGCTCGGCGCCGAGGTGGTGAAGATCGAGAACCCCGGCCTGGGCGATCCCGGTCGGCGGCTGCAAAAGGGCCAGCCAGACAACGACCCCTGGTACTTCCATCAGTACAACGCCAACAAGAAGTCGCTGACGCTGAACCTCAAGTCGCCGCGTGGGAAGGAGATCGTGCGCGATCTCATCCGAAAGGCCGACGTGATGGTCGAGAACATGGCGCCCGGCACCATCGAGCGGCTCGGTCTCGGCTACGATGAGGTCAGGAAAATCAACCCCGGCATCATCTACTGCCAGATCAAGGGTTTCGGAACCGGGAGCCCCTACGAGACAAGCCTTGCGTTCGACATGATTGCGCAAGCGGCCGGCGGCACGTTCAGTGTCACGGGCGACAGCGACCGGCCACCCGTCAAGCCCGGACCGTCGCTCGGCGACACGGGCACCGGGATGCTGATGGCGATCTCGATCCTGGGCGCATTGTTCAAGCGAGCCAAGACCGGCGAAGGCCGTCGCCTGCAGGTGGCCATGCAGGACGCCATGATCCACTACATGCGCGTGCCCCTGTCCCGCACCCAGGCGACGGGCAAGGCCGTGCCGCGCGATGGCTCCAGCCGCTCGACGCCCGGCGGTCTCGTCCCGAACGCGCTCTATCCATGCAAGCCCGGCGGGCCGAACGACTACGTCTACGTATTCTGCAGCCGGGCCAATCCCGAACACTGGCAGCGCCTACTGAAGGTGATGGGACGCGAGGACCTGGCTGGCGATCCTCGCTTCGACACGCAAACTGCTCGCGCCGAGCGCCCGGCCGAGGTCGACGCTCTCATTGCCGAATGGACGCGAAAGCACACCAAGGAAGAGGCGATGACGCTGATCGGCGCCGCCAGCGTACCGGCGGGCGCCGTGTTCGACACGCTGGAGCTGATGAACGACCCGTCGCTGGCCGAGCGCGGCATCATGCAGACAATCGATCATCCCACGACAGGCAAGGTGAAGATGCCTGCGTGGCCGGTGCGCTTCGACGGCGCGCCCGTGCAGGTGAAGCCGTCGCCAACGCTCGGCCAACACGCGGACGACGTGCTTAGCTCCTGGCTCGGCATGGACGGCAAGACCGTGGCTGCGTTGCGCGAGGAAGGGATCGTGTGACGGCGCGATAGCCTCCAGGAGCCAACCACCATGCCTCTCGATATTGCGCGTGTGCACGAGGTGCCGGACGATCTGCTCGCCGCGATCGATTATTGCTACGAGCAAGGCTGGACGGACGGCCTCCCCGTCGTGCCGCCGACGGTGGAGCGCGTGCACGCGACGCTCGTCTACGAGGGCCGTCCAGCGGAGACCGTCGTCGCGACGCATCCGGCGACGGGGCTCGAACTTTCGATCCACGCCACGGCGGTCAATGCCGCAATGGCCGGATGCCTGCCCGAGTACCTGCCGGTGCTGATTGCAGCCTTCGAGGCGATGAACCAGCCCGATTTCAACTTCCATGGCTCGACAGCAAGCACGGGAGGTTCAGCGCCAATGCTGATTGTCTCTGGTCCAGTGGTCGACGACATCGGCATGAACGGGGACGTCAACCTTTTCGGTCCCGGCAATCGGGCGAATGCCACGATCGGGCGGGCCGTGCGCCTGATCCTGCGCAACGTCTTCCAGATGATCCCCGGCATCTCCGACAAGTCGACGCAAGGCAATCCCGGCAAGTACAGCTTCTGCATCGCAGAGCGGGCGAGGGGCAACCCTTGGCCGTTGCTTTGCGAGCAGCAAGGTTATCCGCAGGGGGTTTCGAGCGTCACCGTGTTCGCAGGCGGCGGGTTCTGCAATGTCGAAAACCACGGCGGCAATACGCCGGAGCAGGTGCTCGGCTCTGTCGCGGACGCTATGGCGAACTATGGTTGCATCACGCTCGGGCAGAGCGTCGTCGTCCTGGCGCCCGAGCACATGAAGATCGTCGCCGACGCGGGGTGGAGCCGACAGGACGCGCAGGCCTTCCTCTTCGCCCAGGCCAAGCGCTCGGTCGAGGGGATGCGAACCGTCGGCAAGTACCGCGATAGCGAGTACGCAAAGCAGCACGATGCCAAGGCGCACGCGCTGGTCCAGGAGGGCTTCGTGCACCGCGGCCTCACGCCGGACGACATCCTGATTACCCTCGGCGGCGGCGACGCGGGCGGCCACTCGTGCTTCATTCCCTCTTGGAGCCGGGGACGCGGCTCGATCATGCAGCACCGCGCCATCGGCGTGTGCATCGACTGCAACTGAACCGAGCGAAAGACGAGCTTGCCATGCGACTCTACGATCCGACCTCCTCGGGACCGAAGCGGACGCTGCGGCGTGCGCCCCCGCTCGCCAGCCTCGAAGGCAAGACCATCGGCGTCCTCGAAAACGGCAAGCTCAACGCGGCGGAGATGCTGGGCGAGGTGGCATTACTGTTCAAGGAGCGGCACGGTTGCACCATTGGCGCGGTCTACTCGAAGAGCAATGCCAGCGCGCCAGCGCCCAAAGAAACGCTCGTCCAAGCCGCCCGGGAGGTGGATTTCCTCATCACCGGTCTCGGCGACTGAGGCTCCTGCTCAACGTGCAGTTTGCACGACGGACTGACTTTCGAGCAACTCGGCAAACGGACGGTTGTGCTATGCACCGAGCCGTTCGAGGTGACGGCTCGCAACATCGCCCGGGTCCTCGGCTGCGCTGACTATCCGTTCCTTCTGGTGCAGCATCCGATCGGGAGTTGCACCCTACCAGAGCTGAAACACAGGGCCGAAGTCGCCTATGCGCAAGCACTGCCGATCCTTCTGAAGGGCTGATGCCGACAAGGCCGCGGCCCGTCACTCAGATTCGCCAGCCGGAGTGGATCGCCGCCACGCCGCCGGTCAGGTTTCGATAGCTGACGCGCTCGAAGCCGGCCGCGCGGATCATGTCGGCGAAAACCTCCTGCTTGGGGAAGCGCCGGATGCTCTCGACGAGATAGCGGTAGGGCTCGCTGGCGCCCGCAGCGAGTTGGCCCAGTAGGGGAATCGCCTCGAACGAGAAGAGATCATAAAGTCGGTCGAGCACGGGCACGTCGACGTGGCTGAACTCGAGGACGAGCAGCCGGCCACCGGGCTTCAAGACGCGAAACATCTCCGCCAGTGCGTGGTCGATATGCGTGACGTTGCGAATGCCGAAGGCAATGGTCGCAGCATCAAACGTACGGTCGGCGAAGGGCAAGGCCTCGGCATTGCCCTCGACAAGGGAGATACGATCCGTGAGGCTAGCGGTCTCGACCTTGCGACGTCCGACCTCGAGCATCTCTGGGCTGATGTCACAGATAACGGCGGTGGTGCCCGGGCCACCCGCGCGCACGATACGCATGGCGACGTCGCCGGTGCCACCCGCCAGGTCCAATACGCGGAATGGCTCCGCCGAGCGGGGAGGATTGAGGGCAACGATCAGATCGTCCTTCCACAGCCTGTGGAGACCGCCGGACATCAGGTCGTTCATCAGGTCGTAGCGCTCGGCGACGGTGGCGAAGACCTCGTTGACGAGGCCCTGGCGCTCGCGCGGCTCGACGGGTCGAAAGCCGAAGCTCCCCGAGGTGTCCCCCGTCGGACCGAGTTCTGTTTCATTGGTCATGGCAGACATACTACAAGAGCAGAGGCATCCGGCGCCAATGACGATATGCCGCCCATCGGGTGGGCGAGGCGGTCATGCCCACAGCGCATTTGCGGGGCTTTCCATCATCAGACTGGCTGCTGGACAGAATAAGGCTTTGGCACGCGCGGCAACGGGGACCCGAGGACGAGATGGACAAGAATTACCTTCTCCAGGCAGTCGTGCTGCTGGCGGCGGCGGCGGTCGCAGCACCGCTGGCGCGTCGCCGCCGGCATTCTGATCGGACCACACGCACTCGGCCTTTTCACCCATGTCGAGAGCATCCTGCACGTCGCCGAACTCGGCATCGTTTTTCTTCTGTTCCTGATCGGGCTGGAGTTGCGCCCCCTGCGCATCTGGACCATGCGTCGAGCCATCCTGGGGGCGGGCGGCGTTCAAGTGCTGGCGACGGGCCTTCTCCTCGGTCTCGCGGCAGCCATGCTGTTCACCACCCCGCCCGTCGCAGCGGTGGTCGGCATGGCGCTCGCCATGTCGTCGACGGCGTTCGTGCTGCAGGTGCTCGAGGAGCGTAAGGAGCTGTCACAGAAGCACGGCCGCCTGGCATTCTCGATTCTGCTCTTCCAGGATCTCGCGGCCATCCCTTTGATTGCGGTCGTGCCGATGATGGCCGCGAGGGGCGCTGCTGATGCGACGCAGTCGGCCATCGCTATCGGTACGGCACTGTCCACGATCGCCGCCGTCGTGCTCGTCGGGCGTTTCCTGCTCAATCGTGTCTACAAATTGATTGCGGCCTCGGGAGTTCGCGAGGCGATGACCGCGACGGCCTTGCTGACGGTGATCGGCGTTGCCGTGCTCATGCAGCTCGCCGGGCTATCGGCAGCGCTCGGGGCTTTCATCGCTGGCGTGATGCTGGCCGACAGCGCGTACCGGCATCAGATCGAGGCCGACATTCAACCGTTTGAGGGACTGCTACTCGGGCTGTTCTTTACCGCGATCGGCATGTCGCTCGACCTTGCGCTCCTCGTTCGCGAATGGCCTTTGATCTTCGCCCTGGTGGTCGGGTTGGTGACGCTTAAGGCTATTGTTCTGTTCGTCGTCGGGCGCGTCAACGGCTTGGCCACACGCCAAGCCCGGCGCCTTGCCATCGCACTCGCCCAAGGCGGTGAGTTCGCTTTCGTTATTCTGGGCTTGGTGACGGGGGCACATCTCCTCGCCGAGACGACAGCCAATCTGATGGCCGTGGTGGTGACACTGTCGATGGCCGTGACCCCAGTCCTGCTTCTGACCGACGACTGGCTGGCCAAGATGAACAAGATGCCGCTCGAGCCGGACTACGAGTCGCCACCGCCCTCGGCGGGGCGCGTGGTGATTGCGGGACTTGGGCGGTTCGGCCAGATCGTGGCGCGCATCCTGAGGGCGCGCGGCATCGCATTCACAGCCTTGGATATCAGCCCCGACCAGATCGAGCTCGTGCGCCGGTTCGGTGCCGAGGGCTATTACGGAGACGCGAGTCGGCTCGATATTCTTGAGGCGGCGCAGACCGGCAAGGCAACCGCCTTCGTCCTTGCCATCGATGACGTCGACGCGTCGCTACGCACGGCCGAGATCGTGCGGCACTACTTCCCGCACGTGCCGATCTACGCCCGCGCCCGCAACCGGCAGCACGTACATAAGCTGATGGATCTCGGTGTCCAGGAGATGCGGCGCGAGACCTTCCTGGCCGCGATCGAGCTGACGCGCGACTTGCTCGAAGGGCTCGGCGTGCGCGAGGCTGAGGCCAAGCGGCTGACCGAGACATTCGCCGCTCTCGACCGCAAGCGCCTCTACGACGACTACGAGCACGCCAGCGACCGACAGAAGCTGGAACTCAACGCCAGACGCTTCGCGGAAGAACTCGAGGAGTTGTTCCAACGCGACACCGAGGAGGCCGAGCGCATCGCGGACGGACAACTGCCGATCAAATCCGACACGCGCGCAGGCCGCCAAGCCCTCGAAGCAGACGCGACCAAGGCCTCCTGAGCCCTGGTCGCTTCAGATCATGCTCAGTACGTCTTGGCCGTGACGCGGTCGGACTCGCCGCGCGTCTCCTTGACCATGTTGGTCGCCGCGACGGTCAGCGAGCGCGCGTCGTTCATCAGCGTGACGAAATTATAGCCCTGCTCGAAACGCTTCTTGGCGGTGGCGGGGCCGTCGGTGTGCACCCCCGCGATCAGTCCCTTCGAGCGGGTCACCTTGGCGATCTGCTCGATGGCCGCGATCACCTCGGGGTCTGAGGGATCCAGCGTCGGCGGCTTGCCCATGGCCATCGAGAGATCGGACGGGCCGACGTAGACACCGTCCAGGCCCTTTACCGAGAGGATTTCCTCGAGGTTCTTCAGGCCGGCCCGGGTCTCGATCATGGCAAGCAGAAGCACCTCCTCGTTGGCGCCCTGCCAATAGTCGGCACCGGCGTACTGCACGGCGCGGTTGGGACCCATGGAGCGCGTGCCGAGCGGCGGGTAGCGGCCGAACGAAACGAACTGCTCAGCCTCGGCCTTGGTGTTGATCATCGGGCAGATCAGCCCGTAGCTGCCGGCATCGAGCAGCTTCATGATGATGGCCGCATCGTTCCAGGGCACGCGGCACAAGGGCACGACGTCGGTCGTCGAGATGGCCTGCAGCATGGTCAGCGCCGATGGGAAATCCACCGGCCCATGCTGCATATCGATGGTGACGCTGTCCCACCCGCAATGGGCATAGATTTCGGCGGCGTAGGAACTCGGGATTGCCGACCAACCGTTGATAATGCGGCCGCCATCCTTGGCGATCTGGCGGAGCTTGTTCTTGCGCATGGGGTTTCCTTGAAGGCGCTTGATGTGGAGCTGCCGATCCGGCGCACCATCCTTCCGAGCTAAACAGAAGTGCAACGGCATGCCAACGGACGCCGCGAGCAGCGTCGTCCTTGACCTGGATCAAAATGAGAAATATCCTTTGAAGGCGTGCCAGACTGCGATCGAGAATTATTCTACCCGATATATTTTTCGCCAGCTCTCGAGATTGCCAGCAATTGGAACGCCTCGGACCGCAGCCGACACTGCAATTGTCTGGCGTGAAGCGCCAGGAGATTTGCACCACTATTCCAGGGAGATTACGGCCCATGCAGCGCCTATGGTTGTCAGCCTCGGTATCAGCTGCTGCACTCGCAGCATTTTCTCTAACCAATCTGGCAAGCGGTCAATCGCGAGACAATCAGCTTGGAAAAGTGAAGTTCGAAACGTCGTGCGCGTCCGCCGCGCAAGCGCAATTCAATCGCGCGATGCTCTACCAGCATTCGTTCT
Organism: Rhizobiales bacterium Ga0077524; assembly: GCA_001464755.1. Classification (GTDB taxonomy): domain Bacteria; phylum Pseudomonadota; class Alphaproteobacteria; order Rhizobiales; family Hyphomicrobiaceae. The sequence goes on from LNDR01000395.1 coordinate 13,743, forward strand.
GGTATCGCGCCTCACAAAAGGCATTCGAGGAGGTGCTGAAGACGGACCCGGCCTGCTCCATGGCCCATTGGGGGGTGGCGCTCAGCCTACTTTGGAATCCGCACGTGCCGCCGCCGGCGAAAAACCTCGGCGAGGGTGCCGCTGCCCTCGAGAAAGCCAAGGCCAATCCTCCGAAAACGCAGCGTGAGCGCGATTATGTCGCCGCCCTCGCCGAGATGTACAAGGACCACGACAAAGTCGACCACCGCACTCGCATGACGAATTACACCGCGGCCATGGAGAAGCTCGCCGCTGCCTATCCGAAGGATGACGAGGCGCAGATCTATTACGCGCTGGCACTCAACACGAGTGCGTCGCCGGGCGACAAGACCTTCGCCAACCAGCTCAAAGGCGCAGGTATCCTGGAAAAGATCTGGAAGAGTCAGCCGCAGCACCCGGGCGTATCGCACTACCTGATCCACCTTTACGATTACCCGGCGATCGCGGCCAAAGGCCTCGATGCTGCGCGCCGCTACGCCAAGGTGGCACCCGACGCTCCGCACGCGTTGCACATGCCGTCGCATATCTTCACGCGTGTCGGCTACTGGAAGGATTCGATCGCTTCGAACGTGCGGTCCGCGCAGGCGGCGAAGGAATCGAAGGAGCTGCACGATCAGCTGCATGCGATGGACTACCTGGTCTATGCGCATCTTCAGCTCGGTCAGGAAAAGCAGGCCAAAGCCGTGCTGAACGACATGAAGGCGGTGACCGGCTACTCTGAGACGTTTTTCGTCGGGCCGTTCGCTCTTGCGGCGTCTCCGGCACGATTTGCCGTCGAGCGAAACGCCTGGGCCGAGGCGGCGGCGCTCGAGGTCAAGGCCAATCCGGCAGCACAGGTCCTGGCAATGACGCACTATGCTCGCGCGCTCGGCGCGGCCAAAATGGGTAATGTCCCTGCGGCCAAGACCGAGATCGCCAAGCTCGACGAGTTGCACAAGGTGCTGATCGACAAGAAGGACGCATACTGGTCGGGGCAGGTCGATATTCAGCGTCAGGTGGCCTCTGCGTGGGTACTGCAGGCAGAAGGCAAGACGGATGAGGCCTTGAAGGGTCTCGCCGCCGCTGCCGACGCCGAGGACAAGACGGAAAAGCACCCGGTGACGCCCGGGCCGCTGGCTCCAGCCCGCGAGCTATATGGCAACTTGCTGCTCGAGCGCGGCCAGACAAAGGACGCACTCGCCGCCTACGAGGCGACGCTGCAGAAGGAGCCGAACCGCTTGCTCGCCTACGTCGGTGCCGCGCGTGCGGCCGAGCGGTCCGGCGATAAGGCAAAGGCCCGGCGGCACTACGCAAAGGTGGTCGAGCTTGCCACCGGTGCCGATACGGTAAGGCCCGAGATCGCGGAGGCTCGCTCCTTCGTCGGCAAGAAGGGCTGAGCCCAGCATGACCGGGGGCAGCGGTTGCCTCTTAACGCGCTTTTTTCGGCGGCGTCGCCGGGGAGCAATCGATGCCCACTCCATTACAATGGATCGTCGCCGCCGCTTTTTTCCTCGGAGGGGTTCTCGCCACGTGGGCGGGCCTTTCCTGGGCAAGCGCGCCGATGCCCGCATCGGCCGAGATTAGCGGATTCACGGGCAATGCCGGCGAGTGGGAACTCACGGCGACGCTCACGCGCGACGGCGACACCCGTGAACTCTCCGGTCCGATGAAGATGACGCACGTGGGCTGGTGCAGCCAGGATGGGCCGCAGGAGAAGACCGGCAACCTGCGCGTGCGCATGCATCGGATGCTCGCGAGCATCGACGCCACCGTGTCGTTCGACGGTGTCGCTTGCAGCTATGAGGGCTCCCTGTCGGACGTCTACGAAGGCAAGATGACATGCCCCGACCGCCGCCCGATGCAGCTGCTGTTGTGGATCCGGTGAACGCTTCCGGAGCTGCGACTTAGAGCGACGCGCTCAAGCGCCGTATGTGAGGTCCATGCGGACCGCGAGGGCGCTGGACTTGTCGATCACCCAGCAGGCGGCGCGGCCGTCAACCGGGGTGTCTCCGGCGATGGTGATGTCGTCGCCGACCCAAAGCGGGCGCAACAGGCGGGCCTCGAAGCCGGTCAGCGCGCCAGGGAGACGGGCGGAGACTGCCTGCAGCATGAGTTGCATTGAGAGCCCACCGTTCTGGACGAGGGCAGGATAGCCTTCCTCGTCGCGGGTGTAGTCGGCGTCGTAGTGGATGCGGTGGGCGTTCCAGGTGAGCGCGGAGTAGCGAAACACGAGCGATGACGCGAGGCTTACGCGCGACGACCAGGCCGGGTCGGCGGGCGGCGCGACCGGCGGCAGCGCGGCGTTCTTCTGTCCGGGTGGAAGTGCCTCGCGATAGACGGCATCGAATTCCTCGATAGCGATCGGCTGACCCGCTACGGCATAAGTGTGGCGCATGGTCAGCACGATCAGGTGGCTCGTGCGTGCCCCTTTCGGCTCGACTGCCACCACCTCGGCGGTGCGGGTGGCCGCCTGGCCGACCTTCAGAGCACCCATGATGCGCACGCGGCGGCCGGCCGCCATGCGCCTCGGCAGCGGGATCGGCGGCAGGAAGAGGCCTTTGTTGGGATGCCCGTCAGGGCCGATATCGCGCTGCAGGGCGTTGCTCGCGAAGAAGAGAGAGAACCAGGAGCGCGGCAGCTCGCTCCCCGGTCCGATCACCTCCGGTGCGACGTCGAGCATGGCCGCCGCGCGCCGCGCTGTCGTAAGCGGGATGTCGTCCTCGACAATCTCCTTGCGCCCGATCCATGACCGAAGCTCCGGCATCGCGGCCGCGATCACGTCGGCGGTGCTGTCGGCCATGTTAGGGCTCCCGAAGGTCCTCTCTTTCGTAGGTCGATCGAGCCTTTCGCACGACCAAAAGCGCCGTTCCAGCAGGCGAAAAAACGGGTCGGATCTCACACATGCAAGGCTCGCCCGACCTATGCTGGCACCTGCCGACGCAAGCTCACCCCTTCGCGAGGAAGCGCTTTGCCTGCTCCTCGTAGGCGCCGTAGCCCAAGGTTTCACGCAGCTCGGCGGGGGAAAGCGCGGCCTTGGATTCCGCCTCTCCGGCAACGAGCGCCGCGAGGCCGGCCTTCATGCCTGCAATCGCCGGGGAGAGCATGCCGGTCGGGTAAGTCCCAATCTTGAAGCCCAGCTCGGCGGCGCGCTTCCTGTCGGGCGTTGCGCGCGGCGCGCCGGGCGAGAGGACGGCGAAGGACGGGCGACCCTTGGCGGCAGCAACGGCGCGGGCGATCTCGGCCTCGTCGGTCGGGCTATCGAGAAAGAGAATGTCGGCACCTTCCTCGACGTACATCTCGATGCGGGCGACGGCCTCGTCGATGCCGGCGGTCGGGCGGCAATCCGTGCGGGCCAAAATCAGAATGCCGCTTTCCTTCGCGGCCTCGACCGCGGCGCGGATCTTCATGCGCGCTTCCTCGCGCGGGATGCAGGGCTTGCCGCCGGCCGTCAGCGCCCGCGGCGTGATCTTGTCTTCGATCAGTATCGCGGCGGCGCCCGCCCGGCCGTAGGCGCGCACAGTACGCTGCACGTTCATCGGATTGCCGTAGCCATGGTCGCCGTCGGCCAGAACGAGCGTGCCTGGGGCGGCTTGGCGGACCATGTTGAAGCTGTCGAACATCTCGGCGAAGGAGATGAGGTCCAGGTCTGGGCCGGCGAGGCGGCTCGCGGCGACGCACGAGCCCGACAGAAACGCCGTCTCGAAGCCGGCTCCTGCGGCGAGCTTGGCAGAGATGCCGTCCCAGACGGCAGGCATGACGACGAAGCCGGGCTTCGAGAGGAGGGCGCGCAGGCGCTCGGGCGCAGACATCGGGACTCGCTTTCGGTCAGGGTTGCAGATGAGCGAATTCGCATTGTTGCCGTGCTCGCCGATCTGCGGCAAGGGAAAGTGATCGCTGGCAACTTTGCTGCGAGGTAACCCGAAAGCGCCCAAAGGTGGATGACCCGCCCAACTCGACGATCTCCCCGCTTTCCCCGCCTCCAGCAGGGACGCAGCCGACCGCCGCGGCCGAGCGCAAATTTCCTGATCCGTTGGCCTCGCTCGGGCTCGTAGCACTCTATCTCGGCCTCGAGTGGCTGAGTTTCCTGCACGAGCACGACGGCCTGCCCGTGACGCCCTGGAATCCGGCTCTCGGACTGATGTTCGCCGTGATCATCCTGAAAGGCACCGCTTACGGACTTGTTCTCTTCGTTTCCGTCTTGCTTGCAGCCGTAATGGTGCTCGGCAGCGCACTTGGCTGGCCAACCCTGCTCCTTGTCGCGGCAATCGTAGCGGCATCCTACACTGGCGTTGCGGGAGTGGTACGGGATCTGCTTCGTTTGAGTACCCCTCACTTTCACACCCGTGACATGGTCGTCGTTATTGCAGGCGGGATCGCCGGAGCCGTGATCGCGTCGACCAGTCTCGGCATAGGGAGGCTGCTGATCCGACCTCTCGACTGGAGTGAGGCCCTGACCACCGCCGGTCTTTCGATTCTCGGCGACGTGATCGGCATCGCCGTGGTGACTCCGCTGGTACTGCGGGCCTACCGGCATCGCGACCGGCTCAAATCCGTTCCGCCCGAGGTACTCTTCGAGTTCGGTGGCTATTCGGGGGTGATCTTGATAGCTCTGGGCATCATCATGCGGCCGGACCAGCCATTCGGGCAGGGGCTGTTCTACCTCCTGTTCGTGCCCGTCGTCGTGGCAGCCGTGCGGCACGGCATCGACGGAGCTTGCGCCGCGCTGACGATCGCTCAGCTCGGATTGGTCGGTTTCTTGCACCTCTACGGGTTCGACCTCACGCGTTTCGCCGAGTACCAGCTCCTGATGCTGGTCATGACTGTAACCGTGCTGCTGGTCGGGGCTGTGGTCAGCGAGCGCGATGCAGCCGACGAGGCGGCTCGCGATGCGGCGCGGCGGCTCCAGGACATGCAGAACGAGGCTGCTCGAACGGCACGACTGAACCTCGTCAGTGGCATGGCAGCCGCATTGGCTCATGAGATCAGTCAGCCCATGACGGCAGCACGGGCTCTGGCCCGTTCGGTCAGCCGCCTTCTCGATGCCGAGGACGGCGACAGAGCCCGCGCCGTCCGCAATGTGCAATCGATGGTTGAGCAGATCGACCATGCGGCAGCCGTAGTGCGGCGCATGCGTGAATTCCTGCGGCGCGGAGAGCCGGACGCGAGGAGCGTCGATGTACCGGACGCCGTTGCCGATGCGCTCGCATTGGTGCAGCCACTGGCCGGCTCCGAGGGTATTGCGATCATCGAGCCCAGTGGCGGTATGGCCCTGCCGCCAGTGGTCGGGGACCCGGTACAGATCCAGCAGGTCATCATCAATTTGGTGCGCAACGGCATCGATGCCATCAAGGAGAGCGCCCGCACCGATGGATGGATCGCGGTTACCATCGAACCGGCTAGCGAAGGGGCAGCCGTGGAGATCGCCATCAGCGACAACGGGATAGGTATTGCACCCGACCGCGTGGACACTATCTTCGACCCGCTCAGCACGACGAAAGCCGACGGACTAGGTCTCGGACTATCGATCTGCAAAATGATCGTCCAGGCACACGGCGGGCGCATCCGGGTGCACCAGACGTCACCGGAAGGAACGGAAGTCCGTTTCTCGCTTCCGGTCGCAAAAAGGAGATAAGTGGCAGGCCATGAACACGAAGTCGGGACCGACCGTCTATATCGTCGACGACCAGCCGGCGGTTTGCCATGCCCTCAGCGAGATGCTGAGCGTGCTTGGCTACCAGATCGCGACGTTCGGCTCTGCAAATGCGTTCTTGATGTCCGACTCGCCAGCCAATGCGGGGTGCCTCATTGCCGATGTGCGCATGCCGGGCATGGATGGTATCGAGCTGATGCACGAGCTCGGTCGGCGCGGCAACAAGCTCCCAGTCATACTCATCTCAGGTCACGCCGACGTACCCATGGCCGTTGCGGCAATCAAGGCCGGGGCCGAGGATTTCATCGAAAAGCCGGTGGACGATGCCCAACTGATTGCCGCGATCAACCGATGTCTGGCTCAAGCATTCGAGGATCTCGCAGGGCGCCAGTCATTACAGGACCTGGAGCGACGTCACCTGTCGCTGACACGTCGCGAGGCCGAGGTGCTCGACCTCGTAGTACAGGGCTTCACGAGCCACGCCATCGCGAGCCGCCTCGGCATCAGTCCGAGGACCGTCGAGAGCTACAGGGTACAGATCATGGACAAGATGCAGGCCGAAAGCGTGGCAGTCCTTGTCCGCCAGGCGATTCGACTCGGACGGCTGGAACCCTAGACCCCAGGGCGCGTGGTCTCCGCGATGAAGCGCCACTCAGAGCGCCGGTAGACAACATCACGCGGCGGGCATCTCTGAGGACTGGGCCAGCCGATGACCGAGTAGGGGCCAACGGGATCGCCGGTCCATGCCGACCGGCGATCATCAGGCTGCGTAGCCGTCGATCGACCCGTCGCGCGGGGACTGCTCGGTGGCGCACCACTTCTGAAGTAGCGCCTCCAGCTCGGTGCGGTCGAAGGGCTTGGCCAGGTAGTCGTCGAGGCCCGCCTCGAGACACCGCTTCCTGTCCTCGGCGAAAGCATTGGCCGTGAGTGCAACGATGGGCGGCGCGACGCGGCCGCAGGCCGCGAAGAGACGGCGAACGCGGCCAGCGGTCTCGAACCCGTCCATCTCGGGCATGTGAATGTCCATCAGCACGAGGTCCACCGTATCGCTGACGCCAAGCAGATGCGCGCACCAGTCGAGTGCAGCGGGTCCACTTGGCGCGTGATGCACGATGCAGCCGGCTTTCTCGCTCATGCGGCGCGCGAGGAGCGCATTGATGTCGTTGTCCTCGACCAGAAGGATACGCCGACCGCGTGGCATCGTTAGGAGGCGGCTCCCGGTGATTGTCCGGGCTGCGGCTTCGACGCCCAGTGCGCTTGCCTCGGCACAGATCTCGTCGAGGTCGAGCTGCGTGACGAGAGAGGCTGGTCGGACGGGACGGACGAGATAGGCGTCGCAGCCCACCGACTTGAAGGCCTCGAGGCGGCTACCGCCTGGCTGATCCACGACGAGAACCGCGCGAGGCTGCCGCTGGCCCTCGGCGCAAGCCTCGGAGATCAGGAGGCCGACAGCCTCGGGCCCTTCCTCGACGTCGGCGATGAGAGTATCAAACGCGAGCCCCGATCGACGGGCGCGCGCCAGGGCGGCAGCTGCCGTCTCGCGATTGCTGACTTCGCTGGCGACGCCCAGGGATTGCAGCGTCTCCTGCATGATCGTGCGCTGCTGAATGCGGTTCGATACAAGCAGGACCAAGCGCGCGCGACGGTCGCGCGGAGCAGGGAGGACAGGGCGCGCCCCAGGTTGCGCGAGCAGAACCATGCGCGCGCGGAAGACTGAACCGACGCCGAGCGTGCTCTCGACCTCGATGTCACCGTCCATGGCGCGCGCGAGGCGACGCGAGATCGCCAGACCGAGCCCCGTGCCAGTGCGCTTGCGGCGGACCGCATCGTCGGCCTGCTCAAACTCGGCGAATAGGTTCTGGATCAGGTTTTCGGCGATGCCGACGCCGGTATCGGCGACCTCCATCTCGAGACAGAGCCGTCGTGGCTTTTCGGGTGAACCATCGCCTGGCATCGGTAGCTCGGCGGAAGCTCCGCGAAGGACACGAACCGTGATGCCGCCGGAATCGGTGAACTTGACCGCGTTGCCCAAGAGATTGAGCAGGATCTGGCGCACGCGCGTCTCGTCACCGATGACGGTGCGGGGCAGGTCCGGATCCAGGCGCCATGCGAGATCGAGGCGCTTCTCACGGGCGCGCGGCCCCATCAACTCGACGACGCTCTGCAAGCATTCGTCGAGAGGGAACGGTGCCGAGTGAATCTCGAGCTTGCCTGCCTCGATCTTGGAAAGATCCAGGATCTCGTCGATGATCGTCAGCAGGTTTTTTGCAGAATGGTCGACCGCAATGACGTAGGAGCGCTGCTCCGCAGACAGCTCGGTCTCGGACAGAAGGTTGGCCATGCCCAGAATGCCATTCATAGGCGTGCGGATCTCATGGCTCATAGCGGCGAGAAAACGCGACTTGGCGCGGTTTGCCGCCTCGGCCTGGTCGCGCGCCTCGGCGAGAGCCGACTGAATGCGGCGCTGTTCGGTGACGTCGCGGCCGAGAAGCTGGATCTCGCGTACGGAGCCATCGTCGGCGGAAATGGCATGCTGCTCGAAGGCAAACCAGCGAGCACCGTCGGCAGTGAGAACGAGTTCCTCGAAGCGCTGACGGCGGCCTTGTTCGGGTGCCTCGCGTTGTTCACCGTCGCGCTGGAGAACCTCAGGTCTGAAGGGCGTGCCCAGAACCTCGCCGGCCTCCACCGCGAACGTCCGGCAGAACGCCCGGTTGACGAACGTCAGACGGCCGCGCGTGTCGACGCGTGTGATGATATCGTTCTGACTGTCGAGAAGATCGCGATAGCGGGTCTCGTTGTCGGTGAGTTCCCACTGCAGGTCTTTCAGCTTTTCGATGCCCTTCTCGAGACGGTCGCTGAGCGCCTGGAAGCGATCGATCTCGCGAGCATCACCAGCTGGCGGCGCGTCGCGTTGGCCGAAACCTGCGGCGATAGCAGCAACCGCCAGCCCGATCGCGCCGATGAGAGCAAGACGGATTGGCTCCGCGTGCGTCTCCATCGCCATGAGCGCGATCAGGAGGGTGGTCGTGCCGAGGGCCAGCAGGGGCATCACCGGCCATCCGCGCCGGTCTGGCACGAGGCTCGCGCGCAGAGCGGCCACGGCACGCCCCAGCGTCGCCGAGGCCTGAGCCAAGACGCTTGCGAGCGTGCCTGCAGCCTGCAGCAGACGGCTGCGGCCGGCGTCACGCATTGGCCTCAATACATTCCTCACGCCGGTCCCTGCGACAAACGCCTACTCTTGTGCGAGACGAAGAGACCACAGAGGCTATTGATAAACCTTTGACAGGTCGGGTTAGGCTTAAACCTTCGTTGACGACTGGGTCGATCTTGGCAAATGGCCCGGGTCGAGGCATGAAATCGGGCGGTCCGACGACGGGGTCGGCCAGCGAGGAGGCGAAATGGGACCGCTCGAGGGCACCAGGGTGATCGAGATGGCCGGCATCGGACCGGCGCCATTCTGCGGAATGATGCTGGCCGACATGGGCGCAGAGGTGATCCGCATCGACCGGCGTGAAAAGGCGGATCTCGGCCTTGACCGGGCACCGGCCTACGAGGTGATGAACCGGGGGCGGAAATCGATCGCGGTCGACCTCAAAAAGCCCGAGGCGGTCGAGATCGTGAAACGACTGGTCAAGGATGCCGATGCCTTGATCGAAGGGTTCCGGCCGGGCGTAATGGAGCGGCTCGGCCTTGGACCCGATGTCCTCGCCGCCATCAACCCAAGGCTCGTGTTCGGACGGATGACGGGCTTCGGACAGGAGGGGCCGCTCGCCCAGCGCGCGGGTCACGACATCAACTACATCGCGCTGGCGGGCGTGCTCAACCACCTGGGACGGGCCGGCGAGAGGCCGCTGCATCCGCTGAACCTCGTCGGCGATTTCGGCGGAGGCGGGATGTATCTGGCCTTCGGGGTCGTCTGCGCCATGCTGGAGGCTCAGCGTTCGGGCAAGGGGCAGGTGGTCGACGCGGCCATGGTCGACGGTGCCGCCAGCCTGATGGCGATGTTCCACGGCATGTGGTCGGAGGGCATTTGGCGCGAGGAGCGCGGCACCAACATGCTCGATACCGGGGCACCCTGGTACGACGTCTACGAGACGAAGGACGGCAAGTGGGTCTCGATCGGGTCGATCGAGAAGCGTTTCTATGCCGATCTCCTGCAACGGCTAGGGGTTGCCGGCGAGCCACTTCCCGCCCAACATGACAGGAACGGGTGGCCCACGTTGCGGTCCCGGTTCACCGAGATCTTCAAGTCCAGGACGCGGGCCGAGTGGGAGGTCGCCTTCGAGGGTAGCGATGCCTGCTTCGCGCCGGTTCTGGCAATTTCTGAGGTAACCAAGCACCCGCACAATTCGATACGTGCTACCTTTGTCGAGCGAGACGGCGTGCAGCAGCCCGCGCCAGCGCCACGCTTCTCGCGGACCCGACCGGAGCTTGCGGCTTCCCCCCGCGAGGCCGGCATTGAAACGCGGCAACTGCTTGCAGCGGCAGGGTTCGGCGAGGCAGAAATCGCAAGACTCGAGGCCGACGGCGTCGTCGGCCGCACGAAGTAGACACCAGGGAGCAAGCTTCGAGATGATGACCGGACCGACCGCCGAGCAGCAGGAGATCCGTTCCGCCATAGAGCGCATCTGCGCGCGTTTCGGCGATGACTACTGGCTGAAAAAGGACAAGGAAGGCGGCTTTCCGACGGAGTTGCATCAGGCGCTCGCTGCAGACGGCTGGCTCGGCATCGCGATGCCGGAGGAGTACGGCGGGTCCGGCCTCGGCATCACCGAGGCAGCGCTTATGATGCAGACGATCGCCGAATCGGGCGCCGGCATGCAGGGCGCCTCGGCTGTGCACATGAACATCTTCGGCCTGCATCCGGTCGTCCTCTACGGCACGGAAGAGCAGAAACGGCGGATGCTGCCGCCGCTGATCGCCGGCAAGGAGAAGTCCTGCTTCGCCGTCACCGAGCCGAATACCGGCCTCGACACGACCCGCCTCAAGACCAAGGCCACGCGCGAGGGCAACCGCTATCGCGTGGATGGACAGAAAATCTGGATCTCGACAGCGCAGGTGGCGGACAAGGTCCTGCTCCTCGCCCGTACCACTGATCTGGACAAGGTGAAGAAGCCCACCGAAGGGCTGTCGCTGTTCTATACGACACTCGACCGGAAATACGTCGAGGTGCGTGAGATCGAGAAGATGGGCCGCAAGGCTGTCGACTCGAACCAGGTCTTCATCGACGGGCTGCCGGTTCCGATCGAGGACCGGATCGGCGAGGAGGGGATGGGCTTTCGCTACATTCTCGACGGCATGAATCCCGAGCGCATCCTGATCGCCGCCGAGGCGGTCGGACTTGGCCGCGTGGCACTGAAGCGGGCAACACAGTACGCTAAGGACCGCATCGTATTCGGTCGCCCGATTGGCCAGAACCAGGGCATCCAGCACCCGTTGGCGAAATCCTGGATGAGCCTCGAGGCGGCCAATCTGTTGGTCTACAAGGCTGCATGGCTCTACGATCAGGGCAAGCCCTGCGGCGTCGAGGCCAACGCCGCCAAGTATCTCGCGGGCGAAGCGGGTTTCGAGGCCTGCGAAACGGCGGTGCTGACACACGGCGGCATGGGATACTCGAAGGAGTTCCACGTCGAGCGCTACATGCGCGAGGTGATGCTCTGCCGGATCGCACCAATCAGCCGCGAGTTGATCATGTCGAACATTGCCGAGCGCCAGCTCGGGCTCCCGAAGAGCTATTGAGAGCGGCATGACCACAGCCCCCACCGCAACGACCAGTCAGTTTGTTCCCAACGAGGTGTTCCGGCGCGTCCGGCGCATCTATCTCGGTTCAGTTCTGATTGCGATCGTGATGCTGTTCCTCGCCTTCATCACAACAGTCGAGGGGATCGGCTATGGCGTGCTCCCGACGCTGCTGCTGATCGGCGGCGTCGGCCTGCTGATCGTCGCGATGTTGACGCGGGCGGCGGCAAGTTGCCCGCGCTGCTCGACGTCGCTGATGTGGAAGAAGGGCCCGATCGGCACGGGCCGGCTGTCGATTGGCGTGAAGTCACACTGCACCGGCTGCGGGCTCGACCTCAACAGCCCCTGGACGCCGGAGAGCGGCGACCCAACCGACCAAGAGCAAAGCGAGAAACCGACATGAGCAGCACCCGCCCGAAGGCACAGCCGACGGTTCTGCTGGACGACGCCCGCACGATCGCCACCGAATGGCGGTTCCCGCCCGGTGCGGAGACCGGATGGCACAAGCATGGCCATGACTACGTCGTCGTGCCGATGACCACCGGCAAGCTGCTGCTGGAGGAGCCCGGTGGCACCTCGCGCACCGCTGACCTGACGACCGGCAAGCCCTATGCGCGCGGGGAAGGCGTCGAGCACAACGTCGTCAATGCCAACGACTACGAGTTCGTGTTTATCGAGATCGAACTTAAGCGCTGACGTCGGCGTTGTTCGCGTGCGCGCGTATTGCCGTGCGGCAGATCAAATGATCTCGTCCTCGTCCATCACGGCCTCTGGCTCGGCGTCGGCTCCCTTGTCCTCGAGTGGCTCAGCCGATCTGTCGGCATCACGCGATATCACGGGGCGAGCGTGCTCGTCGGCCCAGGCGATGTGGAACAGGGCATCACCCATGTTGACGATCGGCAGTGTCGTTGCGCCGACGATGATGCCCCGGCGCGGGCTTCGAACTTGAATCTCGCTGCCCTCGTAAGGGTTTGATACGACGCCGATCGGCTCGTCCTCGCTGACGGCGTTGCCGATGCGCTTCACCGAGCGAAAAACTCCTCCGTCGGGAGCGCGGACCCACTTCGACGCATTGGCGAAGACTGGACGGCGCATCTCGTCGGATGGGTTCAGCTCGATGCCATCGGGCAACTCGAGCATGCCGGTCTTGAGCATCACGCCGGCAATGCCGTCGACGCCGGCCTTGATCGCGAACTCATCGAAGCGAAGGCCCTCCCCACCCTCGTAGACGAGGACGTCGACGCCGCTATCGCGAGCGGCGCGTCGCAGGGAGCCGGCCCGCTCCGGGCTCTCGAGCACGACGGGGGCACCGAAGGCCTCCGCCAACTCGCGACAGCGTGGGCGGCGCGCGAAGTCGGCGCGGATTTGCGGCAGGTTCACACGATGCACTGCGGCGGTATGGAGGTCGATCCCGACCTGGCAGCGGCGAACAACCTCTTTCAGGAACAAGTTCGCAAGACGGGCAGCCAGCGAGCCGGTGCCGGAACCAGGAAACGATCGATTGAGATCTCGCCGGTCGGGGAGATAGCGCGAGCGGCCGATGAACCCATACGCATTGACCACGGGAATGGCGAGCAGGGTACCCGAGATGTTGCCAGGTTGCAGGGTACGCAGCACCCGGCGAATGATCTCAACACCGTTCAGCTCATCCCCATGAATCGCCGCCGAGATGAACATCGCCGGACCGGGCCGCGGGCCATGCAGCACATGCACCGGCAAAGTCACGGGTGTGTGGTTCGACAGCTTCGAGACATGCAGATCGACCAGCGCGCGCTGTCCCGCGGGCACCTTGTGGCCACCGATCTCGAAGTCGCTGCGCAATGGGCTGGCTTTCGGCGTGAGGTCTCGGCTGACCTTATACCAGCGCCTGCCGAACCGCGGCAGGGCCTCGTTCGTCGCGCTGGCGAACATTTCCGTTGGCGCGAGCCCGATAGCGATATGCGGAGCCGACCGCCCCTCCCCCGTATGGGAATTAAAGCTGCGTTTGCCGGTTGACACCGCCGGGCGCGCTCCTCATAAACCCTGTCGTCGCGCCGATCCTCTCGGACCGGTGCGCTTCAGCGTATGATCTGCTAGACTTCGGGTCGGCAGTGTCCACCTTCGGGTGGCCGCGCGATGGAGAGGTGCCCGAGTGGCTAAAGGGGACGGACTGTAAATCCGTTGGCTTCGCCTACGTTGGTTCGAATCCAACCCTCTCCACCAATGACTTTAGGCCCCAACCGCCGCCTTCATTCTAGGCCCAAGCGCTAAACCGCCGGGGCGATCTGGAACAAGTTCAGACGGGGTGGCAGTTGACCGGACGCAGCACTTTCCCAGCGGCAACCTCCGCCCGTCTCATGGGCGCAGTGGCAGCGGTTGTCGCAATCGCTTCGTGGCTGTCGCTCCTGTGGTTGCCGTACAAGCCGGTTGCCGCGGTCCATCCGAGAGCTCTGCCTTGTGTGTCCCAAGCGGCCTGCGCCGAAGTCAGAGCCCTGCTCCCTTCTGTCGCCACGCTGAAGCGTTGGTCCACCGTCGTTGATCGACCGGGCGAGCCGGATCCCGAGCCGGCCTCCTGCGTCTTGAAGGATAGCGGTTGCTATGCCCGCCGCAGGGCTTCCGACTACCCCGCCTTGCGGTGCAGTCCCCGATTCTCCGAATTGGCCGCGCCGCGCATCCGCGATCCGCCCGCATAAAGGGCTCTTTCCAATTTCCCGGAATGAACCAGTCAGCGTCGCACCGCGCGGCGCTGCCTAGGCGGTCGCATGCCAAATCGGAGACAAGACCTATGAAGCCAAAAGACCCGTCTTCGGACACGGACGAAAGCCAATCCGCTGCCGAGTGCTCGAGCAAAGGAGCGGGGCTAGTCCTAGCAATCTTCGTCGCAACCCTCGTCTTGGTCGTTATCGCCGGCGCCATGATGCGCTAGTGCTGTGGGGCTCCGGCGCTTTTGCGCCGGGCTTCGGCCAACCTGAACGGTGATTCGAACGGAGCTGACTCTGGTTGCATCAGCTCAGCACGATCCCTCCGAGCGGCGCGCAGCTACACCTTCCCATCGGCACGGTCACGGCCGACAGCATCCACGGCGCGGGCGTCGGGTGGGCCGTAGCCGCCACCGCCAGCCGTCGTGATGACGACGTGATCACCGGGCGCGAGGCGCGTCACGATCTTTGACGGGATGACTTCCTCGGTGCCGTCGGCGCGGGTGATCCACGATCGAGCCAGGGCGCCAGGCTTTCCGCCGGCCAAGCCATCGGCGGCGATGAAATGGCGCTCGCCGCGATGCGAGTACGACATCGTGCCCGCGACGTCTTCCAGAATCTCGTACTCCTTGAGCTGACCGCGCCCTCCGCGAAAAGTGCCGTCGCCTCCCGAGCCCGCAACGAGCTGCCAGCGCGTGACCCGGATGGGCGCGTCGAGCTCCATCGCCTCGACGGGGAGGTTCATGCAATTCGTCGCATCGGTCTCGATAGCATCAACGCCATCGAAGCCGTTTCCGGCACCGGCGCCGCCGGCCAGCAACTCCCCGGTAACGAACGATGTGCCGTCGCGGCGCTGGCCACCCCAGGCCATGACCAGCAGCTCGCCGGAGTTCGGTGCCGGAACGCGGTCGGGCGCCACCCCTGACAGCGCTTTCAGCATGGTGTTTGTGATCCGTTTGATGGTGGCGGTGCGGGCGTTGACGGGGGCCGGCTCGCGCGGGTTGACGATCGAGCCTTCGGGCAGCGTCAACGTAATCGGCCGGAAGCAGCCGCCGTTGCTCGGGATGGCAGGATCGGTGACCGCGCGCACGGCGAAGCATGCGGCGGCGAGACTGCCTGAGGGCACGCAGTTGATCGGGCCCTTCACCTGAGGGCTCGAGCCGGTCAGATCGAAGTGAATGGTGCCATCGGCAATCGTGGCGGCAACCTCAATGCGGATGCGCCGGTCGAGATCGATGCCGTCGTTGTCGAGGAAATCAACGGCGCGGTAGGTGCCGGGAGCCAGCTTGCGCAGCGCATCGCGGGTCATCGCCTCGGCGCGGTCGAGCAGCACGGAGAACGAGGTGAGGAGAGCATTGTCGCCGAACTTCTCGGCGGCCTCGCGCAGACGTATCGCGGCGATCTTGCAGGCGGCGATCTGGGCATGGAGATCGCCCATGAAGATATCGGGGATGCGCACATTCTGCCGGAGGACGGCGGTCAAGGTGTCGTCGAAGACGCCGGCGCGAGCCCAGGCGACCGGAGGGATGCGGATGCCTTCCTGGAAGATCTCGGTCGAATCGGTTGGAACCGAGCCGGCCGTCTTGCCGCCAACGTCCTGATGGTGGGTCATGGTGGCGGCGAGCGCGATCGGGCGGCCACCCGCGAAGACGGGCATGACAACGGCGAAATCGGGCAGGTGCGTGCCGCCGCAATAGGGGTCGTTCAGAATGTAGACGTCGCCCTCGCGCATCTGCTCGACGGGGAACTTGGCTCGGATCGCACCAACCGCCGGAATGAGGGTACCGAGATGAATGGCGATGGCGCAGGCTTGGGCAAGCGTCGTACCATCAAGGGTGAAGAGACTCGCCGAGGCATCGAGGCCTTCCTTGACGATGGGCGAGCAGGACGACTTCAGCAGTGTCGCTTGCATCTCCTCGGCGATCTTGTCGAGGCGGTGCCGAATTACCTCGAGGGTGACAGGATCGAATCGTTCTGCAGCGAGGTCGATCCGGTGGGTGGCGCCGGTTGCCGTCATGGTGCGCTCCTCGTCAGCAAAAGGGCCGCGCCGCCCGTCACCTCGGCAGACCAGCCGGGGGGCAGCAAGGTGGTGGAATCGCTCTGCTCGATGACGGCGGGGCCGTGGAGGCACTCGCTGGCACCAATCAGGGCCCGGTCGTGGATGGCTGTATCGAGGCGAACCGTCTCGCCGGGGAAGAGCACGTGGCGGCGGCCTTTGAGGGAACGGCCAGTGTCCGGCGGCGCGGCTGATCCGACTGCCACGGCGGGGCGATGCGCGCGGTGGACCACCCGCAGATTCACGATCTTCGCAGCCGCTCCGGTCTTGTGGCCGTTGAGCCGCTCGTGGGCCGCTTCGAAGGCGCGGTAGAGCGCGGGGAGCGGGTCGCTGGCGGCGAGGTCGATTGGCACCTCGATGTAGTGGCTCTGGCCCATGTAGCCGACGTCGGCGAGGGTAAGGCGCTCGCGGGCGAGCCCACCAATGCGCTCTGCCCGCATCAGTCCGTCGGCGCGGGCATCGAGGCCTGCGAAGGCATCGGCAAGATCAGCGAGGCGTGCGTCAGCTATGGGCGTCAGGAAGGCGCCAGAAACCTCGTGTTCGATCGGGGCCGCGAGAAGTCCCGCCGCGGCGAGGACGCCCGGATAGCGCGGCACGAGAACGCGGCCGATTCCGAGTTCCAGCGCCAGCGGCACGGCATGCAGACCACCGGCGCCGCCGAGCGGAACGAGTACGAACTCACGCGAGTCGTAGCCCCGATTAATGGAAACGAGGCGCATGCCGTCGGCCATATGGGCATTGGCGATGCGATGGATGCCGAGCGCGGCCTCCTCCACGGTGAGGCCGAGGGGGCGAGCTACCCGCTCATCGACAGCTTTCAACGAGAGTGCTGGATCGAGTCGAATGCTGCCGCCAGCGAAGAACGAGGGATCGAGGAGCCCCAGCACGATGGAGGCATCAGTAACGGTGGCCTCGGTTCCACCGCGGCCATAGCAGGCCGGCCCCGGATCGGCCCCGGCCGATTGCGGCCCGACGCGAAGTCCGCCGCCGGTATCGATCCAGGCGATTGAGCCTCCACCGGCACCGAGCGTGGTGACGTCGAGCATCGGCACGCGGACCTGATAGCCCGCGATGTCGGTCTCGCTTTTGACGAGAACGCGGCCACGGTCGATCAAGGCGATATCGCTTGAGGTTCCACCGACGTCGACGGTGATCAGATTGTCGAGGCCGGCCTCACGACCTGCGGCCTGGCCACCTATGGCACCGGCCGCCGGGCCCGACAGGAAAAGGCGCACCGGCCGCTCGCGCGCAACCTCACCGCCCGCGAGCCCCCCCCGCGACTGCATGATCTGCAGTGGCACGGGAACGCCTGCCTTGGCGAGATCGCGGTCCATGGCGGCGAGATAGCGCGCCACAACAGGCTTCACGTAGGCGTCGAAGGTGGTGACGACCGTTCGCTCGTACTCGCGGAAAACCGGATCGACCTCGCTCGAAATGGACACGGGAATGCCCGGCATGGCGGCCTCGATGGCCGTGCGCACGCGTCGCTCGTGGGTCGGGTTGAGAAACGAGAACAGAAGCGCGACGGCGACAGCCTCTACGCCTTCTGCCTTCAGCTTGGCGATGGCATTCGCGAGCGAAGTCTCGTCGAGCGGTGTCAGCGCGGCGCCCGTGGCGTCGATACGCTCGGTCACCTCCACGCGGCGGGCACCGGGCGCGAGCCAGCCCGGCGTCTCAGGCGCAAGGTTCAAGTCGTACATCTGGCGGCGGATCTGGCGGCCAATCTCCAGGACGTCGCCGAAGCCGCGCGTCGCGACGAGGCCGACGCGGGCGCCCTTGCGCTCCAGCACGGCGTTGGTCGCAATCGTCGTGCCATGCGTGAAGCTGGCGATCGACTCGGGTGCGATGTCGAAGCGATCACGCAGCAGAGCGAGCGCGGCAAGGACGGCGCGGCCCGGATCATCACGCGTGGTCGGCACCTTCAGTATGTGAGTGCCATCCGCAGTGGCACATACGACGTCGGTGAACGTTCCGCCGATGTCGATCCCGATGCTGACGCCAGCGATGGCAGCGCCCTCCGCCGTCGATGTCTTGCTGGCCGTCATTCCGGGGGAGTCCTCCACTCGCGGGCCTCCAGGCGACACATGCCACCCAGACTGCCTGCATCACAGCATGCGCACGGCAAAACCGTCTAGGCAGTGAGGCAGTCGGGCAGACCGCTTGGCAAGAGGGAACCGACGCGCAGTTGGGCCGTTGGCCAGAAAACCAGCAGGAGAAGCCAAGATGCAAAGCAGAATTCTGGCCGCGATCGTTGTCGTCGCTCTCGGGGCGGGGGGCACTTGGGCGCAGGGCGGTGGAGGTGGAGGTGGCGGAGCTGCCTCGGGCGGCACCTCGGGCAGCACCGGCGCAGCAACGGCAGCGCCGGGGGCCACCACGCCCGGGACAGGTGCAGGCAACCCGACAGGCACACGGCCCGGCGCAGGCATCCCGGCCGATTCGACGGGTACGCGCCAGCGCGCCCTCACGGCTCCAGCCGATTCCCAGTCCGGCACCTTGAACACCCCAGGAGCGCCGACCCGCCAACCAGACGGGGGAACGCTCAACGGCCCCGGTAGCGCTGCGACAGGCGGCGCATCGGGTGGCGCGGGCCAATCTGGCGCGTCGGTCGTACCACCTACGGCGACCGAGTGCTCGCGGGGGTGGCATGCCGACTCGCGTTGGACACGTACCGAGCTCACCCAGCTTTGCGCTCGGTAGAGGTCACTTCGTATCGCGGTCACCGTTGACCCCGAGCCCCATGCGGCGTTCCGAACGCGGGGCAACAGTGTTGCTCAGCGTCTCGCGAACCCGACGCGGATCGAAAGTGACGCCCGGGGCATCAGGCTTGATCGAGGTTGAAAGGGGGGCATCGGACCGGGGCGACGGCTCGACGGCGAGCGCCTTCGCGAAGAGGTCGGCGTCAATCGGCTCGGACGGCATCCGGGGTGCAGTTATGGCCGGGCGGGTTGCCTGCGCAGTCCCGGGGCTTGCGACGGGAGGCGCAGATCGCTTCTCCTGCGGCGTCTGCGGGCGTGTGCTCCGGATCGGAGTAGGAATGGTTGTGTCTGCCGTCGCCGACGCTGGCGTGACCGCCCCTGATGTGCCGACCGCGGCCGATACTTTAGCGGGCGAGTAGGAGTGCGGGACAGGGCGGCGCCGTTCGATGGGTTCGGGAGGGCGGGTCGGATCCAGTACTCCGTCGATTGCTGGAAGCGAGCGGGGGAGCAGGCTGGCGTGTGCCGGCTCCATCACATCGCGCCAGACGAGTGCCGGCAGACCACCGCCTGCGACACGGCTCATCGGGCTGCCATCGTCGTTACCGAACCAGACGCCCGCCACCAGATGCGTGGTATATCCGACGAACCAGGCGTCCCGGAAATCCTGCGTCGTGCCCGTCTTTCCAGCGGCCTGATGCCGGGGGAACGCGGCCCGCCGCCCCGTACCGGAGACGATGGTGGCATTGAGCATCGTGTTGAGGGCGCCAACGGTATCAGGCGCGACCAGCATGCGTGGCCGAGGCTCGTTGCGCTCGTAGAGCACCTCGCCTTCAGCGGTCCGGATTCGCCGAACGACGTAGGGCTCGACCGAGAGGCCGCCCGCCGCAAGCGTGCCGTAGGCTCCGCACAGCTCGAGGAGCCCAACCTCGGAGGTGCCCAGCGCCATCGACGCATCGGGGCGCAGGGGCGATCGGATGCCGAGACGCCTGGCGACGCTCGCGACCTTCTCACCGCCGATATCCTGTTGGAGGCGAACGGCGACCGTGTTGACGGAATGTGCCAATGCCTGCGTCAGAGTGATCGGACCGCGAAAGCGGCCGTCTTCATTGCGCGGGCTCCACTGGCCGATCTCGATCGGCGCATCGACGACGGGAGAGTCGGGCCACAAGCCGCTCTCCACCGCAGCCAGATAGACGAATGGCTTGAAAGCCGAGCCCGGTTGGCGGCGCGCCTTGACGGCACGATTGAACTGGCTCTCGGCGAAAGAGCGACCACCGACGAGTGCTCGGATGCCACCGCCCGTATCGAGAACGACGACCGCGGCCTGACCGGCTTTCGCCGCGGCGCCCTCCTTGGCGAGAGTCGCGGTGATCGTCGCCTGCGCCCGGACCTGGATGTCCGGGTCGATGGTTGTCTCGACGACGACAAGACGCTTGCCGACGCTGGCAAGCGGCGGCAGTGCATCGAGGACGTGATCGATGGCGTACTCGAGCCCCGTGGTTCGCTTCCCCGCCTCGGAATCGGCAAATTGCACGGACTGGCGCATCGCCGCTGCCGCGGACACCGGGCTGATCACCCGCGCCGCTTCCATGGCGTGGATGACGACGCGGGCGCGAGCGCGGGCATGTCCAGGATTGGCGAACGGCGAATACTTCGATGGTGCCTTCAGGAGGCCGGCGATCACGGCGGCCTCGGCGACATTGACGGTGCGGGCCGACTTGTTGAAGAAGCGTCGCGAAGCCGCCTCGACGCCGTAGGCGCCACCACCGAAGTAGACGCGATTGAGATAGAGTTCCAGGATCTCGCGCTTGGTCAGGCGGACTTCGAGCCAGAGCGCCAGAACCATCTCCTCGACCTTGCGGCTCAATGTGCGGTCGGTGGACAGAAACAGGTTCTTGGCGAGTTGCTGGGTCAGCGTCGAGCCGCCTTGGGACGTGCGGCCCGCCCGGAGGTTGGCAAGCGCGGCGCGTGCGAGCCCCGATGGATCGAGCCCCCAATGTGTGAAAAAGCGCCGATCTTCGGTAGCAAGGACAGCATCGACCAGATGCCGCGGCAAGCGGTCGAGGGGAACGAAATCGTTGAGCTCACCACGCTCGGCGATCACGGAGCCATCGCGAGCCAGAATGCGCAGCGTCGGACCTGGCTCGTTGACCGTGAGCGCTCGAGGGTCCGGAAACCGAATGGTATAGCGGATCAGCTGAATGGAAACGGCGATGGTGGCGAGTACGCCAGCGTAGAGCGGTAGCAACAGCAAGAGCCGCACATGCCAGGGGCGGCGCGCCAACCACCGCTTCCGCGGTAACTCCAGCGTTTCACGGTCTCGATTGACTGCGAAAGCGCCTTCCGGCGGCGGATCGCTCCCCACGTGCCCACTCCTGCACACAGCTCAGGGCCGGGGCTCCCCGCCGGCTCTTGCAGGAAAGAAGGTACAGGGACACCTGTTAAGGCCGGCTTAAGTATGCCGACCGAATGTCTGGGAAGCACCGTTCGAGCAACCAACCTCACGCCTACCGGGCAGTGACTGCCGTGGTCTCCGCCTCGGGGATGCGCTGCGGCAACAGAGACACGGCGGCCAAGATCAAGGCGGCGGCGACCGCGAGCACCCGGAACAACGTGTCGAAGCCATAGGCGCCGTGTATCCAGGCGATCAGCGGCAGCGCGGCCGCCAGCACCGAGAAGCTCACCACGTAGCGGATGCCATAGACCGTGGCCCGTAATTCCGATTTCGCCATCTTCCCGATCATGTAGTCGTTGATCGGGATCTGACCGAAGGCGCCGAGCATGAAGCCCAGTGCAATGGCGAGCGCAGTCCAGTCGGTGAAGCCCGGCATCACGGCGAAGAACACAAGTTGCAGGAGCGCCGCCCCCATGAAAACGGTTCGGGGCCCAAGCGTATCGAGGAGGCGGCCGACGACGAGTTGCGCCAGCGAGGCGATGGCGAAGATAACGAACGCGAGCCACCCAACCATGGTCGCCGATCCCGCAATGCCCTGTAGGCGCTCGTCGAAGACTTTGGGTAAGGCGAACGTGGTCGACTGGAAGACGAGGCTCGAGACGGCGGTCGTGAAAAAGACGATCGCCGTCAGGCGCACCAGCGCCGCCTTGGCCTCGGCTGAGACGTGCGGCGTGGCGGCGCCGCCGGAGCTCATGGCCTTGGGCTTCGCTTGCCGGGCCAAAGCCGCGGCACGAATGTCGTCGCGAACGTGCCACCAGTAGGCCAGTCCTATAAGAACGGAAATCAGACCCGGCACGATGAAGGCCGCGCGCCAGCCGCCGTTGTCGATGAACCAGCCTGTAATCAACGCTGCACAGCCGACGCCGAGATTGCCCCAGACGCCGTTGATGCCGATCGCCATGCCGGTGCCAGCCGACTTGGCGCCATCGACGACCATGGCGAGGCCGACGGGATGGTAGATCGCCGCCAGCATGCCGACGACGAAGAGGAGGATGCCGATCTGCAGAGGTGTTTGCGCAAAGCCAGTGGCGATGGCGGCGAACCCGATACCGATGAAGAAAATCACCATCATGCCGTGCCGGCTCCAGCGATCGGCAATCCGACCCGCGGGCAGCGAGAACAGGCCGAAAGCGACGAAGCCCGGCATGGCATAGGGCACGAGCTGGGCGTAGGTGAGCCCCCATTCCTTGCTGAGCGCGAGTGCCGCCACCGTCGCAAAGACGAGCGTGAACAGGTGATCGAGGAAGTGCCCGATGTTCAGATAGAGGAAGCTCAATCGATCGCGGGTCATGGCGACTCTCCAGGCGGCGCGCCCTCGCGCCACACGAAGCCTACACGATCGGCAAGGACCGGGAATGCCTTTCGCCAGCTCTCCTCGGCAAAGTGCGGGCTCTTATGTCCGCTCTGTCAACGTCGAGGCGCGCCTCTTCGATCCGCTTGCGCGGTACAGTCGTTGATCGATGCCCAAGGCAGGCGACAGGGCGA
>LNDR01000396.1 GCA_001464755.1 Rhizobiales bacterium Ga0077524
TAGAACGCGGCGACGCGACGGTAGAAGGCGGCGCGCTCGCGCTCGGCCCAGGCGATGCGGGCAGGGCTCGACTTCAAGCCTTCCTCGAAATTCCAGATGATGTCCGGCTTGAACTTGTCGCGGTGCTCGGCGATCTGCAATTCGCGGTCGACGACGTAGGATTGTGCGCGAAGCACGAGAAAGGCGTCGGCGATGTGGCCAGGGTCGGGGAAGGCTTCCTCGACCGCGGCACCCATGGCCTCGAAATGTTTCAAAGCCTGACGGCAGATGTCGCGGGTCTCGCGGTCGACGGGGAAGGCGCCGCCGAAGTCGTCGGTATAGGCGATGCGCCGGGGGACTTTCGGCGCGTCGATCGCGGACAGGAACGATTGGGCGGGCGCGTCGAAGGTCTGCGGGTCGCGCGGGATGGTGTCGAGAAAGAGAGCCAGGTCACCGACGTTGCGCGCCATGGGCCCCTGGACGGAGAGCGGCGCATAGAGGTTGTTCGAGGTGCCGCGCGTGACGCGACCGGGCGACGGTCGCAGGCCGACGACGGAGCAGTAGGCGGCGGGGCGGCGGAGCGAGCCGGCGTGGTCCGAGCCGTGCGCCAGCCAGACCTCGCCGGCTGCCAGAGCCGCTGCGCCGCCGCCGGTCGAGCCGCCGGGCGTCAGTGACGTGTTCCATGGATTATTGGTGCGCCCGAACACCTCGTTGAAGGTGGAGCCGCCGGACGCAAACTCGGGCGTGTTCGACTTGGCGATCACGACGCCGCCTTTGCGCTCGATGCGCTCGACGACCGCGTGTGAGGCGGTCGGCACGTGGTCCTTGAAGATCGGCGAGCCGTAGGTGGTCCGCACTCCGGCGACGTCGTTGACGTCCTTGATGGCGACGGGAAGGCCAGCGAGCCAGCCCGGCTCGCCTTCGGCCTCGCGGCGTTTGCCCTGCATGAGGCTCCGGGCGTGATCGCGGGCGCGGTCGAGGCAAAGCGTGGGAAGCGCGTTGATGGCCGGCTCGCAGGCGGCGATGCGCTTCTCGGCGGCGTCGATCAGGTCGAGGGGCGTGATCTCGCCGTTGGCGAGGCGGCGGATGGCCTCCCGGGCGGTGAGCTGGATCAGATCGGAGGGCATTGTTTCACCTCGTGCGCGTGGAATGGATCGCGGGGATACGTCCCGCGACGACGGCTCATCGTTGTTGCAGCGCCCGGCCATCCAGCGGCTCGTGCGCGACGCCGAGATGATGGAGCACGGTAGGCGCGATATCGACCGCCGAGGAGGGCTCGTCGCGTGTCGCTCCGGCGGCAAAGCCCGTGCCTTGCATCATCAGGAAGGGGGACTGCTCGTAGCGGGCAAGGCCGCCGTGCTGGCCACACCCCATCCGGTCGGGTTTGCCGGCCTCGGGCTTGGCCGCGAAGCTCTTGCCGGGGATACCGTGCTCGTTCGGCTCCTCGGTCGAGGCCATGTCGATCGCGAACGCGAGGCCGTGACGCGCAGTCTGGCCGATCTCGCCGAGGCGTTCGGTGCCGATCACGTCCCCGACCCATGGTTGAGCGCGCAGGAAGAGGCCGATGGCCTCGACGCGCGGGGCGTAGTCGGGATGCACATAGACGAGCGCCGAGGTACCGTTGGAGACGGCCAGCACGTCACCGGAGCCGTGCCCGTCCTTCAAACCGGCGCGGACCAGCTCGGCGTCGATGTCGATGACGCCGGCGACGGTCTGGTGTCCGTGGTCGGAGGCGACGACGAGAAGGATGTCGTCGCCGGACTCGCGGGCACGGGTGGCCGCCGCGATGACGAGGGCGGCGGTGGCATCGGCGCCGCGGATCGACTTGAGATGGCTCGGCGAGCCGAGCGGGTGGGCGTGCGAGGAGATGTCCGGCTCGGCGAGCCAGAGGACGCCGAGGGCGGGCTTTCTCGCGCCGAGCATGACGTCGGCGATGAACCGCTCGGCCATGGTGCGATCGCCTGCGATGTCGGCGCTGATGCGCTTTGCGTCCCAATCGGTGAGGGGGACGCGGCCTGGACCGAAGGAGCCGGCGCGGTGATAGACGATGCCGTGGCCGTCGGGATCGTGAGCGTAGGCGGCGCCGGGCGAGACGTTTGAATAGATGACGGCGCCGCCATGCTCTTTCAGGCGCTCGGCCATGGTGGGCATGGCGAGCGAGCGACCGGTTATGCGGCGCTTGTGCTGCAGGAAGCCCGGATGGCCGGCGTCGTGCGCGACGAGGCGCCCGTCCTCGATCAGGACCAGACTGTTGCCGGCGAGTTCATGGCGGGCAGGGTGGCAGCCGGTCGCGAGCGAGGACGAGACGACCCGCGTCGCCGAGGGAAAGACCGAGCGATGCCGCGGGAAGGTTTCGGCGCTTTCGGCATGCCCGACCAAAGTTGGGGTGAGAGCCTCCGCAAGCATATCGCGCCGGAGGCCGTCGAGAACGAGGATGATGGCGTGGCGCATGACGGCACTCCGGTGGGACGAATAGCTTTTGCGGTGCAGCTTAGGGCGCTCTCGTCGAATAGTGAATTGCGATGGAGGCCGGCGGCCGGCCGGCCGTTGATGGTCGTCCGACACCGACCGCTCAAGGCGTAGCGGTTGTCGCGGCAGGTGTCCTATGCTTGGGCCGAGAGGCAGTGACAAGCAGGGAGACGGGACATGGCGAGCCACGCGACAGGTGACGGCGGAATTCCGCCGCGCGATGCCGGCAAACGGGGCCTCAAGCGCGTAATGACGCTCGGTGGCCACTACGGCACGCGCAACTTTACGGTGAAGGATCTGCGCGACCAGAAGGGCAAGCGGGTGCTGGTCGAGACGCTGCCGTTCTCGCCCGAGGAAGCGGCAGCGGCGGAGGAAGCCGGCATCGACACGATGAAGGTGCGCTTCGATCCGAAGGCGCCGCAGTCTGCCGCCGAGATCCGCCGCGCGGCGCCGAATACGTTCATGGCGTTCTCGGTGCCGCTGATCGCGGCGGCGACGCCCGCAGAGGCGGTAAGGGTCGGCTACGATGCCATGGCAATCGGCGCCGATGCCATCATGTGCCAATGGGCGCCCCGCTTCGTCGAGGCGGCGGCGGAGGCCGGCATTCCGGTGCAGGGACACGCCGGGTTGGTGCCGCGCAAGAGCACGTGGACGGGTGGATTGCGGGCGGTCGGCAAGACGCTCGACGAGGCGATGCAGGTGTACCGGGACATCAAGGCACTGGAGAATGCGGGCGCCTATGCGGTCGAGGTCGAGGTGATCCCGGAGGAATTGCTCCGCGAGATCAGCAAGCGGACGAGCCTGCTCACGTCGTCGATCGGCGGCGGCGGCGGCGGCGACATCCAGTTCCTGTTCGCCGACGACATCCTCGGCAACAATCCCCCACCTTATCCGCGGCATTCCAAGCAGTACCGGAACCTCTACAAGATGAAGCAGGAGATGCAGCGCGAGCGGGTCGCCGGCTTCAAGGAGTTCGTCGAGGAGGCGCGCAGCGGTCAGTTTCCGAAGCCCGAGCACGTCATCAAGGCCACCGGCAATCTGATCGAGATGTTTGTCGCCACCGCCGAGAAAGAGAAATAGAGCGCTCAGCGCGGAATATTGCCCATGACGAGGAAACGCTACGACGCGGTCGTCTGCGGAGCCGGTATCGCCGGCATCGCGGCCGCGCACGCGCTCGCCGAGGCTGGTGTGAAGCGGATCGCCCTGGTCGAGCCGGGGCCTCCGCTCGGCCTGACCAGCGACAAGTCGACGGAATGCTATCGCAATTGGTGGCCGGGGCCGGGTGACGCGATGGTCGCGCTGATGAACCGCAGCATCGACCTGATGGAAGGTCACGCGCAGCGCTCCGGCAATCGCTTCCACATGAACCGGCGCGGATACGTCTACGCCACGGCGCGGCCCGAGACGGTCGCACAATTCGAGCAGCAGGCGCTGGAGGCGGAGGCGCTCGGCGCGGGACGGCTCCGTCGGATCTCAGCGAGGAGGGACTATCGTGCGTCGGGACCGGACAGTTTCGACGCCGCTGTCGATGGTGCCGACCTGCTGCTGGACCGGGCCACGATCCGCGAGCACTTCGGCTATCTGAATCCCGATACCGTCGCGGTCCTGCATGCGCGGCGCTGCGGCTCGCTCAGCGCGCAGCAACTCGGCATGTGCTTGCTGGAGGAGGCACGGGCGAACGGAGTGGAGCTGATCGTGGCCGAACTCGTCGGCGCCGAGACGAGCGGCGGCAGGATCAGCGGCGTGCAGCTCAGGCAAGGTGGCCGCGAGTTCGCGCTCGATACGGACGCGCTCGTTCTCGCCACCGGACCTCACCTGAGGTCGACGGCCGGAATGCTCGGCGTGGATCTCCCGGTCGTCGTCGAGCGGCACATCAAGATCAGTCTCGCCGATCCGCTTGGCATCGTGCCGCGCACGGCGCCGCTGATCATCTGGTGCGATCCGACCCGCCTGCCGTGGTCGGACGAGGAGCGCGAGGCGCTGGCGCAGGCGGATGAGACGCAGTGGCTTCTTCAAGAGTTTCCAGCCGGTGTGCATGGACGCCCGGTCGGTGCTGGCAATCAGGTGCTGATGTACTGGACCTACGACTGCCACAGCGAGAGCGAACCGACGTTTCCGCTGACGTGGGACCCGCACCTGCCGGAGATCACGCTGCGGGGCATGTCGGTGCTGGTGCCGGGGCTTCGAGCCTACCTCGACCCGATGCCGAAGCCGTTCGTCGATGGCGGCTACTACACCAAGATGCCGGAGAACCGGCCGTTGATCGGGCCTCTGTCCGTGCCCGGCGCCTATGTCTGCGCCGCCTTCTCGGGTTTCGGCATCATGGCGTCGCTGGCAGCCGGCGAGCTATTGGCGCAGCACGTCACGGGCGCGCGGCTGCCAGGGCATGCGACCGCGTTCAGTCCGGGCCGCTTTGACGATCCCGCCTACCTCAAGCTCATCGAGACGTGGGATGTCTCGGGCCAGCTCTGACGGGACGAGCCGCATCGACGGGGGTAGGCCGCCGGTGCCGTTTCGTGCCGCGCTCGGGCCAACTCTCATGTCGATCGCGCGTTCGGCGATTGAAGGCCGCCCTCGATCAATTTGAGCGGCGGCCGAGGTGCAGGCTTATCGGTCGACGTCGCCGCCTCGTCGCGGAGATGGGTCCCGATTTTTTCGGCGAGTGCCGCCAGATCCGCAGCCGAGACACGGGCGTCGGCCGCCGTGTCGGCCAGGACTCTCAGCAGCATGGCCGCATGCGCACGGCTGTCCAGCGACGACCCCATCGTTCCCCCCACTTGCCCCACACAGTGACGACATCACGCCACTCTCTCACCTCAGCGTGCGATCTGCAACTCGCGCGGCCGTCTTGTGCACAGGCCGCGTCGTGAGGCGCTGCCTGTGCATCTCTACCGAGGTGCCGCGGAAACGTCCTCCGGTATCGGCGTGAACTTGCCGACGCCGATGTCGCACAAGGCGCCGACGATCAGGCCGATGCCAGCGAGAACTCCGATGTTGTTGGTAACGTTCTTGACGCCGTCGTCCTGACAGCGATGGTGCCTCGATCGATCCGAGGTCACAACCCCAAATTCAGGGAAACCGGCCGAAGTCAGGCTTGGCAGTCGGCCGCCGGAGATGGCACGCTTGCGTCGGCGCCGCGAGACCGGTGCGGCGATATCGGGAGGGCGACAGCCGTGGCAATTCGGATCTGGCACCAGAGCTTCACGGTGCTCGAGGATCTTCCCGCCTATGCCGACGCGATGAAGGCGCATGCGGCGAAGGTGCTCAGGCCCGACACCGAGGTCGCATGGCACGGCCAGATCAAGGGCACGTATCCCGCCAACTATCCCGGCGACGACATCGGCTATGGCTACCTCGTCCAGATGCACGGCAACCAGTGGATCGCCGCTGGCCGAGCCGCAGAAGCGCAGGGCTTCGACGCCTATGCGATGTGCACCTTGCCGAATCCGATGCTGCGCGAGGTGCGCTCCATCATCGACATTCCGGTGGTCGGGCTCGGCGAGGCGACGTTCCACTTGGCCACCATGTACGGGCAGCGGTTTGGAGTCATGCTGTTCATCGATCGCATGGTGCCGCTGTATCGCGAGCAGGTGCGAGGCTATGGGCTGGCCGAACGCTGCGCCACCATCAAGGCCTCCGGCATCACGTTTCGCGAGGTGCTGGCGGGCTACACGGACCCAGCGCCTGTGATCGCCAAGTTCGAGGCGGCAGCGCGCGCGATGATCCGCGACGACGGCGCCGACGTGATCGTGCCGGGCGAGGTGCCGCTGAGCCTGCTGCTCGCGCGAAATGGCGTGACGCGGGTGGACGATGTTCCGATCATGGATACGCTGGCGGTGGCGCTCAAGACCGCGGAGATGATGGTCGATCTGGCGCGGACCACCGGCATACGTCATAGCCGCTACGGGTACTTCAACTCTGTCCCGAGCACAGCGCGTGTCGATGACGTGCAACACTTCTATGGCCTGGACAAACTGAAGTTCTGACCCCGGAACTTGAAGAGGATCAATGACCGACCCGCGCGCCGCCACCAACCCGATGCTCGGAGCCAATCGGCTGAAGCTCGGCATCTTCTCCGCCAACTGCGACGGGGGATTGACGATGAGCCTCGCGCCGGATCGCTGGCGCGCGAATTGGGACGACATCGCCGCCATGTGCCAGCTCGCGGACGCGGCCGGCCTCGAGTTCATCCTGCCGGTTGCCAAGTGGCGCGGCTATCAGGGCAAGGCCAACATCTACGGCAAGTCGTTCGAGACGCTCACGCATTCGTCGGCGATCGGCGCGCTGACGAAGCGCATCTGCGTGTTCTCGACCATCCACGTGCCGCTGGTGACGCCTGCGTTCGCGGCCAAGGCGCTGGCCACCATCGATCACGTCACGCACGGGCGCGCCGGGCTCAACATCGTGTGCGGCTGGAACCAGGAGGAGTTCGATCTCCACGGCGTCTCCATCAACCAGGACACCCGTTACGATCACGGTCTCGAGTGGTTCCAGATCTGGTCGAGGATGCTCGAGGGCGGTCCGGAGTTCGATTGGGACGGTCGGTTCTTCAAACTGAAGCGCCTCGAGACCAATCCGGTCTCGGTGCAGCGACCTCGGCCGATCGTCATGTCGGCGGGCTTCTCGCCGAAGGGGCGTGATTTCGCGGCGGTGGCGGCGGATGCGCTGTTCACCAACATGACGGAGATCGAGCAGGCACCGGGCATTCTCGACGATGTGGCGGCGCTCGGGCGCAGGCACGGGCGTCGGCTCAAGGTCTTTACGATGAGCCATGTCGTCTGCCGGCCGACCCGGAAGGAGGCGGAGGAGTTCTTTCACTACTTCGCGGAAGAGCACGCCGATGTGGAGGGCCAAGCCTACTATCGCAGCAAGCGCGGCGCGACTGCCGGAACCACGACGGGCGCCAAGATCGCGCGTCCCTTCGTCAATCGCTTCCAGCGCGCCACGGGAAAGAGTTTCGACGGCGCCTATCCTGGTGCCTTTCCGCTTGTCGGCACGCCCGACGACGTGGCCGACGACCTCGCGCAAATCAGCCGGGCCGGCTTCGAGGGGACCTCGGTCGCGTTCCTCGACTACCTGAAGGAGATCCCTTACTTCGTCGCCGAGGTTCTGCCGAGGCTGGAGCGGATGGGACTGAGGGAGCGGGATGAAGTCGGGGCATCCGCTTAGGACTCGGCGGCGATCCGTGACAGCACCGGCCTCAGATATGCGAGGAAACGCTCCGGCGCTTCGGACATGGGGAAATGGCCGAGCCCTTTCATGACCTCAAAGTAGCGGGCATTGACCTTCTGGGCGAGGTCGGCGGTCAGCGCAGGCGTCGCCGAAAGATCGTACTCGCCGGTGAGCAGATAAAGCGGGCACTGCTGTGATTGCAGCGGAGACAGGTCGAGGTTCCGCATGTCGCCGTCGGCCATGTAGTAGACGAGGTCGCCCATGAAGACGCCGGGGGCGCTCTGGGAATAATGCCAGAGCGTCTCGGCGCGGTCGGTCGGCGGCGAGGTCGGCGAGATCAGGCACGAGACGAACGCCGCCGAGGCGTCGCCGCCGTGCACGTCGGGCCGGTTGATCACCTCGAGCTCGCGCAGCCCAGGATTGGCGCCAGGATCGGCGTAGATGGCCGACTGGAGGCCGATCGCGGCGCGGAAATCGGGGCCGTGCTGGAGCGCCAGGTGCAGGACGGCGCGACCGCCGATCGAGCAACCCATCACCACGGGTGTCTTCAGGCCGAGCGCGCGCGAGACGGTCATCACCGTATCGACGTAGAGCTTCGTCGTGAGGCGATAGATGTCGGTCTCGAAGCCGGCGGGTGGGGACGATTTGCCGTGGTAGGGCAAGTCGAAGGCGATGACGCGGAAGGTGCGGGTGACCTCCGGATCGTTGAGCACGCCGCGGTACTGGCGCCCGTCGGAGCCGGCGGTGTGGAGGCAGAGCAGCGGGATGCCGTCGGCAGGACCGGCCTCCTCGAAATAGATGCGGTGCGGGCGGCCGTCGAGGTCGGTGTGGAGATAGCGGCCGGTGATGCCTTCGATCCACGGCTTGCCGACCGATGCGGGCTTGTCGCGGGCGGGCTTTGCGCCGCGAACGGCCGCGAACACATCCTCGATCAGTGTCATGTGCCGGCCGAACTCGAGCATGGTGCCGCTAACGGCGAGGTGCCCCATGCGCATCATGCCGTTGAGGCTCTGGTAGCCGACCGGCGGGACGGGGCTCGCGAACGCCGCCCACGTCTCCGGGCTCGCCTCGAACGTGAGGTCAGCGGTGGCAGGAGCCCCTTTCGCAACGACGATCGGGTCCTGGCCGAACTGCACGGTCCAGGCCTCGGCGCCCGATTTCACCGCGACGGTGATAGGGGCGAAGCGATTGCGGCGCGCGAGCGCGCGATTGCCCTCGAGGGCGAGCGCGAGTGATTGGAGCATGGAGCCTCTGCGTCGAAGACCTGCACTGCGTCCTAGCAGGCTAGCAGGGTTCGCCACGGGCGGCGACTGGGAGCGGGGTCATCGCTGTGACGGGGCGTCGGCGCTGATGGCTACGAGGCTCGCATCGCGTCCGCCAGGGGGTCGCCGAGCACTGGATCGGTTTCTGGCAGGGACACGCGGGCGATGCGGGCGATGGCGTCGGCCCGTGCCTCCACGGTGGCGCGGACGAGATCCCAGTCGGCTCCGCCCGGGTAGGCGCCAACGACGGATAGGTCGTTCGAGGCCTCGATGCGGCAATGGCCAACACCGGCGGGAATGAGGACGCCATCGCCTGCCCGGAGCTCGACGACGGGGCCGGAAGGGCCGCCGAGCTGGACCCTCACCGATCCGCGCGCAATGCCGAGAACCTCGTGAACGGTCGCGTGATAATGGTGGAACGGATAAATGCCATTGACCCAGGCGTTCGACCAGCCGTGCCGCGCAAAGTGTGCCTCGATGCGTCGCTCGGCATCACCGCCGACCGGCAGCGCGCCGCGATAGGTCCGTGCCGGCATACGGGGATTGTTTGGGACGAGGCC
The DNA here is from genome assembly GCA_001464755.1 of Rhizobiales bacterium Ga0077524. Classification (GTDB taxonomy): domain Bacteria; phylum Pseudomonadota; class Alphaproteobacteria; order Rhizobiales; family Hyphomicrobiaceae. Next base: position 9,443 of record LNDR01000396.1, read on the forward strand.
ATCGTCGGCCAGCGTAAGCAGCTCGATCGTCGGTGCCATGGGTCCTTCTCCAAGCGGGTGCGATGCGTCCTGCGGATGTGGCGGCCGGCCGCTGTCAGTCAAGTCGTGTCGGTGTGCCGGCCAGCACAGCCAGCCGTCACGGCATCGGGCACTGTGGTCCACATCGAGGCCGGTTGACGAGCCTCCCCACAACAGACCGACAGATAGCCCGAAGGAGACATCCAATGCTCATTCCGCGCGCCGCCATCGCAGCACTCGCCCTTGCCCTTCTCTCCGGCACCGCCGACGCGGGCCAGCGGTGGAGCGGTCACGGCCATGATGGCTGGGGCCACCGCTCGCACCACAACCATCAATGGGGCCACCAGCACCGCCGGCAGCACGACCGCTCCTGGGAACATCGGCAGCATCGCGATTATAAGCGGGGACATGCTGCGCAGCCGTATCGGGCCCCCTACGCCGCGCCGGTGATCGTTGTTCCGGCGGCCAAGCCAGCCGCCGCCCCGATCGCGAAGGCTCTCCCTGGTGCCGCCGCCGTCGCCGTCGGCGCCGCCGCTCTTCCCGCGGCAATTGGTGCACAGATGCCGTCAGCCGCTCCATCGACGGGCCCTGCTCTGGATGTGTCGGCGCCGCCGATCGTGGCCTCGGAGACGGTGACACCGCCGCAGACGACGGCTGAGGTCGATCCGGCCGCGGATAGCGCGGTGTCGGCGGAAGCACTGTCTACCGGGGAGCCGATTGCGCCGCCGCAGATCTCGACGGAGGCGGGATTCGCACCGCAATCTGGCGCGGTCGGCACGAGTTATCGCCCGCCCCTCCCGGTGCCGCAAACGATCGCCGTTCCGGTGCGGTAATGGGCTTGGCGGGCGCGGCGCGGCCACTGTTACGGTGCCTCGCCGCCGCCGCTCCCGCCTGGGGCTTTGCCGTCCGGCCTTGCGATGCGAGACACCCAGTCCTTGGCGAGCGCCAGCTCGACCTTCCAGCCAGACGCCTTCAGCAGGCCGGGGTAGGTGACGTAACGATCGACGACGTCCGAGATCTGATAGTGGGCGTCGTTGTCGGTGAGGATGGCGGTGGAAAAGTTGGTGCTTCCGGCCTCCCTCACGGCGACGTCGCAGCGGGCCGTCGACTGGCCGAGGCCGCGCACGACATCGCGTCCTTGCCGGTGCAGGGATGCCGCGATGTGGTCCGCCAGAGGATCGGCGACCTGCGCGGCTCGGTCGACGTGGTCGGCGCCGGGATAGCCGGCAAGCGCCGTGCGCATGGCGGCGGTGTCGCCCGCGGAGGCCGCTGCCGCATACATCAGGTAGCGTTTGAGCGCATTGGCGCCCTTGTTCCACTCGTTCGTGATCTGCGCGGGCTCGATCGAGGTCACCACCACCATGTGGTGCTTGGCGCGGCTGAAGATGACGTTGAGGCGCTTCTCGCCGCCGTCCTGGTTGATCGGACCGAAGTTCATGATCATGCGACCCTGGGCGCCGGGCCCGTAGGCGACCGAGACGATCATGATGTCGCGCTCGTCGCCCTGCACGTTCTCGAGGTTCTTGACGAACAGCTCCTCCTGCTCGAGGCCCATGGCGCGATCGAGACGGGTGCGGAAGGTCGGGTTCTCGGCGGCAAGGCGCTCGATCGCGTCCTCGATGGCGGCCTGCTGAGGCTGCGAGAAGGCGACGATGCCGATTGTCTTTGCGTCCTGGCTGAGCAGCGCGCGAACGAGATCCGCGATGTAGGCAGCTTCCTTCAGGTTGCGCTGGCCGACAAAAGCGCCGTCGGAGATGCGGTGGAAGCTGATCGGACGCGCCAGCACGCGTTGCGCTTGCTCCTTCATCGGCGCAGGCACGCTGGTGTCGATGGGCGGGCTCGGGACCAGCATCTGCCGGCTCGGTATGGTTTTCAGCTGGCCCGCATAGAAGGCCTGGTTGCAAAAGCCGATCAACCCCTCATGGCGGCTCCGGTAGTGCCATTCGAGACGCACCGAGGGGAGTGCGACGGCAGCCTTGTCGAGCAGGCTCTCGGCCTGCATGCCGAAGGCGATGTAGTCGGGCAGGTCCTCCTCGTCAGTGTCGAGCTTGCGACCGAAATAGCTCGGCGGCGGCAACTGCATGTCGTCGCCCACCACGATGGCCTGCGGTGCGCGATAGAGCGTCGGGACGGCATCCTCGACCGGGATCTGGCTCGCCTCGTCGAAAACCACCACGTCGAACAGGGCTTCTTCGAGCGGCAGCGTGTCGGCGACGCTGAGCGGGCTCATCATCCAGATCGGCTTCAGATCGCGCACGACGTGGCCCGGCGCCCCTGCCAGGAAGTCGCGCAGCGCCGCGCTCGGCCGCTGCAGTGAGAACTGGTGCTCCAGGAAGGCGCGACCAACGTCGTAGTCGTCGTCGCGAGTGGTGCTGTGGGAACGAAACCGGGACTTTCTCTCGTCGAGCGTGCGGCGCGCATTGAGCTGGCGCAGCTCGGCGAGCTTGGCGCCGAGGTCGTCCGCGATTTTCTGGATGTCGGCCGCTGTGGCGCGATTGACCTCGGGCACCTGCGCGAGCGACCGCTGCAGCTCCATGTGGAGCGCCGCAGCGCGCATCGTCTGGAGCGGCATCGGCACCCGTCGCCACGTCTGCGCTAGCGCCGGCGAGGCCATTTCGAGGGCGCGCACGAGCGAGGCCAGCTCGACGGCCTGTTCCCTGACGGCGTCGAGGGTGTCGAGTCTGTGGCCGATCTCGGCGGGGGTCGCATGATCGACGCGGGCGAGTACGGTATCGAGGGTTTGCCGAGCCGCAGGATGTTGGGTCCCGTGCCGTCGGGATCGGCGATGGCCGCGTCGATCAGGGCGCGTAGGTCGGGACGCAGGGAGCCCTCGTCGTGCCACAGCGGCTCCAGCGTCGCGCGCGCCTCGCCGATATCGTCGAGGCCGGACGCCTCGCGGACGAGACGCAGGTGATGGTCGCGTGCGGCGCGCGCGGCATGCTCGGCGGCAAGCAGTTCCAGTACTGCGACATGGCTCTCGGGCCGTCCGGAAAACACCTCTGCGATGCGCTGCTGCAAGGCGCGCCAGTCACCAGAGAGAAACGACCAGAAGCGGCCTTCCTTGCGCCGTGCGAGGGCGAGCAGGGCCTCGGTCTCTGCCGGTGTGGGCTTGCGCTGCCAGCCGGCATTGGCGGTCTCGGACCGGATCAGCCCCTGATCGAGCGCGTCGAGCGTTTGAAGATCCCGCGCCAGCCGGATCGCATCGGGCGCATAGCGGTCGAGGAGGGCCAGACGGCCGCGCTCTGCCAGAAGCCGCAGCCGGGTCGCAAAGGCCGCCTGCACCAGCAAGGTGCCGAGCCCGATCTCGATCTCGGGCGATGGCCGGGTCGCGGCCGGGACGAGGGCCTCCAGTTCCGCAACGGCGCGCCGCGCGGCCGGTAGCACCGTCTCGAGGTGTGCGATCGGGTGCGGCAGAACAGCGAGATCGGAACGCAAGGCAGAGAGCAGCGCCAGCACGGCGTCGCGGTCGTGGTTGATGTACTGCATGCTGCGCTCGAGATCGGCGAGAGCCGTCTCGCCGTCCACGAAGGCTCCCCACGCAGGCGTCGCCTCGCGCTCGCGCAAGGACAGGCGGGGACGAGGTATCGACTGGGCGATGGCGAGGCCCATCAGGCCGCGCACCGTCGTATCGCCGGCGCCGACCGAGCGCTGCATCGTGGCAGAGAATGCGCGCAGACGCGTGACCAGAGCGTCGATCTCGCCCGCGAGCGCTGCGCGACGATCGCGAACGGTGCGGCTCGTGCGGCTGGCGAGCCAGCCCTCATAGAGGACTTTCAGATCGGCAATGAACGGCAGGCGGTCCTCGCGCGCGTCGTGGACGAGGCTCGCCAGATCGCCGATGCCGGCATCCTTGAGCCGGCTGTGCACGACGTCGAGCGCGACGCGCTTCTCGCAGACGAACAGAACGGATTTGCCGCGCGCGGCGAGGTCGGCGAGCAGGTTGGCGATGGTCTGCGATTTGCCGGTGCCGGGCGGCCCTTGGATGACGTAGCTCTCGCCTGTTGCCGCGCGCAGGATCGCCTCGTCCTGGCTCGGGTCGGAGGGAAGGACGAAATTCCGCTCGGTGTGCGGCGGCTTGTCGATCGGGCGCAGCTGCGGACGTGCCCCGTGCTCGAACAGGAGGCGGTAGTTGGCGTGATGGCCCGCGTAGCCGTCGAGCAGCATCTCGTAGTCGCGAACGAGGCTCATCTTGCGTGTGTTGAAATTGGCGAGCGTCACGGCGCACAGATCGATCTCCCAGCTCAGGGGATCGGTCGGTTCGCCGCTGTCGAACGCGTAGGTCGCAGCCGTCGACGTGGTGACGGTTGCGGCATCCGGAAGGCCGCTGACGACGGCCGGCGTGCCGCCTCCTGCCAGCTCTCGGCCGGGAGCCGGCTTCGGACGGACAAAGCGGTCGAACAGTTCATAGCCGAGCGGCTGATAGTTCTCGTTGGCATAGGAGTAGCCGACACCGCGCCAATCCTTGAGCTGCTGGCCGACGCGACGCTGCCGGCGGCGATGCTCCTCGATCTGGCGCTTGATGGTGGTCTGGAAGAGCTGCACCCGCGGCTTGTCGACGAGGCGGATCGCGACCCCGGGACGCGAACGGCGCACCTCGCGCTCAAGGCGCTCACGCAGATCCCGCAGCGCATCGAGGCGGCTCATGTCGATGGTCTCGGGAAGGTCGATGCGGAAGCGGTCGGCGAGCACATAGCGCAGCACGGGATTGATGTCGGCCTCGGTGACCGGCGCCTCGAGCACCAGGCTGAAGCCATCGGTGGTGCCGGGTTGCCGCTTCAGCGTGACGGGCAGCATGACCAGCGGCGTGTTGATCCGCTCGGCCTTCTCGTCGTCATGCCAGCGCAGGAACGCGAGCACCAGTCGCAGCTGATTGAAGCCCAGCTCACGCGAATCCTTGCGCGCGGCGCTGCGCACCTTGTCGAGGCTCGGCGCCAGGTAGGGGTAGTCGGTGCATTGCAGCCAGCGGCGCAAGTCCAGCTCGCCCTTCGCCTCGCCGCGATCGTTGATGGCCGCGAGCCGCTGCAGCAGATCGGGGCTCGTCGTGAGCAGCTGGCGCGTCTGCAGCGTCTGGTAGCTCAGCATGAACGGGAACGAGCCGCGGGTGAGGTCGACACCGTGGCGATCGGAGAAGTAGAGCAGCTTGTTGCGCCGTGTCACCTCGAACAGCCGATTGCGGAAGTATTCCTGCGTGCGCTCGCGGCGGAGCACGGGGTCGGCGACATCGGCGAGATCGCCGGCCTTGGTGTCGGCGTCGTCGACCTCGACCGAGCGGTAGTCGTCGATCAGATCGATCAGGCCGGAGAGGTCGGCGGCGCGGTCGGCACGGCGCAGCTCGGTCATATCGGCGATGACGCGTGCGAGCACGGGGTGCAGGCGCGGGTTCAACCGGACGACATTGGTGCGGTGCTGCAGGAAGGAGGCGAAGTCGGCCGGCTCATGGAAGTCCAAACGGGTCGCGAGGCTTCCGATCAGCAGGCCCAGGTGAAACACGTCCGTGAGAGCGTCGTGTTGGCCGACGGCGCGTTCCCAGCTCGCGTAGTTCGGATAATAGAGCGGGCGGCCGGGCGGCTCGCCAGCCCCGGCGACGCGCGGCCCCACGTTGTCGTCTGGTGGCGAGGCATCGAGGGCGGCGACCTTGTCGTTTGCAGTCGGCTTTCCGACGGGAACCGTGCCGAGCGTCAGCTCGCCGCTCGAGGTGAGCGCCAGAAGGTCGACGCGGTCGAGGTCGGCGACCCGACCGGCCTCGTGCAGATCTCGCACCTCTTCGAGGAGACCGCGCACAGCACCGACCACGTCGTCGGTGCCGACGCTATCGGCCTGGCGGAACCGCTGCAGCAGGTCCAGGAACGTGGCGTTCCAGTCGAATGTCATAGGGTCGAGCATCGATGGGTTCCGAAACGTCTCGTGTGGCGTCGCGCCTTAGTTGACCAGTGGTGAGGCGAGGCTCGTGTCAACTATGGCGCGATAAACGCCACACTAAGCCCATGATGTCGCTAGTGGCCCTTATGTCGCTCCAAAATCGAGAGAGGTTGCCGACATGCTGCGATTTTGGCGCGACGGGCCACTAGGCTGTGCGGCTGGCGAGGCCGGCCTGAAGTCCGCGCCGCCCACGTAGCTCCTGGCGGGCGACCTCGCGGAAGCGAGCGCCAAAGCCCATCTCGTCGGCCGCCGCGGCGGCGACCGCGATTGTCGTTTTCAAGCCGCTGCCTTCGACGGTCGCCAAGTCGAGCAGCAGATAGGCGAGGTAGTCGACGATGCTTTGCGAGAGTGCCAGCGCCGGACGCGTGAGCGGCTTCGGTGTGGCCGGCGGCTCGTAGTCGGGAAACATCTGGCGGGCATGGGCAAGGGTGGTCTCCGACCGCATGGCCTCGTCGGCGAGTACACGACCGAGGACCGCGCGGCTGAGGTCCGCGAGCCGATGCTGGTCGAGAAGGTCGAGGCCGCCGAGCTCGACAGGGCCACAGACGAGCCCCTCGAGGCGGGTGTGAAGCTCGGCGGCGGGCAGCGTCTCGGACCACGCCACGGCGAGCACGCGAACGTGCAGCTCAGGATGCGTGGTCCCGCGCGTCGCGCCGGGCTCGAGCGTCATCAGCTGCTCGGCCTGCTTGAAGTAGCTTTCAGCATCGGCGTCCTTGAAGTCGGCAATCGCCTTGACCAGGCCGCGGATGGTGGCATCCCGGTCGCCGCAGGCGAGCAGCCCACCGACGTCGCAATAGATCTCTGAAAACAGCCGATGGCGGCGCCAGGTCTCGATCAATTCGGCGGGGCATCCTTCGCGCTGAACCAGCCAGGAGAGGAGACGATCGGCGGTGTGATGGCGCCCGTCCGCCGCGACGAAGAGTTTGTAGTGGGAAATCTCGTGGCCGATCAGATCGAGAAGCTCGGCATCAGTGTCCAGCAGCTCCAGAATGCGCCCGCGGAAGCCGATCACGATCTCGCCGGGCGTGAAGACGAGGAAGGCGTTCGGCACGTCGTCGGTGCCTTGCATCTGATAAAGCACGACCGGCTCGCTGAGCCCGAGCTTGTCGCGCGCGGCCTCGGCAAGCCGGTAGCGGCGCTCGTTCGCCCCGTTACGATCGAGGCGGATGCCGGTGCGCAGGAGATCTTTCGTCGTTTCGCGCTTGTAGCTCTCGGCGAAGCTGTCGGAGCGGAACCATTGCCAAAGCTCGGGCTCGGCCTGCTCCAGACGATCGGCCACCGCCACGTGGTAGGGCAACGGCTCGAGCTGCATCCTCTCTCCCCCAAGATCGGCGCTACGGTGGTGCGCGCTCGGCTCGCCCGTTCGGTCTGTCGTGCCGCTGCTCGCTCCGAGTACATCCTGGTTTCATGGCAAGAGGAGGACACGGTCGGCGCGCGCTTCGCCGCCCGCTATGCCGCCCCCGGTCGTCGCTGTCCAGTTGCTTGCCGGTCTTATGCTCGGCTGCGTTCAGGTCCCACCTGCGCGGTCGTACACCGCCCAGGCGGCATCCACGCCGGCCCCCGCCTGAACGGACACGCCATTGCGACGGAGCACGGCCTCGAGCGAGGCGAGGCAGCGCAGCACATTGGCTTTGCGGCAGACATATCCCATCGTGCCGATGCGCCAGATGCGGCCGGCCAGCGGCCCGAACGAGGTGCCGATCTCGATGCCGAAATCCTCGAGCATCTCGGCACGCACCTTGTCGCCGTTGCCGGCAGGCTTGGGGATGGCGACGCCGGTGACGTTGGCCATGCGATGCGCAGCGTCGCCGAACAGCTCGAGCCCCATGGCCTCGAGACCCGCGCGCAGTGCCCCGGAAGCCAATCGGTGGCGCGCAATGCCGGCATCGATGCCTTCCTCCAGCACGACGCGGGCACACTCGCGCGCGGCATAGAGCATGCTCGCCGCCTCGGTGTGGTGGTTGAGCGCGCGGGGGCTCCAGTAGTCCATGATCATCGCGAGGTCGAAGTAGTTCGACTGGATGATCGGGCCGTTGCCGTCCTCCATGTCGGGGGGGCGGATGCCCGCCTCGACGTGCTTCCTGTGGCGCAGGATCTCGACGACGCGCTCGTTGAACGTCACCGGCGAGATGCCGGGCGGACCGGAGAGGCACTTCTGCAGGCCAGCTGAGGCGAGGTCGACCTGCCAGGCGTCGGTCTCGAAGGGGTTGCCGGCGAGCGAGGCCGTGGCGTCGACGAAGAGCAGGGCATCGTGCCTCCGACAGGCGGCGCCGGCCTCGTCGAGGGGATGCAGCATCGTGGTCGAGGTGTCACCCTGGCACATGGCGACGACGCGAGGACGATGCTTGGCGATAGCCTCCGCGATCTGACCCGGCGCGAACACGGTGCCCCATTCGACCTCGAGCGAGATCACCTCGGCGCGCGCCCGGCGGGCGATCTCGGTGAGGAGGTGCCCGAAGCGCCCGAAGATCGGCACCAGCACCTTGTCTCCGGGTGCGACGACAGATTGCAGGCACGCCTCGATGCCGGCACGCGCGGTGCCGTCGACCAGCAGCGTCCACTCGTTCCCGGTTCTCCAGACCTGGCGATAGAGGGCCATGACCTGTTGCATGTAGCGGCGGAACTCGGGGTCGAACTGGCCCTGGATCGGCACCGACATGGCGCGCAGCACGCGCGGATAGAGGTCGACCGGGCCGGGTCCCATCAGCAGGCGAGGCGAGGGGGCCAGCTCCTCGAACGTCTCGGGCTTGCCAGTCACGAGTGAGCTCCATTGTTTGCGCCGCCGAGGCGGGTGGGTGCGCCGCCCGCGGGATGCGTGCCTTGCCAATGCCGTGCGATATCGAGACGGGTTGCGATCCAGACCTTGTCGTGACGCGAGACGTGGTCGAGGAAGCGCGCCAGAGCCGCCGCTCGGCCGGGTCGCCCCGCGAGGCGACAGTGCAGCCCGACGGACATCATCTTTGGCGCGCCCGCAAGTCCCTCCGCGTAGAGCACGTCGAAGGTGTCGGCGAGGTAGGTAAAGAATTGATCGCCCGAGTTGAAGCCCTGGGCGGTCGCAAACCGCATGTCGTTGGTGTCCAGCGTGTAGGGCACGATCAGGTGCGGGCCGCGCGGGCCGGCGATCCAGTAGGGAAGGTCATCGGCATAGCTGTCGGAGGAATAGACGAAGCCGCCTTCCTCCATGACGAGGCGCGTGGTGTTGGCGGAGGTGCGGCCCTGGTAGAAGCCGAGCGGGCGCGCGCCCGTCAGCTCGGTGTGGAGCCGGATCGCCTCGGCGATGTGGCGGCGCTCCTCGGGCTCGGGGATGTCCTTGTAGTCGATCCACTTGAGGCCATGACTCGCGATCTCCCAACCCGCCTCGTGCATGGCCGCGACCACCTCGGGATAGCGCATCAGGGCGTGCGCGATGGCGTAGACCGTCACCGGAATCCGGCGCTCGGTGAAAAGACGCCAGAGGCGCCAGAAGCCGGCGCGGGAGCCGTACTCGTAGATCGATTCCATGTTCATGTGGCGCTGGCCGGGCCAGGGTGCGGCGCCGACGATCTCGGAGAGGAACGCCTCGGAGGCCGCGTCCCCGTGCAGGATGCAGTTCTCGCCACCTTCCTCATAGTTGATGACGATCTGGAGCGCGATCGCGGCGCCTCCCGGCCAGCGCGGATGGGGGGCATTGCGGCCATAGCCGACGAGATCGCGTGCGTAAGGTGTGGGCGTGGTCATGTCCGGAACCGATGCTTGGCTGCCGCGAGCGGGGGGCACTCGAAAGCGTCAGACTTAGCAGGTTGGATGCCGGTATGCGCGCCCGATCGGCGGGCAGAAGGACGGATACAACCATCCATCTGCAGGGCCAGCCGAGAGTGCCCCTCAGGCCGTGGTGGCCGGCCCGCTGACCGCCGGGGTGCCGCCGCCGTTGGCGCTTTCCGGCGAACGGGTGTCATCGCGCAGCGCCACGTAGATGGCCGGGATCACGAGTACGGTCAGCAGCGTCGACGAGGCGAGCCCGAACAGGAGCGAGATAGCGAGGCCCTGGAAGATCGGATCGAACAGGATCACGGCCGCACCGATCATCGCAGCGATCGCGGTCAGCAGGATCGGCTTGAAGCGGATCGCGCCCGCCTCGAGCAGCACCTGTCGCAGCGGCGTCTCGGCGTCTCGGCGCTGCCGGATGAAGTCGACGAGCAGGATCGAGTTCCGGACGATGATGCCGGCAAGCGCGATGAAGCCGATCATCGAGGTGGCCGAGAACGGCGCGCCGAAAATCCAGTGGCCTATCATGATGCCGATCAGCGTCAGCGGCACGGGGGTGAGGATGACCAGCGGCAGCTTGAACGAGCCGAACTGGCCGACCACCAGAATGTAGATGGCGAGTAGGGCCACCGCGAACGCCGCGCCCATGTCGCGGAACGTCACCCAGGTCACCTCCCACTCGCCGTCCCAGAGCAGAACCGCCTTGGCATCGTCGTCGGGTTGCCCGTTCAGACGGATCTCGGGCCGGGGGAGCTTGCCCCAGTCCTTGGCCTTGATGGCGTCGGCCACGGCGAGCATGCCGTAGAGGGGCGCCTCGTAGGCACCGGCGAGTTCGCCCATCACCATTTCGGTCGGGCGGCCGTTGCGGCGGAAGATCGGCAGCGAGGCGGTCTCGCGCTCGACGCGGACGACATCGCCAAGCTCGATGATCGATCGCTCGCCGGGCAGCGCATTGGCGGGCACGGGCGTGGAGAGCATCGCCGCATCGAGTGCAAGACGCGACTTCGGCTGTTGCACGGCGATCTCGATCGGGTGGCGCCCGCCGCCGCGATGCGAGTAGCCGACGGGAACGCCGCCGAGATAGGTCTGCAGCGTATCGTAGACGTCACTCTGCTCGACCTTGTGGAACTCCAGGTTGTCCTGGTCGATCGAGACGCGGAGGCGCGGCGCCGGCCGGCCGAAGCTGTCATCGTCGTCGACGATGAAGGGGATGCTGCGGAAGATGGCGCGCACCTCGTGGGCAACGGCGCGGCGCGTATCGGCGTCAGGCCCATAGATCTCGGCCAGCAAGGTAGCGATCACCGGTGGGCCGGGCGGCACCTCGACGACGCGCAGTGCACTGCCCTCGGGCAGTCTCAGCTCGGCAAGCCGCTTGCGCACGTCGAGCGCGATCTCGTGGCTCGAGCGCCGCCGCTCGCCCTTCGGCTTGAGGTTGACCTGGAGGTCGCCCTGGCTCGCCTGGTTCCGAAGGTAATAGTGGCGCACAAGTCCGTTGAAGTTGAATGGCGCCGAGGTGCCGACGTAAGACTGGACCGACGCCAGCTCGTCGAGCGAGGCAAGGCGACGGGCCGCCGCGTCGAGCACGCGGTCGGTCTCCTCGAGCGAGGCGCCGCGCGGCAGATCGAGCACGACCTGCAACTCCGACTTGTTGTCGAACGGCAGCAGCTTGACCGTGACCAGTTTCAGGGGCAGCAGCACGAGGGAGAGCAGCGTCGCCGCACCGACGAGACCGAGAAACAGCCAAGCCGTGCCGCGCGTTGCCAGGATCGGCCGCGCCCACGCGACATAGGTCCGCCCGAGCCAGCCGCCGTCGTGCGGGTGATGGCTGCCGGTATGACTCGCCACATTGCCCGCGAGCCGCAGCATCAGCCACGGCGTCACAACGACGGCGACGAAGAACGAGAGGATCATCGCTGCCGAGGCGTTGGCCGGGATCGGCGCCATGTAGGGACCCATCAGCCCCGACACGAACAGCATCGGCAAGAGCGCGGCGACGACCGTCAGTGTCGCGATGATGGTCGGGTTGCCGACCTCGGCGACGGCCTCGATCGCCGCGCGGGCTCGGCTGCGGCCGTCCTCCATCGCCCAGTGCCGCGCGATGTTCTCGATCACGACGATGGCGTCGTCGACCAGGATGCCGATGGAGAAGATCAACGCGAAGAGGCTGACGCGGTTGATGGTGTAGCCCATCAGCCAGGAGGCAAAGAGCGTGAGCAGGATCGTGACGGGGATGACGATCGCGACCACGACGCCCTCGCGCCAGCCGATGGCGAAGCCGACCAACGCTACGATGGAGATGGTCGCAAGCGCCAAGTGGAACAGCAGCTCGTTGGCCTTCTCGTTGGCGGTCTCCCCGTAGTCACGTGTCACTACAACGTCGATGTCGGCGGGGATGAGCGTGCCCTTCAGCGCATCGACACGGTGGCGAATGCGCTCGGCGATCGTCACGGCGCTGGCACCGGCGCGCTTGGCGAGTGCCAGCGTCACGGTCGGCACGCGTTCGATGCTGCCGTCGGCGCCCTTCGCGTAGTGCCAGGCGCGGCGCTCGAGCGGCTTGGCGCCGACGACCACGGTGGCGACATCGCGCACATAGACCGGACGGCCGTCGCGGGTGGTGATGACCAGAAGGCCGATGTCGGGAATGCCCTGCAGCGTCTGGCCCGCCGAGACGGCGAGGCTCCGGTTCATCTCGCGGACGTGGCCCGCCGCGAACGATCGGTTGGCGTTCCTGATCTTGCCCATGAGCTGGGCGAGCGTGACGCCGTAGAGCGACAGCCGCTCGGGGTCGGGCTCGATGCGGATCTGGTCCGGGCGCCCGCCCGCCATGTAGGAGAGGCCCACGTCCTCGAGCTTGGCCAGCTCGACGAGCAGGTTTTCGCCGAGGTGATAGAGCACGTTGTCGGGATAGCGCTCGGCGGCACCGGCCTTGGCGGCGAGCGTGAGCGTGACGATCGCCACGTCGTCGATGCCGCGCCCGACGATCAGCGGTTCGGGAATTCCGGTCGGTATCCGGTCCATGTTGGCGCGGATCTTCTCGTGGACGCGCAGGATCGCCTCGTCCGACTTGGTGCCGACGAAGAAGCGGGCGGTGACCAGCACCTGATTATCGAGGGTGTTCGAGTAGACGTGCTCGACGCCGTTGATCGCCTTCACGATCGTCTCGAGCGGTTCCGTCACGAGGCGGGCGCCATCCTCGGCTTTGAGCCCGTCGGTCCGCACCATGATGTCGACGAGGGGCACCGAGATCTGCGGCTCCTCCTCACGTGGCAACGCGAACAGCGCAACGAGACCGAGGGCCAGTGCAGCGAGTAGCGCAAGCGGCGTCAGCGGCGAGCCGATGAAGGCGCGGGTCAGGGCTCCAGACAGGCCGAGAGGCTTGTCCGGGGTGGGCGATGTGTCGGTCATGGCTTGCTTCCCGGTGCGGCGAGGAGATCGCCCGGCTTCAGGCCGGCGAGGATCTCGCGGCCGGCTTCACCGTTGGCGAGCACCACCTCGGCGCCGACCTGAACGACGACGTCGGTGGCATCGCCCTTCGCCGGCACGACGCGCACGTAGTCGAGGCCGAAACGCGCGGCGAGAAAATTGGCGGGCACGACGATGGTCCGGCGCTTTCCGACGGATATCCAGACGAGCGCGCGCTCGCCGACGAAGTAGTCGCCGAGACCTGCAACATCGGCATCGGCAATGACACGGCCGCCCTGCAGCTCGGGATAGACCTGCACGATACGGCCTTCGGCTCTCACATCGCGCGAGGCCGTCGGGCCACGAGTGCCGACCTTGACCACATCGCCGGCCTTCATGAATCGGGCGTGCCGCTCGGGCAGCTCGAGCCGCAGCAGGTAGGCGTTGGCGGCGATGGTGGCGACGCTTTCGCCAGCCATGACGACGCTGCCTTCCGTCACGGGGACGCGCAGCACGCGGCCAGCCGCCGGCGCCAGAACCTGACCCTCGCTCGCCTGCTCCTCGATAACCTGTCGCTCGGCGCGGGCTGTCGCCAACTCGTTCGTAGCAACGTCGAGGGCCGTCTTGAGCTGGTCGACGCGGGCTTGTGGCGTGACGCCGCGCTGCTGCAACTCCTGGGCCCGCTGGTAGTCGAGCCGGGCCGTTGCGAGGCGCGACTCGAGGCCGACGATCTGCGCGTCGAGCCCCTTCATGCGCAGCGCGATCTTGGGATCGACGACGGTCGCGACGAGTTGGCCCGGCGTCACCTCGGCGCCCACGTCCACCTTCAGGGCGACGACGGTGCCGGGTGTCCGCACGCGCGCCTCGAGACGATCCTTGCTGCGCACCGTGGCGAGAACCTGCTTCAGGTCGTCGATCTCGACCTCGGCGACGGTGTAGCCGCTGGTCTGGGCGAACGCGGCGGCAATGGGCATCGTCGTGGCGAGCAGGCCAGTCACCAGGGCACGGACGAGGCTGCGTGATCGCATCGATGTTCTCCTCGTGTCGCCTCGGGTGGTGGCGCGACAGCGGCCGGCCCGCACGGGATGCGCGGCGCCAGACCATGGCAGCCGGTCGCACGACCAAGGCTGATCGGCGTCAAGTAGGCGGGGTGCGCTCCGAGATATGTGACAATGTCACGAGCGCGCGGGCCTCAGCCGAGCGTTGCCTCGGTCCCGAGGATGACGGTTGCTTGCGACGAGAGAACGCCGCCGTTGCCATGGGCGAGCGCTGTCTTGGCGCCGGCAATCTGGCGGTCTCCGCACTCGCCGCGCAGCTGCCGCACCGCCTCGATCAGCAGGAACAGGCCGTACATGCCGGGATGGCAGTAGGAGAGCCCGCCGCCGTTGGTGTTGACGGGGAGGCGGCCCTTCGGCCCGATGCGCCCGCCCTCGACGAAACGGCCGCCCTCGCCCTTCGGGCAAAAGCCCAAGTCTTCGAGGAACAGGATCGTGTTGATGGTGAAGGCGTCGTAGAGTTCGAGAACGTCGATGTCTTTGGGCGCGAGGCCGGCCATGGCGTAGGCGATCTCGCCCGCCCGCTTGGCTCCGGTGTGCGTGAGGTCGGGCATCGACGAGATCGCCGCGTGGGTGATCGACTGGCCGCAGCCGAGGACGAAGGCGGGCGGCTTCCTCAAGGTGCGGGCCTTTTCCGCGGATGTCACGACGATGGCGCCACCGCCGTCCGTCGAGAGGCAGCAATCGCGGACTGTGAGCGGCGTGCTGACGGGCCGGGCGGCAAGGACGGCTTCGATGGTGAGGGGCTTGTGATCCCAGGCGGCCGGATTGAGTTGCGCCCACTCGCGGGCCGCAACCGCAACGGCTGCCATCTGCTCGCGCGTGGTGCCGAACTGGTGCATGTGGCGCAGCGCCGCCATGGCGTAGGCGCTGGCCGGCAGGAACGGCTTGAACGGGGTCTCGTAGGGATTGATCTCGCGCACGGAGGCTTGTTTTCGGCCGACGCTGCGCTGCGTGCTGCCGTAGGCGATCACGGCAACGCTGCACAATCCGGCCTCGATGGCCGATTGGGCCTGCGCGACGTGGTACTCGAACGACGAACCGCCGACGATGGTCGAGCCGACGTAGGCCGCATCGAGGCCAAGGTACTCGCTGAGCGAGAGCGCGGACGTGCGCGCCTGCGTCGTCGCGCAGAACAGGCCGTCGACATCGGCGACGCCAAGCCCGCAGTCGTCGAGCGCGCGGGTGATGCCCTGGGCCATCAGGTCGATGGGTGTGAGCCCTTCCGCGACCTGGCCAAGGTCGGATTCGGCGACGCCGACGATGGCCGCGCTGCCGCGCCGTGCCGTTCCAGTGGGCTTCCTTGGGGCGACGTAAGGTGCAGCGACGGTAGCCGGGCGAGTGGCGGGGCTGCCCGCGGTGACGGGGGCGAAGACAGGGACCGGCTCCTCCTCGCCACCGGGCTTGTGGATCCGTAGTTTCACGCGCATGCCGATCGCAACGGAGTCGGGTGCGATGTCCTCGACCCGGCTCATCAGGCGAAAGCCCTCGTCGCAGTCGATCAAAGCGACGTTGTATGCCTTGCCGTCGACCGAATGCACCGTGGTCGTCGAATGGACGGTGCCGAGGCCGCTTGCGATGCGCCATTCGAGTGCCGTCGAGCCGGTGTAAGGACAAACGAGGCGCGGAAAGAAAACGGCGCGGCTGGCAGCCGGGCTCCACTGGTAGGCGAGCTCGCCCTTCTGGAGATGGCCGACGTAGGTCGCGTGCGGCGACGCGGTGGCGATCGTCATGGCGGGGTCCCCTCTGGCTGGTCGCGGTATGGCGTTGGTCTGAACGCTAGGCGGGATCGCGGCGGGAGGCCAGTACCGGACGCGCGCGACGCCCGGTGTCGGCACCGCCCGCGCTGCAGTCGGGCTCGTTGCGCACGTCGTTTCTGTTGGCGACTGGGAGTTGCAACTTGCGTGGCGGCCCATGACGTGACACCAGGGACGGCTATATTCCGTCTCTTTGCTGGAACAGCAGTCTGGTGCATCAGGAAGGATACGAGATTGCGACTGTTGCAGTTGCTCACGAGCCGATCGGTCGGACAGCAGTGTGCGGCGTTGCCGCTGCTGAGCGAGGCGAACGGCCGAGTAACCATTGGTTTGGTAACGAGCCGCGAAACGAAGCGCTGGGTGCTGCCGAAGGGCTGGGTCAAGCCGGACCGGCCGGTCTACGAGACCGCAGCCGACGAGGCGCGCGAGGAAGCCGGGCTGGTGGGCGAGATCGCTCTCGCGTCTATCGGCCGCTACACCTACCGCAAGCGCCTGCATGTCTTGGCGAGCATGATGTGCGTCGTCGAGGTGTTTCCGCTCGAGGTCAGGGAGCGATTGCAAACCTGGCCAGAGAAGATGGAACGGCGAGTTGCGTTCTTTCCACCCGACGAGGCCGCGGGACTGGTGCATGAGCCCGAGCTGGCGGCGCTGTTGCGGGGCGTAGGGCAGCCAGGCTGGCGTCCCGACCAAGAAGTTCGCTCTGCCGTGCTGAAGCCTCGGGACGCACTTCGCGGCCCAAAGGACCCGAGCTGAATAAAAAGCTCAGTGTGGCGTCGCGTTTGGCGGTCCGCCTACATAGTCGGCCGAGAGGACGCAGCGGACTTTCAAACCACCGAACTAGCCGCCCTCGATCTGGAGGCCGTACTCGGCGGCCGAAGCCTCGAGCCAGTGCCAGAAGCTCGCGGCGAGACTTCGGGCGACGGCCACCTCGTAGACCGGATCGGCACGCGTCTGCCAGATGTGCGCGGTGATATGGGACACCAAGGTGATGGCCGCATCGTCCGGGCCAAATGCGCGCGGATGGAGGTCAATCGGAAAGCCCTTGGCCAGCGCATCCCGGACGCGGGGACCGGAGAGCCGGAGCAGCGACAGCGCGTGGCCCTGATCCATAACGCTCGCGAGACCCGAGAGGCGCGTCTCGAGGTCGGCGGCAAAGGGCGCGTCCACGTGGTCGGCTGCGGCAAGGGCGAGCCAGCGGCCTGGCCCGGCCCAGATGAGCGCCACGCCTGCACTGTCGACCCGCCGTGGCTTGAGCGGCAGATCACAGCCGAGGTCGAGGCGAACCTTGGCGGCGAGCGCCTCGGTTTGCCCCTGCCGCGCGATGATGGTCGCGATGCCGGACGGCCGAACCTCCTCGACGAGGACGCCGGGACCACCGGAGCGGCGGCCCTTCCGTCCCGGCGTGATGCTTCCGGCGAGCGCGGATAGCGGCAGCGGTTGCATTGCGTCAGCCATGGAGGCGCTCTCCCGCCGGATCGTAGAAGACCGGGTCGCAGACCTCGGCCAAGGTGTCGCCGGAGCGAACGGGATCCCAGACGCGCACGCGCTCGCCGTGGCGAGTGGCTCCACCGGACAGCAGTGCGAGGCCGATCCAATGGCCGAGCGTTGGCGAGTGGGCAACGGAGGTGACATAGCCCTGGTCGTTGGCAGCGGTCGGCTCGGCGCCCTGAGCGACAAGATGGGCGCCGGCCCTGAGGCGAAGGCTGCGATCGACCGGCTTCAGGCCGACGAGCGCCGGGCGGCCCGCCGCGACGAGCGCCGGACGTTCTGCCAAAGCGCGCCCGATGAAGTCCTTCTTGCGCGAGAGCATGCGGCCGAGCCCGAGATCGCGCGCTGTGGTCTGGCCGGAGATCTCGTTGCCGGCGACATGGCCCTTCTCGATCCGGAGCACGCCGAGCGTCTCCGTTCCGTAGGGCACGATGCCGTGCGCGCGTCCGGCATCCATCAGTGCCCGCACGAGCGCGTCACCGTAGCCGGCTGGCACCGCGATCTCGTAGGCGCGCTCACCGGAGTAGGAGATGCGGAAGAGGCGGGCGGGAATGCCGCCCATCGCGCTGACCTCGGCAACGGCAAGGTAGGGGAAGGCCGCGTCGGAGATGTCGTGCGCGGGATCGACGACGGCGCGGAGCACATCGCGTGACCGGGGGCCGGCGACCGAAAGCTGCGCCCACTGCTCGCTGACCGAGGCGAGCGTCACGTCGAGA
Source organism: Rhizobiales bacterium Ga0077524 (assembly GCA_001464755.1). Lineage (GTDB taxonomy): Bacteria > Pseudomonadota > Alphaproteobacteria > Rhizobiales > Hyphomicrobiaceae. The sequence goes on from LNDR01000396.1 coordinate 27,542, forward strand.
CCGGGCCGCAGCCACTGCTGGGCGTGCTCCATGTGCGCCATCACGCCGGCCGCATTGGCCGTGGTCGTCGTCACGACGTAATGCTCGGGGCCGAGCCGTGAGACGGTGCCGTCGTCCATGACGAAGCCATCCTCGCGCAGCATCAGGCCGTAGCGGGCGCGGCCGATCGCGAGGGTCGACATCGTGTTGGTGTAGAGAAAATCGAGGAAGGCGGCGGCGCCCGGTCCCTGCACGTCGATCTTGCCGAGGGTCGAGACGTCGCAGATGCCGACCGCGCTGCGCACGGCGCGGACTTCGCGGTCGACACTCTCGAGCCAGTCCTTCTCGCCGGGCGTCGGATACCATTGGGCCCGGAGCCATAGGCCCGTCTCGACGAAGATCGCGCCCTGCTCCTTGGCCCAAGTGTGCGTCGGCGCGAGGCGTGTCGGGCGGAATTCCTTGCCGCGATGGTGGCCGGCGAGCGTGCCGATGGCGACGGGCAGATATGGAGGCCGGAACGTTGTCGTGCCGGTGGCCGGGATGCTGGTCTGGGTCAGCTCCGCCATCAGCGCGAGGCCGTTGACGTTCGAGGTCTTACCCTGGTCGGTCGCCATGCCGAGCGTAGTGTAGCGCTTCATGTGCTCGACGGAGCGGAAGCCCTCGCGATGGGCAAGCTCGAGATCGCCGGTGGTGACGTCGTTCTGGAAATCGACGAAGGCCTTGCCGCGCGTGCCGGTGACACGCCAAAGAGGGGATGTGGCCGTGCTCTCGGGATCGAGGAGAGGGATGGGCGCGCTCGCAGCGGAAAAGCCGCACGCTTCTGCCGCGGCGCTGCCGGCGCGGTGGCCTTGCGTGAAGGCGTCGGCGAGTGCGAGGTCGCCAGCTGCAGCACCGGCGAGGTCCATGCGCTCGGGAAGATTGCGGGCGACGAACGCCGCCAGCGTCGCGTCCCATTCCGGCCGGCCACCGAGATGACTGGCGAGGTGGACGTTGGGGCTCCACCCGCCGGAGACGCAGACGAGATCGCAGGCGACGCGCGCGGTGGCGCCGTTGGCCGCGCGGATGTCGACGGCCTCGACGCCGAGGCGCCCGTGCACGCGAGTGACGGCACCGCCAGAGATGTGACGGGCGCTGGCGCGCTGGGTCGCGTCGGCCATCACGGCCGAGGCTTGAGGCCGCGCATCGACGACGGCGACGACATCGACGCCGCAATGCGCGAGGTCGTCGACGGTGCGCGCGGCGTCGTCGTTGGTGGCGAACACGACCGCGCGGCGCCCCGGTATGGCGGCGAAGCGGTTGACGTAGGCGCGCACCGCGCCCGCCAGCATGACGCCGGGGCGATCGTTGCCGGGAAAGACGAGCGGGCGCTCGGTCGCGCCGGCGGCGACGACGCAGCGCGTCGCAACAATGCGCCAGAGACGCTGGCGTGGCTCGTGGCTCGGTGGCTCGGCGACATGATCGTTGACGCGTTCGACGGCCGCGTAGGTGCCGTGGTCGTAGGTGGCGACGACGCTGGTGCGCCGCAGGATGCGCACCTCCGGCATCGCGGCGAGTTCCGCCTCGGTGGCGGCGACCCAGTTGAGCGCGGAACGCCCGTCGATCTCGCGCCGGTCGAGCAACAGGCGACCGCCGAGGCGAAAGTCGTCCTCGCAGAGCACGACGCGGGCGCCGGCACGCCCGGCCGTCAGCGCAGCCATCAATCCGGCGGGGCCGGCGCCGACGACGAGCACGTCGCAGTGCAGGTTGGCCTTGTCGTAGGTGTCGGGATCTGGCACGCCAGCCGCCCGGCCGAGACCGGCGGCGCGGCGGATCAGCGGCTCGTAGACTTTCTCCCACCACGCGGCCGGCCACATGAAGGTCTTGTAGTAGAAGCCCGCACCGATGATCGGTCCGGCGAGACCGTTGATAGAGAGGAGATCGTACTTGAGCGACGGCCAGCGGTTCTGGCTCGCGGCGACGAGGCCGTCGTAAAGCTCGATGGTGGTGGCGCGGCTGTTGGGCTCGCGCCGGGCGCCGGAGCGCAGCTCGACGAGCGCATTCGGCTCCTCGGGGCCGGCGGAGAGGATGCCGCGCGGGCGATGATATTTGAACGAGCGCCCGACGAGGCGCACGCCGTTGGCGATCAAGGCCGAGGCGAGCGTGTCTCCTGGGTGCCCAAGATAACGCTGCCCGTCGAACGTGAAGGCGAGCGTGCGCGAGCGGTCGATCAGGCCGCCTTCGGCGAGGCGCAGCGGCGCGTTGTCGCCAAGGCGTCGGGCAGGCGCGGCCGAGTGGGCATTGGGCGCGGCATCGTTCATGGGGCGGCCTTCTCGCGGCTCAGCGCAACGTCTCGCGCAGCTTCGACAGAGAGGATCGCGTGCGTGCGGGTGTCGCGGGTCACGACGAGCCAGGCGCGGCAACCCGAGACGTGTTGCCACAGCTCGCGGTGCGAGCCGGACGGGTTATCGCGCACGTAGCCGTAGTCGTGCCACTCGGCAGCGGTGGCGCTGGAGGCGTCGGGCCGTTGGACGGTGGCGTCGCCGAGGTAGGCGAACTCCTCGTGGCCGCGCTCGCCGCAATAGACACAGGGAATGCGCATCTCGTCGTGCCTCGATGGCGTTGGGATTAGTGAAGATTGGGGGATCAGTGCAGGTTGGGACGGTTGCCGGCGCCGCGCTCGTCGATCAGGTGGCCGGTTGCGAAACGGTCGAGCCTCATGGCGGCATTGAAGGCGTGCAACTCGTCACGTGCGATGGTGTGGGCAAAGCACCAGCCGGAGGCCGGCGTCGCCTTGAAGCCGCCGTAGCACCAGCCGCAGTTGAGATAGAGGCCGTCGATCGGTGTCTTGTCGATGATGGGCGAGCCGTCCATGGACATGTCCATGAGCCCGCCCCAGCTGCGGACGACGCGCAGCCGTCCGAGCATGGGCATCAGCGCCATGCCACATTCGGCGACGTCCTCGACCATCGGCAGGTTGCCGCGCCAAGCGTAGGAATTGTAGCCGTCGATATCGCCGCCGAAGACGAGACCGCCCTTGTCGGACTGCGAGATGTAGAAATGGCCGGCGCCGAAGGTGACGACGGTGTCGATGAGCGGCTTCACGCCCTCGGAGACGAACGCCTGCAGCACATGGCTCTCGATCGGCAGACGAAGGCCCGCCAGCGCCGCGACGCGGGATGAGTTGCCGGCTGCGGCAAGGCCGATCTTCTTTGCGCGAATGGCGCCGCGTGTCGTTTGCACGCCGACGGCACGGCCGTCGACGACGTCGATGCCGGTTACCTCGCAATGCTCGAGGATATCGACGCCGAGCCGGTCGGCGGCCCGCGCGTATCCCCAGGCGACGGCATCGTGGCGGACCGTGCCGCCGCGACGTTGGATGAGCCCGCCCTGGATCGGAAACCGGCCGTTGTCGAAGTCGAGGTAGGGCACGAACGCGCGCACCTCCTCGCGGTCCAGGAGTTCCGCGTCGACGCCGTGCATGCGCATGGCGTTGCCACGTCGCGCAAACGCGTCGCGCTGGGCGTCGGAGTGATAAAGATTGAGCAGGCCGCGCTGGCTGACCATCGCGTTGTAGTTGATGTCCTGCTCGAGCCCCTCCCAGAGCTTCATCGAGTGCTCGTAAAAGGGGATGTTGCCCGGCAGCAGGTAATTCGAGCGGATGAGCGTGGTGTTGCGTCCGATATTGCCACTGCCGATCCAGCCCTTCTCGAGCACGGCGATGTTCGCCATCCCGTGCTCCTTGGCCAGATAGTAGGCGGTTGCGAGCCCATGCCCGCCGCCGCCGACGATCAGGGCGTCGTAGACGGGCTTGGGCTCGGTGCGCCGCCATGCGGGCTTCCAGCCGCGATTGCCCGTGATGGCCTGGCCGAGTAGCGAGCTGATCGAGTAGCGCACGGTTGGTAAACGCCTTCCGGTTGGAGCCCCGCGACACATTGCGGGACTATCCGCGACCCGGCCCGGCTTGTCGAGATGACGTCTCAGCCGCATGATCGCGGCCGGAACGCGCAGAATTGGAGATCGCAGTGGGTTGGCTGATCGGTGTCGACGTCGGAGGCACCTTCACGGATCTTTTTGCATTCGAGCCCGAGAGCCGGCGGATCGTAGTGCACAAAGTGCCCTCGACACCCGCCGATCCGTCGGAGGCGATCGTCGCGGGCCTCGAGGAGCTGTCTCGGCGCCACGGCGTCGACCTCGGCGGCATGGCCCGCTTCGCGCACGGCACGACCGTCGCGACCAACGCCCTGATCCAGCGCCGTGGCGGACGCCTCGCACTGATCACGACAAAGGGCTTTCGTGATCTTCTCGAGATCGGCCGCCAGATCCGGCCCCGCGTCTACGATATCCAAACCGACTATCCGCCACCTCTCATCCCGCGCGAGCGCCGCCTCGAGGTCGAGGAGCGGGTCGGGTCACGTGGCGAGGTGCTGGGCGAATTGCTGGATGCGGAAGCGGAGCGGGTGGCGGCCGAGGTGGCGCGCCTCGACGTCGACGGCGTCGCCATCTGCCTGCTGTTCTCGTTTCTCAATCCCGAGCATGAGCAGCAGGTGGCCGAGGCGATCCGGCGGGTGAAACCGGAGCTGCTTCTCTCCATCTCCTCGGATGTGCAGCCCGAGTTCCGGGAGTACGAGCGCCTCTCGACGACGGTGCTCAACGCGTACCTGCAACCCCAGGTGACGCGTTACATGGAGCGGCTCGGCGCGGCAGTCGGCAAGTTGACGCCGGGCGCGGCGATCGGCATCAACCAGTCGTCAGGCGGCTTAATGTCGATCGACCGCGCGTCGCGGTTTCCCGTGCGCACGGCGCTGTCAGGGCCTGCCGCGGGTGTGGTCGGGGCGGCCCATGTGGCGCGCCTCTCAGGCCATCCCGACATCATCACGTTCGACATGGGCGGCACCTCGACGGACGTCTGCCTCGTGCGCGGGGCTAAGGCCGAGATGTCGTTCGGGCGCGAGGTTGCAGGGTTTCCGGTGCGTATGCCGGCAATCGACATCCATACCATCGGGGCGGGCGGCGGCTCGATCGCGCACTTCGGGCCGGATGGCCTGCTCAAGGTGGGTCCGGAGAGCGCGGGCGCGGTGCCGGGACCGGCGTGCTACGGGCGCGGTGGCACGGCGCCGACGGTGTCCGATGCCAACGTCGTGCTGGGCCGGCTGCCGACCGAGCTTCTCGGCGGCGATATGCGCCTCGACAAGGACGCCTCGGTGCGCGCGGTCCAGCCGATCGCTGACAAGCTCGGCATCAGTCTCGAGGCGGCCGCGCTCGGCATCGTGCGGATCGTCAACGCCAACATGATGCGCGCTATCCGCGCGGTCTCGATCGAGAGAGGCCACGATCCGCGCCCGTTCGTCCTGATGCCGTTCGGCGGAGCCGGCGCGCTGCATGCGATCGAGCTTGCCGAGGAACTCGGCATGCGGGCCGTTCTGGTGCCGCCGTCCCCCGGCATCTTGTGCGCTCAGGGCCTCGTCGTCGCCGACTTGAAAGAGAGCTTCGTCGCGACCTGCCGGACGCCGCTCGCGGGCGATCTTGGGCACGTGCGCAGCGAACTGGCGCGTCTCGAGGCGCGGGTCGCCGAGTGGTGGCGGACGGAGCAGATCCGGCCGGGGGAGGCCCGCCGCGAGCTTGTCGTCGACATGCGATATATCGGCCAGAACTACGAACTCGGCGTTGCGGTGCCGGACTCGCACGGCGACGGACTTCCCCCGGCCAGCGAGCTGGCCCGGCTGTTCCACGCCACGCACGAGCGCAGCTACGGCCATCACAACGCAGCCGCACCGATCGAGATCGTCAATCTGCGGGTATCGGGGATCGGCCGCCTGCCGGACATTGGTGCGCCGCACTTCGCGGGCAGCCCTGCCACGACGGCCGAGAGATCGCGCACGGTTTGGTTTTCCGGCGACGGCGCGGTCGACAGCCGCGTCTACTGGCGCCCGGATCTCGCGCCCGGCACCGAGATCGATGGTCCCGCCATCGTCGAGCAACTCGATGCCACGACCACCATTCCGCCCAGCTATCGCGCCGTCGTCGACGCGGGCCTCAACCTCGTCATCGGAGCCGCGTCATGAGCGCCACTATCGACGCGATCACGCTCGAGATCGTCTGGAACGGTCTTTTGTCGGTCACGGACGAGTGCTTCATCACGCTGATGCGCTCGGCCTACTCGACGAACATCAAGGAGCGGCACGACCACTCGATCGCGGTCGCGGATGCGAAAGGCCGCCTGATCGTCCAGTCGCAAGGCTCGCTGCCGGTCCACATCTCGTCGATGACGGGGCTGATCGAAACGCTGCTCGCGAAACATGGCAACGACATCGCCGAGGGCGACCTCTTTCTCGCCAATGATCCGCACGTCGCGGGCGGCACGCATTTGCCCGATCTGAACTTCGCGATGCCGGTCTTCGTCGAGGGGCGCATGGTGGCTCTGGTCGCCAACATCGCGCATCACGCGGACGTGGGCGGGGCGGCGGCGGGCTCCATGTCGGGCGGGCTCAACGAGATCTGGAAGGAGGGCCTTCGCATTCCGGTCGTGCGGCTGATGCACCGGGGCGTGCTCGATCAGGACTTGATGGACATCATCCTGCTCAATATGCGCTTGCCCGACGAGCGACGCGGCGACATCAACGCCCAGATCGCGGCGTGCCGGCTCGGCGTCGAGCGCGTCAAGGCGCTGAGCGATCGTCACGGCCTCGGGCTGGTCGAGACGGCATTCGACGAGATCGTGGCGCGCTCGAAGGCGCGAATGAAGGCCGAGATCGCGAAGATCCCGGATGGCCGTTATGCCTTCGAGGACGTGCTCGACGATGATGGCCTCGAGGCGAAGGACGTGCGCTTCAAGCTGGTCGTCGAGAAGTCGGGCGACCGGATCGTGTTCGACTGGACGGGCTCCGACCAGCAAGTGCCGGGCAACGTCAACCTGACGTTCAACGCGACGCAATCATGCGTGTTCTTCGGGCTCAAGGCGGTGCTCGATCCGGATCTGCCGAACAACCAGGGCGTGCTCGATGCCGTCGAGATCATCGCGCCGCTCGGCACGGTCGCCAATTGCGTGTCGCCCGCCGCGGTGGCGCTGAGGGCCAACACCTGTCAGCGCGGCATCGATGTGGTGCTGGGAGCGCTTGCGCAGGCGCTGCCGGAGAAAGTGATCGCGGCGGCCAACGGGGCCAATACCTCGGCGGTGTTCGCAGGCAACGATCCGGCATCCGGAAAACCCTACGTCTATCTCGAGACGCTCGGCGGCGGCATGGGTGCGCGCTTCACCAAGGACGGAAAGGACGGCGTGCAGGCCGGCATCACGAACACGTCGAACCTGCCGGTCGAGGCGATCGAGATGGAGTATCCGCTCCGGGTTCTGGCCTATGGTTTCGTCGAGGACTCGGGCGGGGCTGGCCGCACGCGTGGCGGTCTCGGCATCCGGCGCGTCGTGACGCCGGTCGGGCACAATTGCGAGTTCTCGGGCGTCGGCGAGCGCTTCGTGCATCAACCGTGGGGTCTCTTCGGCGGCGAGCCGGGCGGGACGGGGCAGTTCCTCCTCACCGATGCTGACGGCGCCACGCGGCGGCTGCCCAACAAGGTGCGCATGCCCCTTCGCGAGGGCGAACGCGTCACCGTCGAGACGCCCGGCGCAGGCGGCTATGGACCGCCTGCCGAGCGCCCGGCCGAGGCGGTCGCCGAGGACGCGCGGACAGGCAAGTTCTCGGCCGAGGTCCTGGCGCGGGCCTACGGGAAATCCAGCTGAGCCATCCCCGAGTTCGAGCACGCGTCTGCGGCTTCACTCCACCACGCGGAAGCTCTCGGCGATTTTGCGCATCTCGGGCAGCAGCACGTCCCGCTCTGCGATCGGCATCTGCCCGACGAGGCGATAGTAGCCACCGCTGCCCGGCAGGATCAGCAACTGATAAAGGGCGATCTCGCCGGTCTCGTCCTTGTCCTTGGCGTTGGCAATAATCTCGATCGCCTCCAGCCGAGCGATCTCGACACGGCGGCGCGAGACGATCTTCACGTCGGTCAAGCCCGGCAGTCCGCCGAGCAGCGTCTCGGCCTGCCGCTCGGGATCCGCGAGTTCGCGGCGATCGAGCGAAGGAGCGACGATCAGCACGGCCCGCTTCTCGCTCTTCTGCGCGGCCTCGAGCTTGCCGTCGAGCGTATAGGCGTGCGTCGTCCCGAGGATGGTTCCCGCCGGCAGGAACGGCCCGAGATAACCGAGCCGGAACACCTCCCGGGCCGGCGCCGCGACCGGCGCAATAACCGCGCTCGCCAGCATACGCTCGACGTCGGTGGCCTTGATCGCGCCGCTGTCGAGCGCCGACCGCTGCACGTTCGCGGTGACCAGCGCCGTGATGTCCTTGTCCCGGAAAGCCACCAGGAACTTGGCGACCGGTCCCTGCACGCTCGCCTGCTCGCCGCGCATGAAAAGATAAGGCTCCGGCCGCTCGAGCTTTCCGGCCTCGCCCTTCACAATGCCTTTCGTGGCCAACGCCTCGGGAGTCAAGCCGCTCGCCAGCTGCTCGTAGGCGATGGCTGGAAGCTCGACGACGACCAGCGAGGTCCCGGCTGCCTCGTTGACGAACCCGGTGAACTGGCGGGCCTGCGTGAAGCCGTCGGGCACATCGATCGCGACACGGCTCGAGGGTGCCTGCTGCACGCGCGCCGCCGCATCGCCGTATGCCGTTGCCAGAACCAGTGCCAGCGCCAACATCACGCCTGCAATTGCCTGAATGGGCCGCATTGCGCCTCCACCTCGTTCGAGCCAGCTTTGCACGGTTTCGACAAAAGGCGCCCCGATGCGGCTAATTTGCGGCATATCCCGGCGCGACCTCTGCGTGGCATGAGCTTGCTGTGAAGGAATCGGCGAGGCGCGGCACCATGGCAACAGTCGACATGCTCGAGATCGCCGGCATCCTGCGCGAGGTTGCCGCAACTGAGATCCTGCCGCGCTGGCGCAATCTCGCAGTCGGCGACGTGCAGAAGAAGTCGAAAGCCGGCGACCTTGTCACGGTTGCCGATCACGCCGCCGAGATCGCACTGGCGGCGCGTCTCGAGGCCGCACTGCCCGGCTCGCATGTCGTCGGCGAGGAAGCGGTCGCCGCCGATCCGGACGTGCTCCAGCTTTTCGCCAAGTCCGAGCCGGTCTGGGTGATCGACCCGATCGATGGCACGCGCAAGTTCGCCGAGGGCGAGCCGACGTTCGACGTGATGGTGGCGCTGGTCGTGGGCGGCCGTCCGGTCGCGGGTTGGATTTATGCTCCGGCCGAGAACACGCTCTATCTGGGCGAGGCTGGCGGCGGCGCCGAGCGGCATGTCGAAGGTGCGATCACGCCGATTCGCGCTCAGGCTGGATTGGCACTCGCCGATCTCGAGGGCATTCTGGGCTCGGGCGCGTTCACGAGCCGGGGCTTGAGCGATCCGAGTGCGGTGCGGGATCGCTTTCGCGGCTACGTGCGCCCGACGTGCGCGGGCCACAACTACGGCCGCATCCTGAGTGGCGAGAGCCATTTCATGATCAACTTCTCGACGCATCCGTGGGACCATCTGCCGGGACACGCCATCGCCGGTGCCGCCGGCTTCCACGCCGCGCGCCACGACGGCGCACCGTTCGATCCGCTCGATCGTCTCGGCGGCGTGCTGGTCGCCCCGACCCGTGAGCTATGGGACGAAATCCACAGCCTGTTGTTGACCTGACATCATCCGGGTCCAGGGACGGCGAACCTTTGGAGACCTCCATGTCCACGCTGCTCACCGACGTCTCCCGCATCATGGCCGAGGTCGCCGCCGTCGAGGTGATGCCCCGCTGGCGAAATCTCGGCACGGGTGACATCTCCGAGAAAACCGGCCCCGACGATCTCGTCACCATCGCCGACCGCGCGGCAGAGCTGGCGCTGACGGAACGGCTTGCGGCCTATCT